>NZ_RKHG01000001.1:0-313895 GCF_003752415.1 Luteococcus japonicus | reverse complement strand
TCGGGGTTGTCATAGCTGCGCTTGACCATGTCCTTGAGGTAGACCATGCCGACGATGTCGTCCAGCCCCTCCCCGACGACGGGGATCCGGCTGAATCCGCTGCGCAGCGCGAGCGACAGCCCTTGGCGCAGGGTCTTGTCCGCATGGATGAAGACCATGTCCGGCCGGGGCACCATCACCTCACGCACGATGGTGTCGCCCAGCTCGAAGACCGAGTGGATCATCTTCGACTCGCTGGCCTCGATCAGGTCGCTCGCCTCCGCCTGGTCCACCATGTCACGCAGCTCCGCCTCGGTGCTGAACGGTCCATCGGCGAATCCACGGCCGGGGGTCAGGGCATTCCCGACCAGGATCATCAGCTGCGGCAGCGGACCGAGCAGGCTGGTGAGCATCTGCACCGGGCCGGCGGCCCGCAGCGCGATGCTGTCCGAGCGCTGCCGTCCGATGGTCAAGGGCGCCACGCCCCACAGGATGAAGCTGACCAGTGTCATTCCGCCAGCGGCAATGCCCATCCGCGGCCAGATCCCCTGTACGTGGTGGAAGGTGACCTGGCAGACCAGCACGATGGCCACGATCTCGAAGGCCGTGCGCAGCAGCATGGTGGTGTTCACATAGGGGGCGGGATCCTCGGCGATCTTGTGCAGGCGTTGGGCACCCGGGCGCTCATCGTCGACGAACAGCTCCGCCCGTCCCTTGCTGGTCTGGGTGATGGCTGTCTCCGCCTCGGCCAGCAGGAAGGCGAGCAGTGTGCACAGCAGCGCGAGGCCGAGTTCGATCCAGTTGTTCTGGGTCACGTGGTTCAGGCTCCCTTGTGGGCTTGCCAGGCGGCGATGATCTTGTCGTTCAGGCCGAACATGACGGCCTTCTCCTCCGGCTCGGCATGGTCGTGGCCCAACAGGTGCAGCAGGCCGTGGACCATCAGGTACTCGGCCTCCTCCTCGGGTCGGCGGCCATTCTCCGCGGCCTGACGCTCGGTGACGGCCGGACACAGCACGATGTCGCCCAGCAGCCCCTGCGGGGAATCCTCGTCATCCTCCGGGGCCCGCAGCTCGTCCATCGGGAAGCTCAGCACGTCGGTGGGGCCCGGCAGGTCCATGAACCTCTCGTGGTAGGCGCTCATCGTGGGCTCGTCGACCAGCAGGATCGAAAGGTCACTCTGCGGGTGGATCCGCAGCTGCTCCAGGGCGAAGTGGGCGAGCTGGACCAGGCCCTGCTCGTCGGCCACATGGCCGGACTCGTTGTTCAGGTCGATCACTGGATGCTCCTGCGGGTGGCACGGTTGGGACGGTCGAAGGCCTGCTGCACCTCGTCGGTGGACTCCCACTGGTCGTAGGCGGCGACGATGCGCCCGACGAGCTTGTGCCGCACGACGTCGCGGTTGGTGAGATTGCAGAAGGCGATGTCCTTGATCCCGTCGAGGATCTGCTGCACGCCCCGCAGGCCGGACTGCTGGCCCGAGGGAAGGTCCACCTGGGTGATGTCGCCGGTGACGACGATCCTGGAGTTGAAGCCCAGGCGGGTGAGGAACATCTTCATCTGCTCCATCGACGTGTTCTGCGCCTCGTCCAGGATGATGAACGCATCGTTGAGGGTGCGGCCACGCATGTAGGCAAGGGGGGCCACCTCGATGGTGCCGGCGGTCAGCAGCTTCGGCACGGCCTCGGGATCCATCATGTCGTGCAGCGCGTCGTAGAGCGGCCGGAGGTAGGGGTCGATCTTGTCGTTCAGCGTTCCCGGCAGGAAGCCCAGCCGCTCGCCGGCCTCGATGGCCGGCCGGGTCAGGATGATCCTATTGACCTCGTGCCGGTTGAGCGCCTGCACGGCCTTGGCCACGGCAAGATAGGTCTTGCCGGTACCCGCCGGCCCGATGCCGAAGGTGACGGTGTTGGCGTCGATGGCATCCACATAGCGCTTCTGGTTCAGCGTCTTGGCGCGGATCGCCTTGCCACGGGTGGACAGGATGTTGTGGGTCAGCACCTCCGCCGCGCTGGTCTCCGGGTCGCTCTGCTCCATGCCGACGATCCGCTCCACCGTCTCCCGGGACAGGCCCTGACCGGTGCGCAGGATGGTGATCATCTCGGTGAACACATCGGCCGCCAACGCGATGTCTGCGGCACTTCCGGTCAGGGTCACCTCATTGCCCCGCACCAGGATGTCCGCGTCGAGCTCCGCCTCCAACAGGCGCAGGAAGTCGTCACGGGGGCCCAGGACGTTGACCATCGGGATGGACGCCGGGATGTTCAGGCGCCGGGTGGCGTTCCGCTGGCCGATCTGGTGGCCGTCGCGTTCACGCGGGCTGTACTGCGGGCTGGTCAGGATTCCTCCAAGGTCGCTAAGTCGGGCAGGTCAAGTCTAGTCGCCCTTGCCAGAATGCTGCTGCAGGACTGGCTCGACGCCGCTGTCCCTGGAGCGATCGGGGCAACCGGGGCGCGTGGCCACCGCGCGCGTGGTCCGGAGGTGGACGGGCCCGTATCGCCCCTTCAAAGAACTCCCTCATCTCGGGAGACATTCTCTTAGGACTGTCAGACGCAGCGCGAAACGCCAGCACTGCGACGCCTGCAATGGTAAGTGACAAAATCAACCAGCGCCGCCAGCCTCGCTCCCCGGCCACATCGCCCATTCCAAAAGTGGCAACGCAGAAGGTCTGGGAGAGTCTCTCGAGGCGAACCACGCGCGAACCCAACCGCCGCGCAGCCTCGGGACTCCTTCCCAAATGCCAGATGAGGGATTCTTGCGCAAGCATGACACTTGCGATGAATGGCATGAGAAGCGCCATTCCATGAGGACCATCCCAAGGGAGCGCCGAATTGCCAACCTCATCCCGATGAAAGAGCAGGACGCACGATGCCCCCACAAACGGCCCCACCAGGAGCCAGTCCCGACTGACGGCCCCGAGTGATAGCCGAGCGCCCGGCTGGTTACCAGCTCCAAAGACACGCTTCCCCCGAAGAAGGACAACGATTGCATAGATCAAAAACGAGCAGGCACCAACCAGCATAAGGGGCTCTTCACAATCGAGGGTGTAGATCCGGTCTGAACCCTCCGGCTTCTAGCAGGGATCTGGCGATGTAGTGGGTGAGGTTGTGGAAGCCGAGCGCGGTGCCTCGGAGGTGTTCGAGGCGGCCATTGATGGCCTCGGTGGGGCCGTTGCTGGAACCGTGGTGGTCGAAGAACGCCAGGACGTCATCGCGTCGCTTGGTCAGGGTTCGGCCCAGCTTGGCGACCTCGACCAGGCTGCTGGGGACCGCTGTGCCGATCGCGTCGATCAGGCTGGTCATGACCTTCTTCCCCTCCTGGCGGCTGCGGGTGCGGTAGGCCGAGATCATGCGCTGGTAGACGCCCCAAGTGGCCTCGACCTCAACGTGGCGGTCATCGGCGAACAGCTCGCCCAAGCGGCGTTGCTGCTTGTCAGTCAAAAGATCGGCGCCGGTGTGAAGGGTTCGCCGTGCTTGGTAGAGCGGATGATGCTTACGGCCCCGAGACCCGTGCAACTCGACCTGGACCCGCCGTCGACACACATCCAGGGCATCGCCGGCCAGTCGGATCACGTGGAAGGGGTCCATCACCGTGGTCGCGGTGGGGAGTTCTTCGGTGGCGGCGGTCTTGAAGCCGGTGAAACCGTCCATCGCCACGATCCTCACCTGGTCGCGCCAAGCCTCGGGCTGCTGTGACAGCCAGGTCTTGAACGCGTCTTTCGAGCGTCCTTCGACCATCGCCAGCAACCGACTCGGGCCGGTGCCTGTGCTGACGGGAGTGAGGTCGATGACGACGGTGACGTACTTGTCGCCGCGGCGGGTGTGGCGCCACACGTGCTCATCAACACCGATCACGGTGACGCCGGTAAGGCGGCCGGGCTGGTCGATCAGAAGGCGTTGCCCTTCCGCGAGGACGGCGTCGTTGGCGGTGTTCCACGCGACTCCGAGTGCGGCGGCGATGCGGGACACCGGCAGGTGGCTGACCACCAGCGCTTCCAACGCCCACCGCAACGCCCCGTTCGACAGACACGAGCGTGGGTTCGCCGCGCAGGTGAGGTCCTGGCGCCAGATGCGTCCGCAGCCGGTGCACTGGTAGCGGCGCAGCCGGACCTGGAGGGTGGTGGGGCGCCAGCCGAACGGCACGTGCGCCAACTCTCGCACGACACTGTCACGCGGCTGGCCGTGGCAGCCGCAGTGGTGACACCAGTCGTCAGGCTCGACGGGGCGGCACGCCAGCACGGCGCGCTCGTCGGTGAGGTGCTGACCTGTCACGACCAGGCCGAGGTCACCCAGGCGGCAGAACGTGGTCAGATCAGGGGTCGTGAAGGTAGCGTTGTCCATGTCGAGGTCTTCTGGATGGCGAGCGTGAGAACTTCCATCATCAGGGGACCTCGATCCCTGTCACCACCCGGGTACCGCTACCGACCTACACCCCCATCTGTGAAGAGCCCCTTAAGCATATCGTAGATGATTACATTTGGGAGATACCATTCACCTCCATGCTAATGAATTAGCATGGAGGTGAATGGCAGCACTCAAGGCTACTTCATTGTAGTATAAACGAGGCCAAAAGTGAGGACCCAGAGAGTGGTAATGATACCCGCAATAGCTAAGGCAATGGTACCGAGGCGTTCATTTCTTCGCCGCTCACTTAGGCCACCAAAGACGGCATACAGCAAAAATGGTAATGCTATGAGGGGCGCAAGGTGCCAGGGTGTAAATGTAAGGATGGCGGCGACTGCCGCACTAGCGATAGGAGCATAACTCGCCATCCGTCTCGGTGAAACGAACTCAGCGGCGTGCTCAGACATTCGTAAAGCTCTCCTCGATGTTGTAACCCTTTACGACAATGAGGCCCTTCTTGTCGTACTCCATCGGGGTGACACCCTTGTAAATGAAGCTGACATGTGTCATCACTTCACAAACACCATGCTTCTGCGGAGTGACATCCTTACGCGGGTGTGTTTCGTAGTGATTGGCGGCCTTGAATCCCTGCCAGTAGCCATCGCAACTCTTGACAGCCACGACCGCAGCCCCGCGACGCTGGTAAATAATTCGCTGCTTGTAAACAGCGAACTGAATGCCAAAGACCTTGAAGGGGACTCTCATCCAATGTTCTGACTGCTCCAGTGCCGGTGCCTTCCTGAGGGCAGTATCTGGAGCAATGCTCTTGGTTGCAGTGGAAAGGTTGTCGGAACTGATAAATTCTGAAGGATCTTCGGAATTATTGAACGATTCCTGAATTGCCGCCTTCTTGGATGCGTCGAAAGCATCATATTGTGACACTGCTCGCGGACCACCGATGGCACCGATGAAATCCCGGACATCTTCTTGGGGGGTCATTGTCTCAGCGCTTGCAGGGAGAACACTTGAAGCAGCAAACATACAAGCTCCAACAGTTGAAGCCGCAATCAGTCGAACACTTAAACCACCTTTCCTTTCCAGCGAATGCTCGGGTATCTTCCGGATGCATCATGTGATGAAAATAGCGTGTCTGTGGTTCCCTCTACTCCAGCTAAGTACAAGTTCAGGAAAAATTTATATGCGCCAATGAGATATGGGGGCTCTTCACAGATGGGGGTGTAGGTCGGTAGCGGTACCCGGGTGGTGACAGGGATCGAGGTCCCCTGATGATGGAAGTTCTCACGCTCGCCATCCAGAAGACCTCGACATGGACAACGCTACCTTCACGACCCCTGATCTGACCACGTTCTGCCGCCTGGGTGACCTCGGCCTGGTCGTGACAGGTCAGCACCTCACCGACGAGCGCGCCGTGCTGGCGTGCCGCCCCGTCGAGCCTGACGACTGGTGTCACCACTGCGGCTGCCACGGCCAGCCGCGTGACAGTGTCGTGCGAGAGTTGGCGCACGTGCCGTTCGGCTGGCGCCCCACCACCCTCCAGGTCCGGCTGCGCCGCTACCAGTGCACCGGCTGCGGACGCATCTGGCGCCAGGACCTCACCCACGCCGCTGCGCCGCGTTCCTGCTTGTCACGAGGCGCGTTGCGGTGGGCGTTGGAAGCGCTGGTGGTCAGCCACCTGCCGGTGTCCCGCATCGCCGCCGCACTCGGAGTCGCGTGGAACACCGCCAACGACGCCGTCCTCGCGGAAGGGCAACGCCTTCTGATCGACCAGCCCGGCCGCCTTACCGGCGTCACCGTGATCGGTGTTGATGAGCACGTGTGGCGCCACACCCGCCGCGGCGACAAGGGACCCTGACCCCGGGTTGTGGACACGTGGAATCCAGCATGGGCTGGAGGAAGCGAGATGATCATCATCATGGCCAGGAAGAACTACTCGGCAGAGTTTCGTCAGCAGGCCGTTGACCTGTACGAGACCACGCCGGAGGCGACGTTGAAGCAGGTCGCCACGGACCTCGGCGTCTCGCACGGCACCCTCGCGTTGTGGGTCAAGGACCTGGGCAACGGCGTCAGGACGGGCAGTGACGCCCCTGCCCGGCCGGCGGGTGCCACGCCCGGACAGTCACCGGAGTCGCCGACGGCGCAGATAGCCCGGTTGGAAGCCGAGAACGCCCGGCTGCGGGCGGACAAGGCCCGGATCGAGACCGAGCGGGACATCCTGCGCAAGGCGGCCAAGTATTTCGCCGGGGAGACGAACTGGTGAACCGCTTCCAGTTCGTCGCCGACCACCAGACCACCTATCAGGTGAAGCGGTTGTGCCAAGTGTTGGAACTGTCCCGCTCCTCGTTCTACGCCTGGCAGAAAGCAGGCCCGGCACGCCAGCAACGCGAACAGGCCGATGCCCAGCTCGCCGCACGGATCCGCGCCGTGCAGGACCCCAAGGCTGGGGGGGGTGACCCCGCCAACGGCGCGCCGCGGGTCACCGCCGAACTCAACGACGGCGCCGAGCCACAGGCGCGGGTGAACCACAAGCGCGTCGCGCGGGTGATGCGCGCTCATGGCCTGGCCGGGATCCGGCTACGACGCCGGGTGCGCACCACCGCCCCGGAGCCGGCCGATGAGAAGTTCGGTGACCTGCTCAAACGGGACTTCACCGCCACCGCGCCAAACCAGCGTTACGTGGGCGACATCACCTACCTGCCGTTACAGGGTGGCGGGAACCTGTATCTGGCGACGGTGATCGACTGCTATTCCCGCAAGCTGGTCGGCTGGGCCGTCGCGGACCACATGCGCACCGAACTGGTCGAAGACGCCCTCACCGCCGCCCTTGCAGAGCGGGGCAGCATGCACGGGGCTGTGTTTCACTCCGACCATGGGTCGGTCTACACGTCGAAGGCCTACGCCAGGCTCTGCAAGCGTCTCGGGGTGACCCAGTCGATGGGGGCCGTCGGAACGAGTGCGGACAACAGCCTGGCCGAGTCGTTCAACGCCACCCTCAAACGAGAACTCCTGGCCGGGCAGGCCACGTTCGCGGGGCCCGAGTTGTGTCGTCGGCAGGTGTTTCGCTGGGCCACCCGGTACAACACCCGCCGACGCCACTCCTGGTGCGGAAACCTGCCGCCGAACACCTACGAGGCCCGCCGGGCCGCTACGCTGCCCACCGCAGCGTAATCAGACACCAACGTGTCCATGACCCGGGGCGAAGGCCCGCATCCATTGACCGACCGATCGAGCATGCCTCTAGTCGAGTAGATTCTGCGAAATTCTCAATCCAATCAAGTCGAGTATCGGGGTCATCTCGAGGTCCGGGCGACCCGCCGTCAAAACCGCCCTCAAACGCAATTCATCCAGCCCTGCACAGCTCGCCGCCGTGATGGGATCGGTGTCGAACAGCTCAAAGAACGAACCGTCTTCTCCAATCACCATTGAAACCTCGTCAACGTGCCCGGGTTCCACATACTGCTTGACCTCATTCAGCGACTCGAACCCCGTCATGCAACCATCCTCGTCGACCAACAGATACTTCACCATTGCGTCCCTGGTCAGCGCGCGAAGGCGTCGGTGGCCTTGACCAGTTCGCTGGCGATGTTCGGTTCGAAGGCGGAGTGACCCGCCAGGACGATCCGTAGGTCTGCCTCGGGCCAGGCGGTCGCCAGGTCATGTGCCGTCGCTGCCGGGCAGCACATGTCATATCGCCCCTGCACGATCACGCACGGGATGTGCCGGATCCGGTCCACTTCCTCGATCAGCTGGCCCTCTCGCATGAAGCCGCCGTGGACGAAGTAGTGGCTCTCGATCCGGGCGAAGGTCAGCTGTTGCGCGGGGGTGTCCTCCAGCGCCGAGTCCTCGAACATCAGGTAGCTGGTGGCCGCCTCCCAGTGCGTCCAGGCCTTCGCGGCACGCTGCGCCACGTCGGGATCATTCCCGAACAGGAGCTGGTGGTAGCCCACCATCTTGTTTCCGGACAGGGGGAAGCCCGCCTCCACTAGGGGCCGACAGTACAGCTCCCACCGGTGCGGGAAGACGTGGCTGGCGCCGTCGTTGTAGTACCAGTCCAGCTCCTCACGACGCAGGGTGAAGATGCCGCGCAGCACCAGTTCGGTGACCCGCTCCGGGTGGCTCTCGGCATAGGCCAGCGCCAAGGTGCTGCCCCACGAGCCACCGAAGACCAGCCACCGCTCGATGAGGAGGTGCTCGCGCAGCCGCTCCAAGTCCGCCACGAGATTCCACGTGGTGTTGCCGGTCAGGTCCGCGCCGTCGCTGGCCAGGGGCGTCGAACTGCCGCAGTTGCGCTGGTCCAGACAGATGATCCGGTAGCGCTCGGGGTCGAAGAAGCGACGGCGGTCCGTGCCACCGCCACCGCCCGGACCGCCGTGCAGGAAGACCGCGGGCTTGCCCTCGGGATTGCCGCTCTGTTCGTAGTAGATGGCGTTGCCGTCACCCACGTCGAGCATCCCCGTGTCGTGGGGCTCCACCGGCGGGTAGAGGGTGCGCTCTGGCGTGATGGTGGCGCCCTCGCGCACGTCGGGTATCGTCCGCTGCTCGGGCACGCTCACTCGTCCTCGTCGTCAATGTCCTCGGCGGGGTCGATCACGTGGACCGCCGCCTCCTCCGCGGGCGCCGCACCGCCGTCGATGCCGACCTCCTCGGCCACCGCCTCGGCCTCGGAGTCGCCGTAGACGCCGTCATGGTCGACGTTGACCAGGCGGCCAGCCCGCTTGGAGCCCACCTCCCGCTTCTCACCCTCCGGATTCCACTTCTCCACCGGCTTGTCCGGGTCCACGTCCGGCAGCTCCTGGGCGATGCGCCGCTCCAGGCTCTCGCCCTCGCGCATCTCCTCGGCAGTGTTGCCGAATCCCTGCGCAGCCGACCACTTCTCCGGGGTCGTGTAGCCCTCATCGAGGACATCGTCCACACCGCGGTGGACAAGCGTGTCATCGGCCTGCAGCTGGTCAAGCTGTTCTGATTCGTCCGGGATTACGAGATCTTCTGACATGGCATGATCATGGCACTTTCCGAGGCCGCTGTCATGGACTTGATCCCCTAGTAGGAGTGGATTTCGACACTCTGGCGCAGGCTTGCTCGACGGGGGTACGATGGTGCCACGGCGCTATGGGGTGCACCTGCTTCTGGGCGGGGCAGGACCGCCGGACCCCACCCGTGGTGAGATGTCCACCGTGACGCCGACACCACACACCTCCCGCCGTGCCCTGCTCACCGGGTCGGCACTGGCGGCCCTGTCGGCCTGCGCCCCCTCAGAGCCGCCCAGCACGAGCCTCTCCCCCACCGCCACCCCGCTGCGCCTGCGCCCCTCGGCGAGCACCGCACCCACCCCCAAGCCACCGGTCTGGCCCACCCGCGCGCAGCTCGTCGCGAAGTACGGCAGCCGCACGCCGCGGGAGTGGGGCCTGGAACCCAGTGGTGTCCTGTTGCGGCAGACCTCACGCCAGGTCTGTCTCACCTTCGACGCCTGCGGCGGCCCATACGGCAGCAAGGTGGACACCGACCTGCTCAAGCTCCTGCGCAAGCACCGGGCCAAGGCCACCCTCTTCCTCAACCGGCGCTGGATCGAGGCCAACCAGGAGCTGGCCACCGAGCTGGCGGCCGACCCCCTGTTCGACCTGCAGAACCACGGCACCCGGCACCTGCCGCTGTCCGTCAGTGGCCGCAAGGGCTATGCCGAACAGGGGACACACAATGTCGGCGAGGTGTACGACGAGGTGATGGGCAATGTGGCCACACTCACCGAGCTCACCGGCAGCAGACCACGCTTCTTCCGCTCCGGCACCGCCCACTACGATGAGGTGGCCGCCAGGATCGTGCGGGAGCTGGGGATGGTCCCGACCAACTTCGGCATCAACGGCGACGCCGGCACCACCTTCACCCCGTCGCAGATCGTCGAGTCCATGGCCCCCACGAAGCCCGGCGACATCGTGATCGGTCACATGAACCAGCCCCGCAATGACACCGCCGAGGGGATGGCCCGCGCCATCCCGGCACTGGTCACGCGTGGGATTGGTTTCGCTCATCTCGTCGACGTGGTGTAGGTGCAAGGGACTCGCGGTTCCATGGTTTGATGGTGCGCCGTGACCACCAGCAGCCAGAACCAGACCGCCAGCTATGCAGAGGTCCCCCGCAGCTACTACGACATCGTGGTCGCCGTCTTCGTCGGCTTGCTGCTGATTTCCGGAGTGACCGCCACCAAGCTCTTCGAGGGCCCGACGATCCCCGGCTTCAGCGACTGGTTCTACGGTGGGGGGCCGCTGATCTTTGACGGCGGCGCCTTCCTCTTCCCGCTGAGCTATGTGGTGGGCGACATCATGACCGAGGTGTACGGCTGGAAGCGGGCCAGGCGCGCCATCTGGACCGGTCTTGCCATGACCTTCCTGGCAGCAGTCACCTACCGGATCGTGTCCATGACGCACGCAGTGGAGGGCTTCGAGGCCTGGGATGGCGTCCTGGCACCCGTGACGCGGATCACCGTCGCCGGCCTGGCCGGGTACCTGGCGGGCAACATGCTGAACTCCTTCGTCGTGGTGCGGCTCAAGCAGCGGGCCGGGGAGAAGAATGTGGCGGCCCGCCTGATCGGCTCCACCATCGTCGGCGAGTTCGTCGACACCCTGATCTTCTGCACCATCGCCTTCGCGGGCACCATCAGCACCATGGAACTGACCAACTACACGGTGACCGGCTACGTCTACAAGTGCCTGGTGGAGCTGTGCGTGGTGCCACTGACCCTGCAGGTCATCAAGTTCCTCAAGCGGGTCGAGCCCAGCTACGGCAGGTGAGCCTCCACACCGGTCAGCGTCGCGAGGGCTCGGGCGAACTCCTCGAAGACCTCCGCGGGGTGGTTGTCCACCACCACGCGGGCCGTGGGGCGTCGCCCCCAGATGCCGCGGTCATCGCGCACCATCGTGCCGCGCAACAGGTCCGAGGCTGCCTCGACGTCCACCACGGTGGCCACGGTCTGCACGCGGGCCCGCCCGGTGGCCACCTGCGCGGCGAACAGGTCGTGCAGGTGCGCAACATAGCCCTGGTCATGGTCGTGGTGGAATTCGAAGTAGAAGCGCAGCGCATCGCTCAGGAGGTCCAGCACCGGCTTCCCAGTGGCCGCCTGCGGAGCGTCGACGCGCGGCCGGTCCGGGTGCAGACCCGCGGGGGCGGCCCCACACCGGGCGAGCAGCGTGTCGAGCAGCACGGGGGTGTACTCGATGCGCTCGGTCATCTCCGTCGCACACAGCACCGGGAGCTGCGACTCCTCCAACCCCTCGAAGTGCGCGAAGACCCGCTTGGCGGCATCCGGGTCACACCAGGTGTTCCACTCCGCCGTGGGCGTGGTGTTGCCCAGGTGCCAGAAGCAGCCACCCATGATCACGATCCCGGACACCAGGTCCGGCAGGTCCGGGATCTCCTCCAGGGCGACGGCGAGGTTGGTCAGCGGGCCGGTGACCAGCAGCGTCACCTCACCGGGATGACTGGTGAGGGCTTCGCGCCACAGTTGCAGCCAGGGACGCCGGCCCAGCCGCGACGTCAGGTCCGCCAGCGCGGCGTACCCGATTCCGCCGGGGCCATGGGTCTCCGGCGTGGTGGCCAGCGGGCGGCGCAGGGGCCGAGGCGTGCCGACGGCCACCTCCACGCCCGGGAAGCCGGCCACATGCAGGACCGCCAGCGTGTTCAGCGCGGCCTGCTGGGCCGTGGTGTTGCCGCTGCTGGTGGTCACCCCGACGAGTTCCACGTCGGGACAACCACACAGCTGGAGCAGGGCGCAGGCATCGTCGATGCCCGTGTCCACATCGGCAAGGATCTTCACCCTGCCAGTGTGCCGCCTGTTCAGGCGCCGGCGTGCAGCACGGCGTGCTCGGCCACCATCTCCGCCAGTGCGGTGATCGTGACGAAGGGGTTGACGCCCAGGGCGCCCGGCAGCAGGGATCCGTCGGCCACGTAGACGCCGTCGTGTCCCAGCAGCTGCCCGTTGAGGTCCGTTGCCTGGCCGATCACCGCTCCACCCAGCGGGTGGTAGGTGAAGTTGCTGGCGAAGCCCGTGCCGTTGCCGAACAGGTCCGTGCGGTAGCGGGTACCGGCCACCCAGATGGCCTTGTCGATCAGGATTCCGAGGAAGGTCTCCAGTGGCAGGGCGGTGCGGGCACCCGGGGCAGACGAGCAGAATGGCCACATGATGCTTCGTACCCCGCGCCTACTGATCAGGTCCTTGCTGGCAAGCGATCAGCAGGCACTCCACGATCTGAACAGCCACGACGAGGTGCAGCACTTCCTCAGGTCCGCCATCCCGTCGGAGGAGGAGGACGCTGCCTCCCTGCGCCGCCAGCTGGCCGCCAACAGGCTGCACCATGACCTCGGCCACGTCGTGGCGGTGCCCGCCGAGGACCCGTCGGCGCCACTGGTGGGGTGGTTCCACCTGCGCCCCGGCCCGGACGGCGACATCTTCAATCCCGAGCTCGGGTGGAGGCTCCATCCGTCGGTCTGGGGACAGGGCCTTGCCACAGAAGCGTGCCGTGCCCTGCTGGAACACGCCTTCACGACGGTGCAGGCCTCCAGCGTCACGGCCGAGACGCTGGCCGCCAACCTCGCCTCGCGACGGGTGATGGCCCGCCTCGGCATGGCCGAGACCGGGATGCGTGACTGGACGTCTCCGGATCCGGTCCCCGGCCGCGAGCAGGGCGTCGTCCAGGCACGGATCGGACTGAGGACCTGGCTGGACACGCACGAGGACGTGCGCTCCGCGCTCCACGAACTCCAGGCCCGGGCCTTGAAGGAACGCGACACGTCCGCACTGGAGGCCCTGCGCACGCTGGGGATGGACCTTGCTCGCATCGAGACCGACGGAGTGCGGGCCAGCCAGGACCTGGTGGCGGAGCTCGCGCGCGCTCGCGGCATCAGCTGGTGAGGGCGGTAGCGGGCACCCCCGCCGCACGCATCGCGCCGGGGGCTCGCTAGCCTCGTGCCATCAGCCGAGCAGACCGGGAGACCCGATGACCCAGACCACAGCCGTCCGTGCCCACCGCGTTCGCCCCTGGGGCCCGATCGCCCTGATGGGGGTTGCCCTGCTGGTGATGGCCTTCACGGCCTTCTTCTACCTGATCCAGCACCACATCTCGCCGTGGCCGATGATCGCGCCCGCGATCGCCGGCTTCTTCTGCGCCGCCTTCGTGATGCGCGACCGTCGGCTCGATGCCGACTCGCGGCTCGTCTGGGCCGCCGGGATGGTGGCCGTGGGCCTGTGCAGCGTCGCCCTGCTCGCCGTGCTGATCCTGCACGTGCTGCCGCTGCACTGACCCCCGCTGCACTGACCCCCGCTGCCCTCACGCCGGGGCGAGGTCAGTCGTCGTCCGCACCACCGAAACTGAAACCGCCGCCCTTGCCCTTGCCGTCCCCCGAATCCTTGAGGAACTGCTCGAACTCGGCGGCCAGCTGGTCGCCGCTGGGCAGGTTCTCCTCGTCGACCTTGGGCTGGGTGTCCGGGGCGCTGAGCTCCCGCCCCGCGGTGGCCTTGTCGTAGGCGGCCTCCATCTGCCCGATGGCCTCGGCATTCTCCGGGTTCTGGGCCACCAGCGCGTCGAGTTCCCGCAGGTACTCGTCGGCGGCACTGCGCAGGTCCGGGATGGCGAGCGAGAGCTCGGCCACATCGGCCGCGGAGTCCAGGAGCCGCACCGATCCGGCGGGGAACTCGGCTCCGGCCAGGTAGTGCGGGACGTGCACGGAGAAGCCGACGGTGCGGATGTGCGCCTCCGGGAGCCGCACCTCCAGCAGGGCCTCCACCGAGCTGGGCAGCTGGATCTTGTCATGCATCGACGCGTAGCCCTGGATCAGGCTCGGATCCATCGAGTGAGCCGTCAGACCCACCGGGCGCGTGTGCGGGGCACCCCATGGGATGCCGTGCAGGCCGACGACCAGGGTGGATCCCAACTCCCCCAGCAGGATGGCGACGGCAGCGCAGAAACGCTCCCACTGGTAGTCCGGTTCGGGTCCGGTGAACAGCAGGAAGTCCTTTCCCGCCTCGTCGGTGACCACTCGCACCACCAGTTCCATCGGCTGGTAGTCGGTGTAGTGGTCCTTGTCGAAGGTGATGATCGGCCGTCGCGAACGGTGGTCAACCAGCTGGTCGACGTCGAAGCGCGCGATGATGCGGCTCGGACGCGTGTCGATCAGGTGCTGGGCCCCCATCTGGGCGGCCTGCCCGGCATCCATGAATCCGGAGAGCGCGAGCAGCGCCGGGGCACCGTAGGTGGGTGCACCGGACAGTTCGTAGAGCTCCCTGGGGTCCCTCATCAGATCATCTCCATCGCGTGTTGTCAGTTGGTGGTGTCAACGCTCGAAGGGCCCGTGGAATTCCCGTAGAAGCGGCCCAGGAAGTGGTCCCGGAAGGACTCGAAGTCGCCGTTGTCCATGCTGGCCCGGATGTCGTCCACCAGGCGCACGGTGAAGCGCTCGTTGTGGATCGTGGCCAGCGTCGAGGCCAGCATCTCCTTGGCCTTGAACAGGTGGTGCAGGTAGGCACGCGTGTAGTGGGTGCAGGTGTAGCAGTCGCAGCCATCCTCGAGGGGTTCGAAGAGGCGACGGTTGCGCGCCGTGCTCAGGTTGTAGCGGCCGTCTGCGGTGTAGATGGCGGAATTGCGCGCCACCCGGGACGGGTTGACGCAGTCGAAGGTGTCGGCCCCTGCCGCGACGGCCGCGAAGAAGTCGTCGGGCTCGCTGATGCCCAGCAGGTGACGCGGCTTGTCGAAGGGCAGTTCCTCACTCATCCAGCCACAGATGGTGCCCAGGTTCTCCTTCTCCAGCGCCCCTCCATAGCCGAATCCGTCGAAGCTCTGCCCGTCCACCTCCATACCGCCGAGGTCACGGCATGCCTTGCGCCGCAGGTCCTCGTACTGCGCCCCTTGGATCACCCCGAACAGGGCCTGGTAGGGCTTGCCCACCCGTTCCTCGGTGAGACGTCGGTGCTCCGCCAGACAGCGCTCGGCCCACAGCCGGGTGCGCTCCAGCGCCTCCTCCTGGTAGCCACGGGAGTTGTGCAGGTGGGTCAGTTCGTCGAAGGCGAACATGATGTCGGCACCGATCTGGTGCTGCACCCGCATGCTGACCTCGGGAGTGAAGCGGTGCTTCGAACCGTCGAGGTGGCTCTTGAAGGTGACGCCGTCATCGTCGACATGGGCCAGTCGTTCCTTGCCGGGGGCCACGGCGTGGTCCGCCTCAGCCCGCTTGGCGTCCATCTCGATGACCTTCTTGAAGCCGGAGCCCAGGCTCATCACCTGGAAGCCGCCCGAGTCGGTGAAGGTGGGGCCGCGCCAGTTCATGAAGCGGCCCAGGCCACCCGCCTCGTCGATCAGATCACTTCCGGGCTGCAGGTACAGGTGGTAGGCATTGGCCAGCACCGCCTGCGCACCCAGTTCCGAGATCGATTCCGGGAGGACGGCCTTGACGGTCGCCTTCGTGCCGACGGCGATGAAGGCGGGCGTCTGGATCTCGCCATGCGGGGTGTGGATGGTTCCGGTGCGGCCGATGCCGTTGTCCAGGGTCGTGCGAGGAGTGAAGCCGAAGCCGCTCATCGGACGCCCGCCATCAGCTGCAGCTGTGCCAGGGCCACGACGCCGGCGGTCGAGGTGCGCAGCACCCCGTCGCTGACCAGCACGGTCTGGGCTCCGGCGGCCTCGAAGGCGGCCAGCTCCTCGGGGCTGACCCCGCCCTCCGGGCCGATGATGAACAAGACCTCGCCCTGCTCGGGCAGCGCGACCTCGCCGATCCACTGCGTGCCGGCCTCGTGCAGCACCAGCGCCAAGTCCGCCTGCTGGATCCGGGCGACGAGCTGCTTGGTGGTGACGAAACCCACCTCCGGGATCCGGAAGCGACGGGACTGCTTGGTGGCCTCACGGGCGGTGGCAGCCCACTTGGCCAGGCCCTTGGCGCTCTTCTCGGTGGTCCATCGCACGATGGAACGACTGGCCTGCCAGGCCAGCACCTCGTCGATGCCCAGCTCGGTCATGGTCTCGACGGCCAGGTCCGACCGGTCGCCCTTCGCCAAGGCCTGCACGCCCACCCAGCGGTGGCGCTGAGGTGCGGCGGACCGCACCTCAGCCACCTCGACGACGATCCCCTGCTTGGAGACCTCCACCACGGGGCCGCGCACGGCCCGGCCGTGGCCGTCGGACAACAACACGGACTCCCCCAGCTCGATCCGCTTCACGACGGCGGCATGGCGCCCCTCGTCGCCGGTCACCGTGACGCGGGACCCGGGGCTGGCGTCGCCGAACGCCGCGAGGAAGAGTGCGTCGCTCATCAGCCGCCGAAGGCTTCCTTGAGACGGTCGAAGACACCCTGCTTGCCCTTGTGGACCTGGGCGGTCACCGTGGTCTCCCCGCGAGCCTCAGCAAGCTGCTTCAAGAGCTCCCGCTGGTGTGCGTCGACCCGGGTGGGGGTCTGCACGACGAAGGTGATCCCCAGCTCACCTCGGCCATTGCCACGCAGCCGCGGGATGCCACGTCCCGGGACCGCGACCCGGGTGCCGCTCTGGGTGCCGGCGGGGATCTCCACCTCGAGGGTGCGATCCTCGGCCACGGAGTCCTCACGCTCGTTCTCCAGCGTGTCGACGGTCAGGCTGGTGCCCAATGCCGCAGCCGTCATCGGGATGCGCAGCACCATCTCCAGGTTGTCCCCCTCACGCTTGAAGACCTCATGGTTCTGCACGACGAGCTCGACGTAGAGGTCTCCGGCGGGGCCGCCGCCGGGGCCGACCTCGCCCTGTCCCTCCAGGTGGATCCGGTTGCCGGTGCTGACACCGGCGGGGATCTTCACGTTCAGGGTGCGGCTGGAGCGGACCCGTCCCTCGCCGGAGCACTCGCCGCAGGGGTGCGGGATCACGTTGCCGTAGCCACGGCAGTTGGGGCAGGGCTGGGAGGTGCGGATGTCGCCCAGGAAGGAGCGCTGGATCTGGGTGATCTCGCCGTTGCCATTGCAGGTGCCGCAGGTGACGGGCTCGGAGCCCTCATTGGCCCCGGTGCCGGTGCACTTGGGGCAGACCACCGCGGTCTCCACGTTCAGCGGCTTGGTGACGCCGAAGGCGGCCTCCGCCAGGCTCAGGCTCTGCCGGACCAGGGCATCCTGGCCGCGACGCACACGCGAGCGCGGGCCGCGCTGGGCCTGCTGCCCGAACATCGCATCGACGAGGTTGGTGAAGTCGAATCCGCCGCCGAAGCCGCCGCCCGGGAAGCCACCGAAGCCACCGGCCCCGCCCATTCCGCCGAAGCCGCCACCCATCGGGTCTCCGCCGCGGTCGAAGATCGACTTCTTCTGCGGATCCGACAGGACCTCGTAGGCCTCCTGGACCTGCTTGAACTTCTCGTCGGCGTCCGGCTCGTTGGAGACGTCCGGGTGCATCTTCATGGCCATCCGGCGGTAGGCCTTCTTGATCTGCTCGGGGCTTGCGTCGCGGTCGACGCCGAGGATCTCGTAGTAGTCAGAACTCATGGGAGTGAAAGTCATCCTTCTGCCAGGAAGCGGCCGACATATCGGGCCACGGCACGAACCGAGGCCATGGTTGAGGGGTAGTCCATTCGGGTTGGGCCGACGATGCCCAGGCTGGCCCAGGCCTCGTCGGGGGTTCCGTACTTGCTTGCCACCAGGCTGGTGGACTGCAGGGGCTCGTAGGGATTCTCCTGGCCGATCCGCACGGTGACATCGCCCGCCATGCCCGTGCTGGCCTCACCGAGCAGGTGCAGCAAGACCACCTGCTCCTCCAGGGCTTCCAGGACGGGCCGCACGGTGGTCTCGAACTGGTCACCGAAACGGCTCAGGTTGGGCACGCCCGCCACGGCGACGCGCGTCGACGGGTCTGCTGCCAACATCTCCAGCACGGTCACCACGACGGTATTGGCCGCGTCACGGCTGATCGATCCCGGCAGCTCGGCCAGCAGGGCGGCCAGGCGATCGACCCCTTGGGCGGGGGTCAGGCCAACGATGGCGGCATTGAGCCGGCCGCGCAGCTCCGCCAGGGACTCCTCCGTGTGCATCGGAAGCTCCACCCAGCGCTGCTCCACCCGTCCGGTGGAATTGATCAGGATCACCATCACCCGGTCCTGGGTCAGACTCACCAGCTCGATGTGGCGCACCTGGGCCGTGGAGGTCACCGGGTACTGCACGATGGCCACCTGCTGGGTGACCTGGGCCAGGATCCGCACCGTACGGGTCACGATGTCGTCGACGTCGAGGGCGCCCGTCATGAAGGTCTCGATGGCTCGCTTCTCCGCCGTGGACAGTGGCTTCACCGTGGCCAACCGGTCCACGAACAGGCGATAGCCCTTGTCCGTGGGAATCCGTCCGGCGCTGGTGTGGGGTTGGGTGATGTAGCCCTCCTCCTCCAGCACGGCCATGTCATTGCGAACGGTGGCTGCCGAGACCTTGAGCTGGTGTCGTTCCACCAGGGCCTTGGAGCCGACGGGCTCCTTGCTGGAGACGTAGTCGGTGACGATGGCCTTGAGCACATCCATCTTGCGGTCGTCGAGCATCGTCCCTCCCCTGATATGAGCTGGCGCAGTGTGAGCTGGTGCCGCATGACCTGGCGCCGTGTGAGCTGGTCCTGGTCCGCGCGATCGCCCAGTTTGGCACTCAAACCGCGCGAGTGCCAGCATACCGCGATGCCGCAGAGCGCAAAGCGGTCATCGCGGCGCCCGGCGGGTAGGCTCGTCGCCATGCGCGAATTCTCGATTGGTGGGTGGCAGCTCGTCCGCGACGGCATCCATGTGGTGCACTTGCAGCCGGCCTCGGTCAATGCCGGACTCATCATCGGTGAGACCGGCGTGATGCTGGTCGACACCGGTTCCTCCCCCAGTCAGGGCCGAGAGCTCGCCGCCTCCGCAGCCGAACTGGCCGGCAGGCCGGTGACCCACGTCGTGGTCACCCACGCACATTTCGACCACTTCTATGGCCTTGCGGGAGTGATGGAGGCCGCCCCGTCGGCGGTCAGCATCGGCCACGAGAACCTCGCCGCCCACCTCGACGGCACCAACGACCCGGACGTCGACCCCGAGGTGATCCGCACGGACCTTGGCTTCGACCCGTCCGAACTCGTGGCGCCGAACGACCCAATGGCCTTCATCCGCGCCGTCGACCTGGGCGGTCGCGTGGTGGAACTGGTGCACCTGGGTCACGGGCACAGCGACTCCGACATCTTCGTACAGGTTCCCGACGCCCGCGTCACCTTCGTGGGCGACATGGTGGAGACGGCCTCGGACCCGATGGTGGGCCCCGACTCACACGTTGACACCTGGCCCAAGGCCATCGACGGGGTGATGAGCAATGCCAAGAGTGACACGCTGTTCGTCCCTGGACACGGCCCGGTGGCGGACCTCGAGCAGGTGAACAACCAGCGCGCCGCGATCTCGATGCTGTGGTCCACCGCCGAGGACTGCATCAAGAAGGGGATGAGCATCGACGACGTGGTGACCGACCTGAACGGACCACGCGAGGTGGAGTGGCCCTTCGCTCCCCAGGCCGTCGCCAATGCCCTGCCGTGGCTCTACAAGGCGCTCGAGGCGCAGGGCGTCACGAAGTCCCGGATGCTGCCGCTGCTCGGCAACTGAAGGCCCACCAGCTCCTTCCCGATCACCGAGCCCGTCGACCCGATCACCGAGCCCGTCGACCCGATCACCGAGCCCGTCGACCCGATCACCGAGCCCGTCGAGGTGTCAGGGCTCGATCCACAGGCGCTGGACCTGCTCGGCCATCTCGGTGGAGGCGGCGGCCACCAGTCCCGGCCCTGTCCAGCCGGGCGCATAGGGCTCGCCGGCGAAGTTGCGCACGTCACCACCCAGTTCGGTGACCATCAGCGCACCCGGGAGGTGGTCCCACGGATGCACGTTCTTGTAGACGAGGTAGTCCAGCTCCCCCATCAGCAGGTTGGGGTAGTCGATGCCGCAGCACCAGGCCGTCTCCACGGTCGCGGCCAGCTCACCACCGCCGTCGAAACCGTGCCGGGAGGCCTTGCTCGTGGCCCCCAGCGCGAGGCGGTCCTGCCCGATCCGGGTCAGTGACTCCCCATTGCGCTGCACCCCGGCACCCCGTTCGGCCACCCAGGAGACGCCATGCTCCGGTTGCCAGATCCATGCCCTGCAAGTCTGGCCGGCGACCACCTCGGAGACCATCACGGCGTGGTCCGGGCTGCCCTTGACGAAGTTGCGGGTCCCGTCGACGGGATCGACGGTGAAGGCGTGCTCGGCGCCGCCGAGGGTGAACTCCAGCTCCGGGTTGGTGAAGCAGGCCTCCTCGCCCACGACCCGCGCCCCGGGGAACATCCGGCCGAGCTCACGGGTGAGCACCACCTCTGCTTCGCGGTCCGCGATGGTGACGTAGTCGCCGGGGTGCTTCTGGTGCACCTGGTCGTCGGCCAGCGCCCGGAAGCGCGGGGTGATCACCTCCGCCGCCACCTGCTGGATGAGTTCGAGGACGTCCTGCGTGCTGGCCATGGAACCAGCCTAGTCATGTCCCGGTGGGACTCAGAATTCGTCGACGTGGTCCTGGGTGACGAAGTCGATCAGCTTCTCCACCTCGGTGTTGAAGCTGGGCTCCAGGTCCCGGAAGCTGGTGACGCGCGCGAGGATGGCCTGCCAGGCCTGCGCGACATCCTTCTGGTCCTTGTGGGGAAGGTTCAGCGCGGCCAGGGTTCCCTTCTTCCAGTCGACGTCCATGGGGATCTCGGGCCACTTCTTGACCCCGACCCGCTCTGGCTTCACCGCCTGCCAGACGTCGATGAAGCGGTGGCCGCCGATCATCACGTACTCGCCGTAGCCACCCTTGGCCACGTCGCGCGCGATCCGCGACTCCTTGGAGCCGGTCACCAGATGGTCCACCAGCACGGCCAGCCGTCGTCCCTTCTCCGGCTTGAATTCCGCGACGATGCCCACCAGGTCGTCGATGCCACCCAGGTACTCGACCACCACGCCGACGTGGCGCAGGTCGTCGCCCCAGACCTTCTCCACCAGCTCCGCGTCGTGGCGTCCCTCGACGTAGATCCGGCTGGGCAGGGCCACCTTCGCGGTGGTCTTCTCGCTCGCCCGCGATCCGGAGGCGGTGTACTTCTGCTCGGCCTTGCCTGTGCGGGGCGGGACGCACAACTTCACCGGCTGGCCCTCGACGACGAAGCCCGGACCGACGGGGAAGGAGCGCCGCTTGAGCTTGTAGTTCTCCAGCACGACGACGCCGTTCTCCCACTTGACGATCTCGCCGGTGAAACCCGTGGAGGGTTCCTCGACGATCATGCCCAGTTCCATCGGCATGTCGACGGTCTGCGGCTTGCCGGCCTTCTGCCATCCCGCGCTCAGGACGTCCTTGCTGTAGCGATCCACGTCGCGCGACGTTACCCCAGCACCTGTCCCTTCCCCCACCCGCCACGCGATTGCTACATTTGCTACATGACCACGATCGCCCACCGCGAGCTGCGGAACAACAGCGCCGAGATCCTGCGCCGCGTGGCGGCCGGCGAGATCATCGACGTGACCAACAACGGGAAGCTGGTCGCGACGCTCTCGCCGCCGGTCACGGATCCGGTGGAGCGTCTCCGGCTGCAGGGGAAGCTCCGCCCCGCCCTACCCCATGTGAACTTCAGGGATCTTGTCTCCGAGCACGCCGTGAAACTCGATGTCACCACCGAGGAGATCCTGGCTGACCTTCGGGGCGAGTGGTGAAGGTCTACCTCGACACCTCTGCGGTCCTGAAACTCGCAGTGGAAGAGGCTGAATCACTGGCCTTGGCGGATCACCTCGACTCCCTGCCAGACGGCACCGAGCGCATGTCGTCGTGGATGCTGCACACTGAGCTCCACTGCGCGGCACACCGACGAGGGATTCCAGCTGGCACCGTCACAACAGTTCTCGGGACAATCACCTTGGTCGACGTGGACCGGCCGTTGATGATTCGCGCCGCCGCGTCCCGCTGGGGTCTGCGAGCCGCCGACGCCATCCACGTCGCCACCGCCCTCGCCCTGGAGTGCGATGCAGTGATCACCTATGACCGCGAGATGCTGGACCTGTTGACGAGCATCGGCGTCCGGACCCTCTCGCCCGGACGCTGATCCCGGCGCCACGCTCCCCTGGTTCACCCTGACCCGAACCGGGCTCGACGCCCCGGCCTGACTCGGCTTCAGTCCAGCAGGTCGCGGATCACCGCGTCGGCCAGCAGGCGGCCTTGCAGGGTGAGAACCATCCGCTCGTGGGTGATCCGGGCCAGGCCGCGCTCCACGAAGCCGGGGACCCGGCCCAGTTCGGAGTCCGTGAGCACCTCCCACGGCAGTCCGTCGGACAACCTCAGCTCCAACAGCACCCGTTCGATCCGGCGATCCTCGGCGGACACCAGTTCCCGCCCGGCGCCGGGGCTGTGTCCCTCGGCCAGGGCCGCGGCGTAGCTGCGTGGGTGCTTCGCATTCCACCAGCGCACGCCACCGGCATGGCTGTGGGCACCCGGCCCGATCCCCCACCAGGTGTGGCCCAGCCAGTAGGCCATGTTGTGCCGGGCCCGATGCTCGGGGCCGCGCGACCAGTTGCTCACCTCGTAGGCGTCGAAGCCAGCCCCGGTCAGCACGTCCTCGGTCAGCAGGTACTTGTCCGCGAGGTCGTCGTCGTCGGTCATCGGCAGCTGTCCACGCCGGATCTGGTGGGCCAACCGGGTGCCATCCTCGACGATCAACGCATATGCGCTGACATGCTCCGGCTCGGCCTCCAGGGCGGCCTCCAGACTGGCGCGCCAGTCGTCGAGGCTTTCCCCGGGGGTGCCGTAGATCAGGTCCAGGCTGACGTCGCCGAAACCCGCGGCGTGGGCAAGCTTCGCAGCCTCGACGGCCCGCCCCGGCGTGTGGCGACGCTCCAGCACCTGCAGGACGTGCGGCCGCGCGGACTGCATGCCCAGGCTGATCCGGGTGAAACCGCCGGCCAGCAGCTCGTCGAGGAGTTCGGGGGTGACGGTCTCCGGATTCGCCTCGGTGGTGACCTCGGCGTCGGCCTCCAGGCCGAAGGCATCCCGCACATGAGCGAGCAGGCCGGACAGTTCACCACCGGAGAGCATGGTCGGGGTGCCGCCCCCGAAGAAGACGGTGCTGGCCGCCGGGTGGCCATCACCCAGGACGCCACGGGCCAGGTCGATCTCCGCATGGGCGGCACGCAGGTAGTCGTCGGTTCCCGTGCCCTGCAGCTCATTGGCGGTGTAGGTGTTGAAGTCGCAGTAGCCACACCGGGTGGCGCAGAAGGGCACGTGGAGGTAGATGCTCAGGGGCGTGGCGGCCAGCTCGGAGCGCGCGGACGCGGGGAGTTCACCGGTGGTGGGGACGGGTTCGCCGTCGGGGAGCACGGAAGGCACTGCGCCACAGTACTCACCCTGGAAAGATCATACTTTCAAGCTCGCGAGGAACTATGCTCGGGCCATGAACCTGACACGTCGAAACCTGATCACCATGGCCGGCAGTGCCGTCGCTGCCGGAGCCCTGAGCGCGTGTGGCAGCAACAAGGGCGGCATCGGTGAAGGCTCCTCCCCCAGCGCCTCCGGCTCGGCGGCCGGGAACGCGGTCAGCCTGACCCAGTGGTACCACGAGTACGGCGAGGCGGGCACCCAGGACGCCGTCAAGAAGTACGCCGCGGGCTATGACAAGGCCAGCGTCCAGGTGAAGTGGAATGCCGGCGACTATGCCAAGCTGCTCTCCGCCGCCCTGCTCACCAAGAACATCCCGGATGTCTTCGAGTCCGAGATGGGCCCGAGCATCGACATGATCAAGGCCGGTCAGGTGGCCGACCTCACCGACGCGATCGGCGAGGCAAAGAGCAGGTTCAATCCCGAACTGATCGAGCGGATGAGCTACGAGGGCAAGATATACGGAATCCCGCAGGTGGTGGACATGCACCTGCTCTACTACCGCAGGAGCCTGCTGGAGAAGGCGGGACTGCAGCCGCCCAAGACCTTCACCGAGCTGGTGGCCGCCGCCAACAAGCTGAAGACCAAGGACATGGGTGGCCTGTTCGTCGGCAACGACGGCATCGGCCCCATCCCCACCGCCCTGCTCTACGCCTCGGGCAATGACTGGTTCGACGAGGGCAGGACCAAGGCCGGCTTCCTCGACGCCAGCTTCTACAAGGCCCTGACCGACTTCCGGGACCTGTTCAACTCCGGCGCACTGCTGCAGAGCGCCAGCAAGGACTGGTTCGACGGGTCCCCCTTCGCCAATGAGGAGACGGCGATGCAGTGGGGCGGCCTGTGGTCCATGACCGACATCCAGAAGACGCTGGGTGATGACTTCGGCGTGCTTCCCTTCCCGGCCGTCGGTGACAAGGGCAAGCAGGCGACGATGTTCGGCGCCTTCGGTGCCTGCGTCGCCGCCAAGGGAGCCAATGTCGAGGCCGCCAAGGAGTACGTGAAGTGGCTCTGGGTGGACCAGACCGACCACCAGGTGGACTTCGCCAACAACTACGGCACCCACGTTCCCGCCCAGGGGGAACTGGCCCCCAAGTGCACCAAGTTGGCCGAGGGTGCGGGTGCCGATGCCGCCAAGATCCTGGCGGACTTCGGCAAGCCGGCCAGCGACATCCTGTGGTCCGGCGCCATGGGTGACGCCTTCAACGCGGCCGTCAGCAACATCATCAAGAAGAAGGCGGACCCGGCCAAGGAACTGGCCGCTGTCGGCAGCAGGGTGACCGCCGAACTCAAGCGCGTCAAGGGCTGATGGGCAGCACCGCCCAGCCACGAACGTCCCTGGTGCGCCGCCTCGGCGGCCACCAGGGCCGCAACTGGTGGTTCCTCGCCTTCATCGCCCCCTTCGTGGTGGGCCTTGCGCTGTTCGTCTACATCCCCATCATCTGGAGCGCCTACCTCTCCTTCTTCGACGCCCGCAACACGGTGACGCCCACCAAGTTCGTCGGCCTGGGGAACTACCGCTACCTGTTGGGTGACAAGCTCTTCCGGGACTCGATCGTCACCTTCATCGGCTTCAGCGCCTTCATCGTGCCGCTGACCTTCGCCTGCTCGCTGGCGCTGGCACTGCTGCTCGACGGGATCAAGACCGGCCAGGCCTTCTTCCGGTCGGTCTTCTTCATCCCGACGGCCGTCAGCTACGTGATCGCCGCCATGATCTGGCGCCTGGCCTTCTTCAGCGGAACCCGCTTCGGCCTGGCCAATTCCATGCTGCGCCAGGTGGGTGGCGAGAACGTGAACTGGTTGGGCGGCACCAATTCCTGGTACTGGCTGGTGCTGGTCAGCCTGCGCCTGTGGCTGCAGGCCGGCTTCTACATGATCCTGTTCATCGCGGGGCTCAACAAGATCCCGCGCGAGACCTATGAGGCCGCCGCCATCGACGGCGCCTCGGGCTGGCGGCTGCTGCGCCACATCACCCTGCCGCAGCTACGCGCCACCTCGGTTGCCGTCCTGATGTTGCTGCTGATCGGCGCCTTCCAGGCCTTCGACGAGTTCTTCAACGTGCTGGGATCCATGGGCTCCTACCCGCCCTATGCCCGGCCTCCGCTGGTGCACCTGTACCTGATCAGTCTGGGTGGCGGTCAGCAGGACCTGGGCCTGGGCGGTGCCGGCACCATGATCATCACGGCGCTGATCGTCTTCTTCGGCCTGCTGCAGAACTGGCTGGTCACCCGCAGTGAACGCAAGGAGGGCAACCGATGATCGTCGCCTCCCGTCGGGGCAGGGGTCTCCAGGCCGCCCGCTATGCCCTGCTGGTGCTGCTGAGCGTGCTCTTCCTGCTGCCATTCTACGTGCTGGTGCGCAATGCCTTCGCCTCCAACAAGCTGATCACGGCTCCCCGGTGGCGTTGGTTGCCGGACCAGGTGAACCTGGACAACCTGCGTGCCCTGTTCGCCCAGGACAATGTGGGCATGGTGCCGGCCATGTGGCACTCGGCCGTGATGGCCCTCAGCCAGACGACCTTGACGGTGCTGATCAGCCTGCTGGCCGGATACGCGCTGGCCCGCTACGACAACCGCCTGTCCCGGATCCTGCTGGGCTTCACCCTGTTCACGCTGATGGTGCCGGCCTCGGTCACCTTCATCCCGATGTTCGTGATGACCGCCCAGCTGGGGTGGATCGACTCCTTCCGGGGCCTGGTGGTTCCCGGCATGTTCAGCGCCTTCGCCACCTACATGTTCCGGCAGAGCTTCCTGGGATTCCCGGCAGACCTGGAGGAGGCCGCCATGATCGACGGCGCCAATCCCTGGGCCACCTTCTGGCGTGTCGTGGCACCCAATTCCCTGGGCATCGTCGGTGCGGTGGGGACCATCACCTTCATCGGCAGCTGGAATGCCTTCCTGTGGCCGCTGCTCGTCGCCCGCGAGAACACCCGTACCGTCCAGGTGACGCTGAGCCAGTTCATGACCAGCCAGGGCGTGAACTACCCCGTGCTGTTCACCGGCGCGCTGGTGGCCATCATCCCCGTGGTGGGTGTCTTCCTCTTCCTGCAGCGCTACCTCGTCGAAGGGGTCGAGACCTCCGGCATGAAGTAGCTCAGGCGACCAGGCCGATGCCGATCACCATCGGCAGTGAGAGCAGGGAGCCGATGGTGGTCACCGTGGTCATCGTCTTCAGGCTGCCCGAGGTGCTCAGCCCCAACAGCGACTTGAACATCCAGAAGAAGTTGCTGTTGACGTGCAGTGCGAACAGCGAACCGGAGGCGATGCCCAGTCCGACGGCCACCGGGTTGACGTCCATCTGACCCAACAGCGGTGCGACGATGCCGGCCGCCGTGATGGCCGCCACGGAGACAGACCCGATGGCAAGGTGCAGCAGCGCCGCGATGAACCAGGCGAGAAGAATGCTGACCACCACGGGAGCACCCGCATCGGCGTCGAACATCCCGGCCAGCACCGAGGCCAGACCTGTCGCCTTGATCACAGCGCCGAGCGAGCCACCGATGCCCGTGACGAGAAGGATCTCGCCACTGGTCTGCAGGCCGTCACCGAAGGCCTCGTTGGCCCCCTCACGGCCCACGGTGCGCAGCGCCAGCGCGAAGGCCATCACCAGCCCCACGAACAGGGCGATGTTGGCATTGCCGATGAACTCGATGAACTGGTTGCTGAAGTCGAAGAGTTCGGCGAAGGCACCGAAGGCGATCATCGCCAACGGGACGGCAATCGGCAGCAGGCTCAGGGCCAGCGGCGGGGTCCGGACCGTCGACTCCTCCAGGTCGGCGGCCTGGGCCCGTGCCTCGGACTCCAGCAGGGCCTCCGACTCCTCCTCGTCCTTCGCGGCATTCCACCAGCCCAAGCGCAACAGTTGCCGGAAGACGATCACCGTCAACAGGGCCGTGACCGGTCCGATCACCATGCCGAAGAGCAGGTACTTGCCCAGCGAGATGTTCATCAGACCCGCAATCGAGATGGCGGACAGCCCGGGAACCACGAAGACGTAGCCGCTGAAGATGCCAATGCCCAGCGCTCCGGAGACCAACGCCAGGCCATTGGGGCCCATGTGCTTGGCCGCCTGCCTCGCCACCGGTGCGGCCAGCACCACCTGCACGTCGACGTAGATCGACGGGAAGACCGTGGCCAGCGCCAGGGCCAGGCCATAGGGGATGCGGGTGGGACCGAAGATCCTCAGCAGCACCCGGACCATCTTGGTGAAGGCACCCGTGGTGTGCAGCAGGGCCCCGATCAGCACCCCGAAGCCGATCAGCAGGCCCACGCTGGCCATGATGCTGCCGAAACCCTTGGTGATGGCCTCGACAGTCCCGGGGAAGCCGACACCACCGGCCAGCCCCAGGTAGATCGAGCCCACCACCAGACTGATCACCGGATCGATCTTGAACTTGATGATGAGCAGGACGACCGCCGCGATGGCGATCACCGTGTGCATGACGAGCATGGGAAGTCCTTGTCTGCCGACCAGCATCCGAACACCTTTGGACGGACCATTGGTGAGCCTAACAGCGCAGCTCCGGACTCCCGCGTCCCACCACCCCTGCTGTCGAAACTTGGTGGATCGGGTCAGACTGGAGCCATGAGCGAGCCCATGGTCCCCTCTCCCCGACACGACACCCAGGACACCCGACGCAGCCTCCAGCTGGCGGGGGTGCCGGTGGGCGTCATGTGGGTGCTGGAGCTCATCGACACCCTCACCTTCCACGGCCTCGACCGGCTGGGGCTGCAGTCCTGGGACCTCGACGGCCTGTGGGGCATGTTCACCGCCCCATGGTTGCACCTGGGCTGGCAGCACCTGATGAACAACTCGCTTCCCCTTCTGGTCCTGGGCTTCCTGGTGGCGATGTCCGGCATCCGGCGGTGGCTGCTCACCACCCTCGTGGTGGTGCTCACCTCGGGGCTCGCCGCGTGGCTGCTCAGCCCGCCCGGAACGTTGACGCTGGGCGCCTCGGGCGTGGTCTTCGGATGGCTCACCTACCTGCTCAGCCGTGGCTGGTGGAGCCGGGACTGGAGGCAGGTGCTGGTTGGCATCGTCGTCTTCATCGTCTACGGCAGCGTGTTGTGGGGTGTGCTGCCCACCACCCCGGGAGTCTCCTGGCAGGGCCATCTGGGGGGCGCCATCGGCGGGCTGCTGGCCGCAAGGATGGTGCACGCTCGCCGCACCTCCTGAGCGCGCACCACGGGGCCGCCGCACGGGATCAGCCGGGTTGTGTGGTGGAATTGTCCCCTGACTTGCCTCAGTCGGCCGCTTCCCAGTGTGGGACCCCCGACGACGGCACCTACAGGTAGGACCTCCACATGGACACCATCAACTCGGTCGTCGGATGGCTCAACGATTCGCTCAGCTGGGTGCTGATCGTGCTCGTCATCCTCGCCGGCATCACGTTCACGCTGTTGACCCGCGCGATGCAGCTGCGTCACTTCCGCACCATGCTTCGGGTCGCGCTGGATTCGCGCACCGGTGCAGGCGACGGCATCAGCTCCTTCCAGGCCTTCTGCATCTCGCTGGCCTCACGCGTCGGCACGGGCAACATCGCCGGTGTCGCCATCGCACTGGCACTCGGTGGCCCCGGCGCCATCTTCTGGATGTGGCTGATGGCCTCGCTCGGCATGGCCACGGCCTTCGTCGAGGCCACCCTGGCGCAGCTCTACAAGGTTCCGCACCATGACCGCAGCTTCCGGGGCGGACCCGCGTACTACATGCAGCGTGGCCTGAAGAGCCGCCCGATGGGCATCCTGTTCGCGGTGCTGCTGGTCTTCACCTTCGGCTTCGTCTTCCAGATGGTGCAGGCCAACACGATTGCCGCCGTCTTCGAGAAGTCCTTCAGCATCAGCCCCTACGTCACCGCCGCACTGCTGGCGGTCGCGGTGGGGGCCGTGGTGCTGGGTGGCGTGAAGAAGGTGGCCAAGGTCACCGAGTGGATGGCCCCGATCATGGCGCTGATCTACGTGCTGCTCGCCACCGCCATCATCGTGATGAACCTCGGCGAGGTGCCGCACGCCATCGCGACCATCGTCAAGGGTGCCTTCGGCCTGGACCAGACCCTGGCCGGCGTCGGTGGCGGACTGCTGGCCACCGTGCTCAACGGGGTCAAGCGCGGCATGTACTCCAATGAGGCCGGCATGGGTTCGGCCCCCAATGCGGCGGCGGCTGCCACCACGAGCCACCCGGTGCACCAGGGCCTGATCCAGTCGCTCGGCGTCTTCGTCGACACGATGATGGTCTGCACCACCACGGCCGTGGTGATCCTGCTGTCCGACGCCTCGGTGTACACCCCCGGGATCACCACCAAGGCGATGGCGGGTGCCACCCTGACCCAGGACGCGATGGCCTACTCCCTCGGCAGCTGGGTGGGGCCGGTCTTCACGCTGCTGGTCTTCGTCTTCGCCTTCTCCACCCTGCTGGGCAATGAGACCTACGCCGAGATCAACATGGACTTCATGCGTGGGGGCAGGGTCGGCGAGCTGGCCATCCGCATCATGACCATCGCCTCCACCGCGCTGGGCGCCGTCCTGGCGCTCGACCTGGTGTGGTCCCTGGCCGACATTGCCATGGCCCTGATGGCCGTCACCAACCTGGTCTCCCTGGTCTTCCTCGGCAAGTACGCCGTCGCCGCCCTGCGTGACTTCGAGTCCCAGCCCGACCCGGTGACCGCCCAGTTCAACCTGGACGACAACCGCTTCATGCAGGACGACATCCCCGGAGAGGTCTGGCACAAGCGGCCCGGCCACGAGGCGGGCAAGTGGTTCCACCCGTCCGGTGAGGACTCCCTGAGCGCCACCTGACCTCTGGCACCCAAATCCAGTGGGCCCATGGTCGCCGCTTCGCGCGACCATGGGCCCACTGTCATTGACACCGCACAGCCCTGGGTACCAGTTGGGATGCAGCCGATCCGCCCTTTCTGCGGAACCACGATCCCCGAGCCTGTCGAGGGGCTGCACTCCCCCGGCTGACCTACTTCTTGCTGCCTTCCTTGTCCTTGCCGCCCTCACCGGTCTGCAGCGCGGCGACGAAGGCCTCCTGGGGCACCTCGACGGAGCCGACCATCTTCATTCGCTTCTTGCCGGCCTTCTGCTTCTCGAGCAGCTTGCGCTTGCGGGAGATGTCGCCGCCGTAGCACTTGGCGAGCACGTCCTTGCGGATGGCGCGGATGGTCTCACGGGCAATGACCCGCGCACCGATGGCGGCCTGGATCGGCACCTCGAACTGCTGGCGCGGGATCAGTTCCTTGAGCTTGCTGGCCATCGCCACGCCATAGGCGTAGGCCTTGTCCCGGTGCACGATGGCGCTGAAGGCGTCGACCGGGTCCCCGTGCAGCAGGATGTCGACCTTCACCAGGTCGGCCGCCTCCTCACCGTCGACGGCGTAGTCGAGGCTGGCATAGCCCTTGGTGCGGCTCTTCAACGCGTCGAAGAAGTCGAAGACGATCTCGCCCATCGGCAGGACGTAGCGGATCTCGACCCGGTCCTCGCTGAGGTAGTCCATACCCGTCTGGATGCCACGCTTCTGCTGGCACAGCTCCATGATGGTGCCGATGTACTCGGTCGGGGTCAGGATGGTGGCCTTCGCGACGGGCTCGTAGACCTTGTCGATCTTCCCCTCGGGGTACTCCGACGGGTTCGTGACCGTGAACTCCTTCCCGTCCTCCATCACGACGCGGTAGACCACGTTCGGGGCGGTGCTGATCAGGTCCAGGTTGAACTCGCGCTCCAGGCGCTCACGCACGATCTCCATGTGCAGCAGGCCGAGGAAGCCGATGCGGAAGCCGAAGCCCAGGGCGCCGGAGGTCTCGGGCTCGTAGGTCAGTGCGGCGTCATTGAGCTGCAACTTCTCGAGCGCCTCGCGCAGCACCGAGAAGTCGTCGCCGTCGATCGGATAGAGACCGGCGAAGACCATCGGGTTCGGGTGTCGGTAGCCGCCCAGGTCGTTCTCGGCAGGGCGGTTCAGGGTCGTGACGGTGTCACCGACGCGCGACTGACGAACATCCTTCACGCCGGTGATCAGGTAGCCCACCTCGCCGACGCCGATCGCGGGCGACTTCAACGGTTCGGGGCTGATCACGCCCACCTCCAGCACCTCATGGGTGCCGCGGGTGCTCATCATCAGGATCTTCTCGCGGTGGTTCAGCTCGCCGTCGACCACTCGCACATAGGTGACCACGCCACGGTAGGTGTCGTAGACCGAGTCGAAGATCAGGGCGCGCGCGGGAGCCGTGGCGTCACCGACCGGTGCGGGCACCTGCTTCACGATCTGGTCGAGCAGCTCGGGCACGCCGACGCCCGTCTTGGCCGAGCAGAGCAGCACCTCGGAGGGCTCGCAGCCCACCAGGCCAGCCAGCTCTGCGGCGTACTTCTCGGGCTGGGCGCCGGGCAGGTCGATCTTGTTCAGCACGGGGATGATGGTGAGGTCGTTCTCCATCGCCAAGTACAGGTTGGCCAGCGTCTGGGCCTCGATCCCCTGAGCGGCGTCAACCAGCAGGATCGCGCCCTCGCAGGCGGCCAGCGACCGGGAGACCTCATAGGTGAAGTCGACGTGACCAGGGGTGTCGATCATGTTGAGCACGTGCACCTGGTCATCGACGGTCCACGGCATACGGACCGCCTGGCTCTTGATGGTGATGCCGCGTTCGCGCTCGATGTCCATCCGGTCCAGGTACTGGGCGCGCATTGCCCGGGAGTCGACGACACCGGTCAGCTGCAGCATCCGGTCCGCCAGGGTCGACTTGCCATGGTCGATGTGCGCAATGATGCAGAAGTTGCGAATGATCGCCGGGTTGGTTGATCCGGGCTGTGGCGCGCTCAATGCACTCCCCGTCGTCGTGTAGGTACAGGTGGGACGAGCCATCTTCTCATGCTCGCTCCGGGGAAACCATCCGATGACGCAGCGCCCCCGATTTGAGCCTCGCCGCCCCTGGCTGGTAATGTGTCCAGTCGCGTCCAAAGACGCATCAAGGCTTTACAAAAAAACTTCCAATCCAATCCAGTCAAGAGGGTTATCCACGTGGCAAACATCAAGTCCCAGATGAAGCGCATCAAGACCAACGAGAAGGCTCGTCAGCGCAACAAGGCGATCAAGTCCGGTCTGCGCACCTCCGTGCGTCGCTTCAATGAGGCTGTCGCTGCGGGCGACAACGAGAAGGCCACCACTCTGGCCTCAGCTGCCAACCGCGCGCTCGACAAGGCCGTTTCCAAGGGCGTCATCCACAAGAACCAGGCCGCCAACCGCAAGTCGTCCATCAGCACCAAGGCCGCCTCGCTCTGAACCGCTGCCTTCGGGCACGCATGACACGCATGATGTGCGTGACACGCATGATGTGAACGCCACAGGTGGCGTGACAGATCTTCACTGACCAGCGTCTCGATCCGACTGGGGATCGAGACGCTGGTCTTGTGGTTCCAGTGACCAGATGAGCAGCTGACCATCCGTCGGGTCGCTCCGCTCCCCTGTCATGGTGAAGCCGCAACGGCGCAGCACCGCCTGACTGGGAAGATTGTCCACCCTGGTCTCCGCCTGAATGGTCTCCACCCGGCCCAGACCGCCGCGGAACAGGACGCGGCAGACGGCATCGACAGCCTCGGCGGCCAGGCCTTGCCCACGATGACTGGGCACCACGCCGTAGCCGATCTCCACAATGCCATCGCAGGGCGGTCCCTTGATCCCCACAGACCCGACCGCTTCCGCATCCGCGCGGTGCACAACCGTCCAGGTGCCCAGGACTGCCCCGGGATGGGGCGTCGCCGCCAACCACAAGGGGTAGAGGCCAGTCAGCTCACCCGGGTGTTCGGGGCCGAAGTGCACCCGGCCCGCCGCGTGGACCTGCAAGCAGAAGTCATCACTGGCCGCGCGCGCCGCAAGTTGGCGGGTGTCCAAAGGCACCAGCAGCAGGCGCCTGGTCCGCAGCGTCGGGGTCACCGACGTTCCAGCTGGTGCGCCCGGTCCACGTTCAGCAACAACTGCTCCAGCGCGAAGTGCGAGTCACTGGCTGCGCCCTTCACCTGCGCATCCGCCACGGCCACGGCCCTGAGGGCCTGGGACACGCCGGGCCCGGTCCAGGAGCGTGAGAGCCGCGCAAGGTCCTTGAGCTTCCAGGGCGGAACTCCCACTTCCCGGGCCATCTCCCCCTCCGACATCCGGGCGGAGCGGGCATCCAGGTATTTGCCCAACCCCCGCAGGGAGGACGCGATGGCGCTGGTGACCAAGACGGGCGCGACGCCCGTGGACAGCGCCCAGCGCAGCTTCTCCAGTGCGGGTCCGGGCCGTCCGGCCATGATGTCGTCGCTGACGGCGAAGCTCGTGACATCGGCCCGGCCCGCGAAGTAACGCTGGATCATCGGTGCCGTGACGGCCTTGCCCTCCCAGTCACTACCCAGTTGACTGACCGCTCCGGCCAGGGCACGCAAGTCATTGCCGACGGCGTCCACCAGAGCCTGGGCCGCCTCGTCGTCCATGCCCACCTTGGTGCGACGGGCCTCCTGTCGCACCCATCCGGGCAGTTCCCAGGTCTTGACGGCGGTGGCCTCGATGACTGGGACCTTCGCCTTCTTGAGTTTGTCCAGCAGGCCCTTGCCCTTGTTGCCCCCGCCGTGCACCAGGGTCAGGCTCAGTTCCTCGCCGGGGTCCTTGGCGCTGACGAGCACGGCGTCGAAGAGGTCCTGCGACAGATTGGCGAGGTCCTCGATCACCACGATGCTCGCCTCCGAGAAGAGTGAGCCACCGACCAGTTCGGCCAACCGGTTGCCTTCGAGCTCCTGGGCCGTGACCCGGGTCAGTTCGGCGTCGGGAACCTGCCTGCGCGCGATCGCGATCCGCTCGGCGACGGCCCGCTCCGCGATGAGGGATTCAGGACCCAGGACGAGCAGGCAGTTGCCGAAGCCCTCGGTGGGAACCTGCTGGGGACGTGCGCCGCGTTGACCTGCCATGGGGCCAAGCATGCCAGCCCCCACCGACACTGTCCTCGAGGCACGGCGTCCATTCACCAGCCTGCACCCAAGAGGCCCCATTTTCGCTCTGTGCGTGTTCGCCGTCGGCGAGAGCAGTGCTTGTCAGACGGGTTTTCATGACACGATTTCACCATGGACGGGACCACCACCGCGCCCTATGAATTCCTCGGCACCTAGGACTCCCCCATCATTGCCACGGCCATCCACACAGGTCACCAGCTCCGCGACGAGACGGCGGACCTGATGGTCCTGGACGAGCGGGACCGACTGCGCGAGGAGGATCCCTGCACCCACCTGATCGGCCAGCTGGTGCCCGCTCGCGTCGTCGTGAACCGCTCCCGCTTCGAGATGGACCTGACCGTCCGCCGGAGAAGGCCGTCTACCGTCGCCCCGAGGACTGCTGGGGCCTGGAGGTCTGGCGCGGCGGCGAGTTGCCCGCCGACGTCGCCAAACGCTCGTTGGAGCAGCACGAGGCCTTCTACCGCGACCTGGCAGAGCGCCTGGACGAGGTGGCGGCCCGGGGCCCCTTCGTCCTCTACGACGTGCACTCCTACAACCACCGCCGCGACGGCGCCGAGGCGGATCCGTCTCCCCTGCAGGACAACCCGGACATCAATGTCGGCACCGGCAGCGTCGACCGCGATCTGTGGGGCGACGTGGTGGAAGCATTCATGACCAGCGCCGCGGCCGCCGAGACCTCGCAGGGCCGCCTGGACGTGCGCGAGAATGTTCGCTTCAAGGGCGCACACCTGACCGCCTGGGTGCACGAGCGCTACCCAGGACGGGCTTGCGCCCTCGCACTGGAGTTCAAGAAGACCTTCATGGACGAGTGGACCGGCGAATTCGACGCCGGGCAGGTGGCCGACCTCTCCCAGCTCCTCGCCGCGACCCAGGAGCCCGTCTTGACGGCGCTGCGGTCCGGTCACGGGCTGGACGGCTGATGTCCGCCCCGGTCACACCCCCACCCGCACTGGGCCCCGTCGCACAGTCCGTCGACGAGCAGCTGGCCCAGCTCTCCGAGAGCTTCCGCTTCCTGCTGGACCTCACTCCCGTCGACGCCACCGAACGTCGCAGGGAGTGGCTGGCCGGGGACATGTCGGAACCACGATTCACCTACCGTGAACTCTCCACCGACCCCGACGTGGTGCTCGCCACCCTGGACCGGCTGGACCTCGGGGGGATCGAGGATCCGTCAGTGGCGGAGCTGCTCACCAGCAAGGTCCGTGAGCTGAGGCTGCAGGCGGAGCTGTTGCGGGCTCGCAACAGCCCGGACTTCCTGCCCATGGCGCTGGAGCTCTACGGTTCGGTCACGCCGGACCTGCACCAGATTGCGCAGCAGGTCCTTGATGAGGTGGGTCACGAACCAGAACCTTCGGACCCGGTGCATGCCACTGAGTTCCACGAACTCGCCGTGCGCGAGATCAGCTGGTACCAGGAACAGAACCCGGACGTGGTGATGCACGCCGAGATCCGCGATGACGTGAATGGCGTCCTGGTCAGCGGCGACACTCTGTTGATCGGATCCGATGCGGCCGTCCAACGGCGCCGGGCCAATGCCCTGCTGCAACATGAGATCGGCACCCATCTGGTCACCCAGGTCAACGGCGCCGACCAGCCACTGCGCTGTCTGGGTGCAGGGCTGGCGGGATATGACGAGACCCAGGAGGGGCTGGCGGTCCTGGCGGAGATTGCCGTGGGTGAACTGACCCGAACCAGGTTGCGGCAACTCGCGGGGCGGGTGCTGACCGTGGAGGCCATGGTCTCCGGTGCCAGCTTCGGCGACTGTTGGCAGCAGCTGGTCAGCCGTGGCTTCCGTCGCGGCAGCGCCTTCACGACGGTGATGCGCGTCCACCGCTCGGGCGGCTTCCCCAAGGACGCCTGCTACCTGCGTGGCCTCGTGGACCTGCTGGTCCATCTGGAGCAGGGCGGGAAGCTCGACCTCTTCCACCTCGGCAAGTTCGCCCTCGCGGACCTGCCCCGCGTGGAGGGGCTCGACGAGGCCGGCCTGCTGACGGCACCCAAGATCATTCCCCGCTACCTGACCGACACCACCTGCACCAGGCGCCTCGAAAGGGCACCCCACTCACCACTGTCCACCCAGGTCAGCGGCTACATCGACAGCACCACCAAGGAGGACCTTCCATGAAGATCGGTTTCGTCGTCAATGACATCGCCACCGAACAGCCCGGCTACACCACCACCCGGCTCGCCCTGACGGCAAGCCAGCTGGGACATGAGGTGGGGCTGATCGGCCTGGGCGACTTCAACTACCTGCCAGACGGCTCCCTCGGCGCTCTGGTTCGCGCCGCCACGGACAAGAGCTACCGCTCCCACAAGCGCTACCTCGACGACCTGAAGGCCAGCCAGGGCGAGCAGACCGCCCTGGGTAACTTCGACGTCATCATGCTGCGCTCGGACCCTGCCAGTGACCCCGAGCGCCCCTGGGCCAGCACCGCAGGCGTCGCCTTCGGGCAGCTGATCGCCTCCACCGGCGTGCTTGTGGTCAATGATCCCGAGACCCTGGCGACGGCCATGAGCAAGGCCTACTTCCAGCACTTCCCCGAGGTCGTCCGCCCCAAGACGCTGATCAGCCGGGACCAGGAGCAGATCGCCTCCTTCGTCAAGGACCTGGGTGGCCAGGCGGTGCTGAAGCCCCTGCAGGGTTCGGGCGGTTCCGGGGTCTTCCTGGTCACCAAGGAGGAATCGCCCAACCTGAACCAGATCATCGAGGCCATTGCCCGCGATGGCTACGTCGTCGCCCAGGAGTACCTGCCGGCAGCGGCTGAAGGAGACACCCGGCTGTTCGTGATGGACGGCAAGCCGCTCAAGGTGGACGGCAAGTACGCGGCCTTCCGACGAGTCAACGAGACCTCCGACATGCGCTCCAATGTCTCGGCCGGCGGCCACATCCGTGAGGCCGAGATCACTGACGAGATGCTCAGGATGGTCAGTGCCATCCGCCCGAAGCTGGTCAGCGACGGGATGTTCCTGGTGGGGCTGGACATCGTCGGCGACAAGCTGATGGAGATCAATGTGTTCACTCCGGGTGGGCTGGGCAGCACACAGAACATCTACGACGTGGACTTCACCCCCAAGGTGATCGAGGCCCTGGAGCGCAAGGTCCAGATGCGCTCCCACTACCCGCACGGACTGCCGAACAAGACGCTCGCCGCCATGTGACCCCTCACGGCGGACCGTCGCGTTGCGCACGGACCTGCAGGCCAGCCTCGTCGACCCACATCGACAGCGAGCCCTGCAGGTCTGTGCGCAGCACCGCCATCCCACACTCGTTCGCGAGCGACAGGGCCTTGCGCGCCGGGTGGCCGTAGCCATTGCGGAAACCGGCGCTGGCCACCGCCACTCGGGCCCCCGACTCACACCAGAAGCGCTGGTCCTGACGGCTGGAGCCGTGGTGCGGCATCTTCAGCACGTGGGCCCGTGGCTGCCAGCCCTGGGCGACGACCCGTTGTTGACCCGCGGGCTCCACATCACCGCCCAGCACGAGCCGCAGCCTGCCCTGTGGCGAGGCGATGTCCGCGACCGCGACGATCGAGGAGTCATTCTCTGCCGAGTTCTCCCCCTCACCGCTGGAGGCGAGCACTGCCTGTGCTCCCACCCCCACCGTCTGCCAGGTGACGGCACCCGCCCGCAGCAACTGGCCGGAGGCCGCCCAGATCACGGGCACCCCATGGATGGCCAGCAGACGCTGCACCCTGGCGGCTCCCGTCTGTGGCGACAGGGATGGGTTCAGCAGGGCGCTTCGCACCGGCATGGCATCCAGCAGCCGCGCCAGGCCCTCGATGTGGTCATCGTGGTAGTGGGTGAGCACCAGCAGCGGCACGCGGTTCACTCCGAGTGCCCGCAAGCAGCCCAGTGTCGGGGCAGGATCCGGACCGACGTCCACGACCACTGCCTGGCCGGGGGCAGCCCGCAGGACCGTGGCGTCCCCCTGCCCCACATCGCAAAAGCTTGCCGTCCATTCCCCCGGCCAGCCAAGGGGTTGGGGCGCCCGCAGACTGGCCACCATGAGGAGCGCCGCAGCGGCCCCGCACAGCACCCGGTTTCCCAGCAGGGCCGGTACCAGGAAGGACGCCACGAGGCACAGTCCTGCCAACAACCCGAGCATCGTCGCACTGCCGGGCCAGCGCCACGTGGCCGCCGGCAGGGAGGCCCCAGCCGTGGCAATCCACAGGACCGGTTGCACGGACCAGCCGGCGAGCCAGCCCACCCCAGCCGCCACCCAGCCAGACAGCGGAGAGATCAGGGCCGCCACCAGTCCGAGCACCGTGGCCGGGCCCACGAAGGGGGCGGCGACGGCATTGGCCGCCAGGCCGACCACCGAGATGGACCCGCTGATGCTCGTGACCACCACCTGCGTGGCGAGCTGGGCGGCCAGCGGAATGGCCACCGCCTCGCCCACCCAGGCCGGGGCCCAGGACATCGCCCTGGTCCAGCGTTGGCCCCACCACAGGATTCCGGCCGTCGCCAGGGTGGACAGCGCAAAGCCCAGGGAACGTCCCAGCCACGGGTCGATCATCACCAGGAACCAGACAGCCACGCACAGGTGCCGCAGTCCGCGTCCCCTGCCACCCGCCAGACCCAGGCCGGCCAGCGCCACCAGCCCCATCGCCCCGGCACGCAGGACACTGGGTTCGGCTCGGCAGACGATGACGAAGGCCGCCACCCCGAAGAGACCGGTGGCCCGCACCCACCAGCCGCGTGCTCCCGCCCAGCGGGCGGCCCCCAGCAGGAATACCAGGGTGAGGGACAGATTCGTCCCGGAGACCGCCGTGAGGTGCGTGAGCCCCGTGGCCTTGAAACTCTCCTCCACTTCGGGGTCCAGCGCGGAGGTGTCCCCGACCACCAGCGATGGCAGCAACCCGGCTTGAGAGGGTGGACTGTGCCGCATGGAGGCACGCAGGCCCGCGCGCAGGTGGTTGATGGCCCGAGCCATCCGCCCGGGACCACGCACGCGCTGCGGAGGTGACCGGAGTGTGAGAATGGCCGCCCATCGCTGGCCCGGGTCCGCGGGCGCAAGCCGGCCCGACATGCGCAGGGTGGTGCCCGCCGGCACGCTGGCCAGCGAATCCGCCAAGGGGCCGGTGCCTCGGACCTGGACCGGAACTCGTTGCTGCACTGACCGGCCGCGTCCTTCGATGACGAGCAGGTCCGCGGGCACACTCGCCGACGGCGGCAGCACCCCCCGGGCCGGGTGGCGACGCACATCGGTCTCCAATCGTGCGACGAGGCAGACCGAGGCTCGCTCGTCGGCCAGCTGGGCCGCACGGCTCTGGTCCAGCATCGTGTGCCGTGCCAGCCCCAGACAACCCGTCGCCAGCAGTACCCCCACCATTGCGAGTGAGGTCGCGGCCCCGCGCACGCGGTGGAGCAGCGCAGCGACCGCCAGCACCAGTGTCAGGAGGGCGAGGCCCGTGTCCAGAGTGGGACTGGTGCCCCACCAGGATCCGGCCCAGGCCCCGCCGGCCACGGGCACCAGCCGCAGGTCCAGGCGATCTGCCACCGGGGTCTGGTCGTCAGACGCGGACATGGCTGGAGAGGTTGGCATAGGTCTTGGGGCCGATACCGTCCACCTCCTGCAATTCCTCGACCCTGCTGAACCGTCCGTGACTGGTGCGCCATTCGAGGATCCGCTGCGCCGTGACCGGTCCCACCCCGGGCAGTGTGTCCAGTTGTTCGGCGGTGGCGTTGTTGAGGTCCAGCACGCCACCACCCACCGCCCCGCCGCTGGCTCCCGCGGACCCCGCCGCGGCACTCGGCAGAGGGGCAGGCGCGGTTTCCCCCGCGTGCCGCACCACGCCGCGCGGGCGGCGACGGGTGCCGATCAGGACCTGGTCACCGTCCATGACCGGGGCAGCCAGGTTGAGTTCCCCGATGGCCGCAGACCCGGCCAGCCCACCGGCCGCCGTCACCGCGTCCTGGACGCGTGCGCCGCTGCGCAAGCGCACCACACCCGGTGTGACGACGGCCCCCAGAACGTGGACCTTGAGATGGTCCGGAGTGGCGGCGGCCGAGGGGGTGGCGAGGCTGGCGCCCACGGATGGTGCGGCGGCCGCGTGCGTGGGCAGTGTCACCGGCACCTCTTCCAGGGGAACCGTGGTCGGGCGGGAACGCTGCACCACCAGCGCCGTGAGCACGAGTGCCGCCAGCAGGACCGCGGCAATCGCCTTCACATGGCCCCGCGCGAGCTCGCCGGCACGATGCAGGACGGGGCGGTGTGCTGCACCCGGTTCATGGACCTGCGGCTCCTGCGACCAGCCCGCATCATCATCGAAGCCCAGATCCGTCGGCTCGGCGTCGCGTTGGTCTGCCAGGTGCCGGGGCCCCAGCACGAGTGGTGGACGCCCCGCGGTCACATAGGCCAGCCTGGCCCTGGCGTACTCGTCGAGGTGTGGGTCATGGTTCTTCACACCCGCAGTGTGTGCGTCACAGCCTCACGGACCACCCGTGGTGACGGCGGCTGTGGACAATTCCTCGGCAACCCAAATCTGTGGACAGGGCCGTCTCAGCGTACCTGCATGATGCCGTGTGCCCCTCGCTCCGCGTCCACCATCTGGTGGTTGACAAGGGCATAGTGGCCCGCCTCCGGGAAGCTGGTCTCCACAAAGCCGCCCTGACTGGCGAGCATTCCCAAGGTCTGGCTGCCTCCCGACGTGGCGCCGGCCACGCCTGGTGTTGTCCCGTTGCGCAGCCGCCAGCCGCCCTCGAACCACACGCTGTCGAACTGCGTCCCGACGATGTGGAAGGCCCACGCCCGGTTCGGCCCGGCGTCGAGCACCCAGAAACGCACCCTCTCACCGACTCGGGCCGTCAGGGGACTCTTGTCGTACTGCGCCGGGAATCCGTTGAAGACCACGGAATCGGGCTTCTCCGCCATGATCTTGCCCATATCCGCGACGCCCGGAGCACCATCCGCATCCGCCCCGTAGTACTGCTCCCCCTGCACGAGCAGGTACTCCTTGTCCACGGTCGGCAGGTCCGGGGGATCGATCACCACGGCGCCGTACATGCCATTGGCGATGTGCTGGGTCATCGGCATCGTCGAGCAGTGGTACATCCAGATGCCGGCGCGCTTGGCCGTGAAGCGGTAGACCAGGCTCTCCCCGGGCGCGATGGTGCGCATCGGCTTGTCGGGGGCCAGCGCTCCGGCGTGGAAGTCGATGCCGTGACCCATCCCGCCGTCGTTGACCAGGGTGATCTCGAAGACATCCCCGATCCGGCCGCGCAGCACGGGGCCGGGCGCGCTGCCGTTGAAGGTCCACATGGTCTGTTTGACTCCGGGCGCCACCTCCATCACCGCGTCGGTGACCCGGAGGGTGGCCTTGTGCACCTTCTGCGTGCTGGCCGGAGCGAGGGCGGCGTCGCGGGGCTTCCAACCGCTGGAGTACTCCTTGGTCAGGTCGAGTGACGGCGTGACGGCCCCCGGGTCCGCGCCGGCGTGGCCGTCATGGGCTGAGGACGAGGGCTGGCCCGCGGAAGCACCCGAGGTCTGCACCTGGAGGGTCATCCCCATCTGCCGGTGCCCCGCCACCGAGCACCAGCCGTCGGTGGTCTGACCCACCACTCCGAGGTCGACATTGGCACTCTCACCGGGCGACAGTCGCCCACTGGTGGCCCCACTGGCCATCACGAGGTCATGGATCATCCCCTCGTCGCCATTGGTGAGACGGATGACCAGCCTGTCCCCCGGGTCGACGGTGATCACATCGGGGGTGAAGGTCATGTTGCGAGCCACGACGTCCACGGTTCGGGTGCGACCCGTCTCCGCGACGCCGGATTCCGTCCCCCGGGTTCCCGCGAACTGGGACCTGAAGGAGACCGGATCAACGACCGCGGCGAGGGATGCCGCCAACAGCACCCAGACCAGGGCCCAGGCCAGTCCCCTGCGCATCCGATGGGCTCGGGGCGCGTCCTCCGGCGCCGGCCGGGCCCCCGTGCGCACCCGCCATGCCTGCCAGCCGACCACGAGGAATCCCGACAGTGCGATGAAGGCGGCCAGCGAGGTGGTGACCTTCCAGACCGAGGAGATGGGCAGCATGAACAGCGCCAGGCAGAGGTTGACGACCGCCCAGCGGGCGACGGCGCCTCGTTCAAAACTCGTGCTGGTGCCGCGCACCATGGCCGGACCACCGCCCAGCACCACGGGCACGAGGTAGGACAGGGCCCCCAGCAGGACCTGGAGCAGGAAGCCGACGAGCAGGACCGGCACCGTGCCGCGCAGGTGCTCCACCAGCACGGCCGGCGTCGGGCTGGCCATCCACCGCCACAGCACCCAGCACAGCCAACCCAGCAACCAGATCTGCCCCGCTCCGGCGGACAGCACGGGGAAGGTTGTGGCACGCTTGCCGCGCCAGGCGTGGAGCATGGGGTCGGCCTGGGTCAGGACACCCGTGAGGTAGGCCACGACGCCCAGGGCTCCCACGATGCGCCACCACACGGGCGCGACCGGGTGCAGCAGCGGGGAGACGCCCGTAACGATGACGCCGATGAGCATCAGCGGCAACGCCGCGCGAGCAGCCCGTTCGACGCGCTCGGGGGCCTTGGTCCGCAACATCGTCGGCCACAGGGTGCACAGGGTTCCCCAGATGGTCAGGCCCACCCAGCCCAAGACATTGAATGCCAGGTGGCTGGCCAGGATCGCGTCGCTCCAACGACCGAAGGGCACGGCCATCAGGCCCCCGAGGACGGCACCGACGATGAGGCAGCCAGAGGCACACTGGTACCAGGCAACCACCTGCGCGAAGCGTGCCGGAAGGCTGTGCCGCGCCTGCCGGGCAATGCCGACGATGCCGGTCGTCGCCATCCCAACCAGAGCGATGACACCTGCCCAGACCGGCAAGGCCCACTGCCCGACCACGCCGACGCTGAGCAGCGTCAGGGCGGAGTTCAGCATCACCAGCTGCCAGATCTCACGGCGATGCCCCTGCCGGTGGCTGCGCAGGACGGCATCGGCGAAGTGGTTGCTCCACACGACGATGGCATTGCTGACGATGCCCAGCGTCACGAAGTGCACCATCAGCCAGACCTGACGGGGGATCCCCCGATGGGCCGAGACCAGCACGACCGTGAGCACCATCCACACGACCATCGGCAGGGCAGCCCTGGTGTGCCATGCGCGCCGGGTGAGGCGATCGGTCCGGTCCAAGCCCTCGGACGAGGCTTTTGCAATGTCCATATCGTGCAAAATACTAACCCGGCTCCGTCGTCGACCGCCCAGCGGGGTCACCTCCGGCTCAGCGCCGTGGGTTCTCCCGGGCAATGGCGGCCACGCGCAGGGCACATCCCTGCGGATCCCCCATGGGGGTCAGCTCGGTGTCGGCAGCATCGTGGCCTGCGGCCTCCACGAGAGCCTGGACGTAGCCGAGGTGCACAGTGCACACCACATCCGGATGCCGCTTGGCGGCATCCAGGATGGGGCAGCTGCGCAGGAGGATGGTGCCATGCTCATCGGGCATGGTCGGTTCGAAGCCCAACCGGCCGATCTCACCGGGGAGGTCTGCCAGACGCGTCGTGCCGCCCTTCTCCTCCAGAGTGCGTTGGGCCCAGCTCCGGCCGGCCGCCAGGGCCATCGCCTCGGGGTCCGATGTCCGAGAGATCTGCTCGGCGAGCACATCGGTCAGCAGTTCGTAGTCCCGGATCGCATCGGCGCTGCCGCTGGTGGCGCGGTACAGCAGCGCCGGGCGTCCCCGCCCCGTGGGCGAGGAGGTCTCCCGGGCCACCATGCCCTGCTCCAACAAGGCGTCGAGATGCTCGCGCACGGTGTTCGGGTGGAGGTCGAAGTCCTGGGCGATCTCCCTCACCGAACACAGCCGACCCCGCTCGCGCACGGCACCGAGGACCGCTGCCCGGGCGCTCGACATGGAAAGCGACTCCGAAGTCTCGGGAGGTCCCATCGGACCGTGTTCAGCCATGCAGTGGAGTTTACAAGCCTTCCACTGGGGGAATTCGCCGACCTGCCTCTTTCACGCACCGTGCAGCGCGGCCTCCAACCCCGCTGGGTTGTTGCCATAGCTCGTCAGGAAGCCGCCAACCAGCTGCCCCAAGGCCTCACGATCCAGTGCTTCTGGCCCGCGACTTGCCGCGGTGGTGCGTCCATCGGCCTTGACCGCGCTCACTCGAACGTCGTCCGCCACCACGCACAGCGCCAGCCCGTAGGCCTCTGCCCATGCCTGGCCAACCATCACCGGATCCTGGTCCGGGTCACCGCACAGGGCCGCGACGTCGCTGGCGCGTGCGAACAGGATTCCCCCGGCCAGCCCCACAAGTTGCAGCAGGGGGTCCAGGACCTCCCAGTGGGCGAGGACATCCTCATCGTCGTTCGCCAGGAAGAGGTCCACCGAGACTGCCCCGAGGCAGGCGCCGACGACCTGAAGGACCCTCGACGAGCCGCTGTCATGTAGGGCGAATCCGCTCGTGACGTGCAGCCAGTCGTCGTTCTCGGGTGGCGGGAGCGTCCCCGGGTCCAGCGCCAGGTGGCAGACGTGGCCGTGGCCCTCCAGCTCGGTGGCCAGGCCACGGACGGTGGCCCCGTCGACGGCCTCGTCGCCGTCCGGGTCGGCACAGACCACGAATCGCATGCCCCCACGCTAGCGCCCGACGACCAGACGTCCGGATTCAGGGGACTCCGAAGACCTCCCGGGCACGGGCCTGCTCCCAGCTCTGTGGAGGGATCGCCTCCCGATTCAGTGTGTCCAGCATGACCACCTGGTGCCCCCGCTCCCCCAACGCCAACAGGCGCTCGATGCAGGCCACCAGGACGGCGCCGTTGCCGGACAACCAGCTGGCGAATCCGAGCATCAAGAGCGGGCCCACCGCCCACTCCGCGGGTGTGTGGGCAACCACGCGCCCCCACAGGAGTTCCGCCCGCTTCGCGGTGCGCCGCCCCATGGCAAGCCACAGCAGCTCCCGGGTCAGTTCGTCATCCACCAGCACGGCGAGCTCCGCAAGAGCGTCGGGACCGGCGTCCTCGGATGGCGCCTCCTCGCAGGTCAGCGACGCATGCAGCGCGGAGGCTCGCTGTTCCCATTCGGGCCAGGACAAGGAGTGCAGGGCGTCCTCGGCGTCGAGCAGCCGGCCTTCCAGCGACGCCTCCCGGTCCGGCCCCGGGCCCGCGACGATGGCGACCGCATCCTCACGGCTGGGAACGGTGACCATCCCGGCCACGACGGCCTGGGCCACCGTGGACGTGTGGGCCAGGTCCCCGGTCCTGCCCCACTGCCCCTCACCCCAGCGGGAGTGCCACCGGTCCGGTTGGACGCTGATGGAGTCCAGCACATGTTCCGGACCCACCCAGATCTCCGCCAGGGCCAGGGCCTCCTCAGCCAGGTCAGGATTGCTGGACCAGCCGGTCAGCAGCACCATGGCGCCGGGGAAGCGTTCCACGGCGCTCATCATGCCGTGGCGGGCCTGGTCCGGTGAGTCCAGGGTGTCCAGCGGCAGCGCGCCGGTGAGGACGATCTTGGTCCCGTCCAGCAGGACGAAGACGAGCCGCTCGTCGGGGCGGTAGCCGAGCAGGTAGGGAATCAGGGACAGGAAGTCCTGACTGTCGGTGATGCGCAGGCGGGTGACGTCCCGCTCCTGTGTAGTGGTCATGCCCGGTGGAGTATCGAGATTCGGGCCCCAGAATTGTCAGCCGTCCACAATTGGCGAATCCGGATGCAGGAAGGCCGACTTGTGGACAACGCTGCCCGGTACGCTGGAAGGACCATGACGCATCCCCATCAGCCCGGTTCCCGAGACCCGCGCCAGCCCTTCGGTACGCGGGATCCCCGCCAGCCCTTCGGCCAGGACCCGACGCCGCCCGTGACCACCGGACAGTTCGCGCCGGCTCAGAGCCGCCGGCCCCTGTGGATCACACTGGCAGCGCTGGCGCTCGTCGCCCTGGTTGCGCTCGCGGCCATCAAGCTGTCCAGCAGCCCGGACCCGCAGCCGTCGGACCAGGCCGGTGCCCAGCCCGAGTCCTCACAGCCAACGGGAGCAGCGTCCACTGGTCAGCCGAGCGGGCCAACGCCCGGGGTCGGTGTGCCGAGCTCCGTGCCCTTCACCAACAACAGTGACGACGCCACGGGCACCTTCGAGGTGCTCTCACATCGATGGACCGCCCAGGGCCTGATGCTGACCCTGCGTGTCAAGCTCGACTCGGGGCAGCAGCGCCTGGGCTTCTTCGCGCTCGACAACCAGACCACAGCCCAGTTCGATCCCTCGCCCAGCGGCACCGACCAGCTCGACGGCCAGACGATCAGCGCCGGGCAGACCCGCTCGGGAACCGTTCTCTTCGCGAAGCCCGAAGGCGCCACGACGGTCTTCCTGACCGCCAGCAATGGCAAGCAGGTGGCGGCGCTCAAGATCGCCTGATCCGGGGCCTGTCTCAGCGGTGGACGATCACCTTGTCGCCGGGATGGACCTGGTCGAAGAGGGCGGCGATGCCGTCGTAGTTGCGCACATTGACGCAGCCGTGAGAGGCACCGTTGTAGCCGCGGGCCGCGAAGTCCGCGGAGTAGTGGACGGCCTGTCCCCCGGAGAAGAACATCGCGAAGGGCATCTTGGTGTGGTAGAGCGTCGAGACGTGGTCACGTGACTTGAAGTTGACCTGGAAACTACCCTCACGGGTGGGGGTCAACTCCGAACCGAAGCGCACGCTCATCGAGGTCTGCACCTTCCCATCGACCACCCAGGTCAGTCGATTGGCACTCTTCGAGATGCACAGCGCCCGGCCGGCCATGCAGCGGGGATCCAGCCGCGGGGCATCCACCTTCGGCTGCAAGTTGTTCAGTTCCTCGTGCGTGGGCTGACGGGTCATGGCCTTCAACCGATCGAACGTCCGCTGGTCCACCTCACCCGTCACGGGGATCCCGCGCTTGGTCTGGAAGTCCTTGACCGCCTTTGCCGTGCTGGGCCCATAGGTCTCGGTGACCTTCCCGGAGAACCAGCCGATCTGCTTCAGGCGGGCCTGTAGGTCACGCACCGTCGCCCCGGTGGAACCCTCCTTCAACAGTGCGGGGCCAGGGCGCAGGATGTTGTACATCTGGTCCCGGGTGGGCTTCTTGGTGCGTTCCAGCAGGGAGTCCCAGGTCTTCTGGTCCACCTCCCCGCTGGTCGGCAGGCCGCGCTTGGCCTGGTAGCCACGCACCGCCGCGGTGGTGTCCCGGCCGTAGGTACCGGTGATCTTTCCCTCGAACCAGGCGAGCTGTTGCAGGCGGTGTTGCAGTTCACGCACCTGGGCACCCGTGGTACCCGCCTTCATCAACGCGGCCGGCCGCGCACTGGGCGTCGCATTCGGTGAAGCGCTCGTGGACCCACTGGGTGTTGCCGCACTGGGTGTTGCCGCACTGGGTGTTGCCACGCTGGGTGTTGCCACGCTGGGTGTTGCCACGCTGGGTGTTGCCACGCTGGGTGTTGCCACACTCGGTGTCGCAGCAGTGGGTGACGCGGCACCGGCGGCCGACGACACCGGCGCCGAAGCCGGTGCCTCGCTGGCTGGGCTGGCGGTCGGATCCGTCTTGGCGCAACCCACCGTGGTGGCGAGGCAGAGCGTCGTGAGGGCGAGGAAGGCGCTGGAACGTCGGGTAGAAGTCACTCCGTCAGGCTACGCATCGTCCTGCCCCGGGGCACCGTCGGACTCGCCGCCCACCAGTCAGACTTCAGGTCCGGGGCATCCGTGGGCCGCCATCTTGTCGTTGAGCTCCAGCAGACGCTGACGCAGGGGCGCCGCGCGCTCGGCAAAGTCCCGCTGTCGGCGCACGTAGTCTGCCCGTCCGGACGGGGTCTCCACCGGCACCGGCTCGTAACCCCACTCGGACAGGTCATAGGCACTGGCCCGCATGTCCAGCTCCCTGATGTCTCGCGCCAACTCGAAGGTGTCCAGCAGGAGGTCGGAGTCCACCAGCGGCACCAGCTTGCCCGTCCATTTGTAGAGGTCCATGTTGGCGTGCAGGCATGCCGGCTGGTCCAGTTCCGGCTGACGTTCCCTCGTCGGCCGCAGGGCGTTCAGCGGCTCTGCGTCGGGGGTGAAGAAGCGAAAGGCGTCGAAGTGGCTGCACCGCAGCCCCACCTGCTCCACCACCTCCGCCACCCGCTCCGGCTCGAAGCGCAGCGGCAGGTAGTTGTGCCGGATCTGGCCCGGCGGCAAGTGATAGACCATCGCCCACTCGTGCATCCCGAAACAGCCGAACTGGGCCGGGTTCTGCGCGGTGCGCCCGAGCAGCGTCCGGGTCCACTCCAGCGTCGAGGAACGCTTGTCCATGAAGGCTTCGCCGTCGACGCTCGAGATGCCGTCGTGGTGCCGGTAGAACCTGCGCCCCCGGTACTCGCCGTCTGGATCCTCGAGGGCCACGCCAGCCCCTGGATGCCAGGTGCGCAGCTCCCCGGGACGCAGGTTGTAGTAGTTGAACAGGAAGTCCTCGACGGGATGCTTCTGCCCCAGGCGTCGACGCTCGGCGACGCCGGACAGCAGCCGGTCGCAGCGTTCCTCGTGTTGCTGCCGCCGCTGGTGCCAGTCGCTGCGGGCAAGGATGGTGATTGCCTGCTGCATGGGTCAGACGACCTCGACCTTCGGGTAGTCGGGTGACCACATACGCTCATGGATGTCCTGGACGGGATTGGCGAGCTCGACGGTGGCCAGGCCGTCGGTCTGGGCCTGCTTGGCGACCGCGATCGCCACCCGTGCCGAGACGGCCCGCAGCTTGTCGATCCGCGGCAGCAGGGAGGCACCCGGCTCGCGGCTGGTGACCACCTTCGCCACCGCCTCCGCCGCGGCCAAGATCATCGAGTCGCTGACGCGGGAGGCGCGGCAGGCGGCCACTCCGAGCCCCAGCCCCGGGAAGACCAGCGCATTGTTGGCCTGGGCGATCGTGTAGGTGGTGCCATTGAAGTGCACCGGCTCGAAGGGGGAACCGGTGGCAATCAGGGCTCGTCCATCGGTCCACTCCAGCAGGTCGGCCGGCAGCGCCTCGGCCTTGCGGGTCGGGTTGGACAGCGGCATCAGGATCGGGTGCTCGCAGTGGGAGGCCACGTCCTTCACGATCCTCTGGGTGAAGGCGCCGGCCTGCGCCGAGGTGCCGATCATGATGGTGGGGTGGACATTGCGCACCACGTCGGCCAGCTCCACCTTGCCGGGGGTGTCCAGCTCCCAGCCAGCCAGTTCCTCGGCGCTGCGAGCATAGGGTTCCTGGAAGTCACGCATCTTGACCCCCTCGCGCAGTAGCCCGCGCGAACCCAATCCGTAGAAGCAGGACAGGGCCTGTTCCCGCGGAATGCCGCGGTTGACCATCCGCTGCACGAGCAGGTCTGCGATGCCGATGCCGGCCGTCCCGGCGCCGTGCACGACGATCCGTTGGTTCGCCAGCTTCTGTCCCGAGCGACGCACCGCCGCGAGGATGGCCGCGACGACGACAGCCGCCGTGCCCTGGACGTCGTCGTTGAAGGTGCAGACCTCGTCACGGTACTTGTCCAGGATGCGGTGCGCATTGCCCGCGCCGAAGTCCTCCCAGTGGATCATGGCGTGCGGATACATGGTCTGGATGGCCTGGACGAAACGGTCCACGAACTCGTCATAGCGCGCCCCGCGCACCCGGGCATGGCGGTAGCCGAGGTAGGTCTCGTCGTTGAGCAGATCGATGTTGTCCGTCCCGACGTCGAGCACCACGGGCAGGGCCCGGCTCGGGTGGATACCGGCTGCGGCGGTGTAGACGCCCAGCTTGCCGACGGCGATGGCCACGCCGCCAACGCCCTGGTCGCCGATGCCGAGGATGCCCTCGGAGTCCGTGACCACCACCAGGTCCACGTCCTCGCTGCTGTGACCGTAGGAGCGAAGGGCAGGCTCGATGCCGTCGGGATCGTCGATGCTCAGGAAGATCCCGCGCGGGCGGTGGTACCAGTGGCTGTAGGTCTCGATCGCCTTGCCGATGGTCGGGGTGTAGACGATCGGCAACATCTCCTCCAGGTGCTCGGTGAGCAGCCGGTAGAAGAGCGTCTCATTGCGGTCCTGCATGGTGTTCAGGAAGACGTACTTGGCCAAGGCGTCGGACTCCCCCTGATACTGGGAGTAGACGCGCTTGAGCTGCTGGTCGATGGTCACCACATTCGACGGCAGCAGGCCGTTGACATTCAGGTCGATCCGCTGCTGACGGGTGAAGGCCGTGCCGAAATTGCACAGCGGATTGGTGAGCACCTCGCGGCCCCGCGCGGCGATGCGCAGGGTGTAGGAGCCGTCTGGCTCGTGGACATAGCTGAAGTTGGCCATGCCCACAGCCTATTGCCGGTTCAGTAGCCGAGAGTCGTCAGGCTGGCCCTCAACTGCTCCGCGGAGCGGTGCAGTGCCGAAACCTCCGTGGGATCCATCGGAATCTCCAACACCCGCTCGATCCCGGCGGAGCTGACAAGCGTGGGCAGGGAGAGCGCGACGTCGTGGATGCCGTAGTAGCCCTGCAGGACGCTGGACAGCGGCAGCGCGGTGCGCGTGGGAGACAGCAGTGCCTCCACCAGCCGCGCCCCGGCCAGACCGATCGCGTAGTTGGTGGCGCCCTTGCCCTCGATCACCTCGTAGGCGGCGAAGGCGGCCTCGTGCGCCAGTTCCTCCAGCACCTGGTCCGTGAAGACCCGCTTGCCGGCATAGCTCCAGTCCCGGATGGGCACCGAGGAGATGTTGGCGCTGGACCAGACGGGGAACTCGGAGTCCCCGTGCTCCCCCACGATCGTGGCGTGCACATTGCGCTGCGCGACCTTGGTGCGCTGCGCGATCAGGTAGCGCAGTCGGGAGGTGTCCAGCATCGTGCCCGTGGAGAAGACCTGGGCGGTGGGCAGGCCGCTGATCTTCTGCGCCACGACGGTGAGCACGTCGCAAGGGTTGGTGATCAGCACGTACAGGGCCTCGGGCGCCTGTTCGAGCAGCTGCGGCATCATCTGCTCGAGGATCTTGGCATTGGTGGCCGCCAGATCCAGCCGCGTCTGCCCCGGCTTCTGCTTGGCGCCGGCCGTGATGACCACCACCGAGGAGTCCTTGACGACGGAGATGTCGTCGCCGCCCATCACCACCGAGTGGGTGAACTGGGTACCGTGGGCCAGGTCCTTGACCTCCGCCTGCACCTTCTTCGTGGCAATGTCGTAGAGGCTGATCACGCTGGCCGAGCCACGGATCAGCGCGGCATAGGCCAAGGATGTGCCCACCGCTCCCGCGCCGACGATGGAGAGCTTGGACGGGTGACGTGTTGACTTGGCCATGAGTCAATCATAGTGCGGCTCCGCCGTGGCCTAGTGCGGCTCCGCCGTGGCCTAGTGCGGCTCCGCCGTGGCCTAGTGCGGCTCCGCCGTGGCCTAGTGCGGCTCCGCCGTGGCCTAGTGCGGGTCCAGCGTGGTCTAGTGCGGGTCCGCCGTGGCCTAGTGCGGGTCCAGCGTGGCCCAGGCCTGCCTCAGCACTTCCTCGGCCGGACTGTCGATGATGGTGACCCGGCCCACGTCACGCAGGCCCACCAGGCGCAGGGCAGTGCCCCGGGCCTTCTTGTCCAGGCTCATCGTGGCGCGCAGCGCGTCCCAGTCCCCCGCGTTGTAGGCGATGGGCAAACCCACCGACGCCAGGACCTTGCGGTGCCGCTCCACCACGGTCCTCGGGAGTCCGCTGGTGCGTGAGGCAACCTCCGCAGCGAAGACCATGCCGATGCTCACGGCCTCACCATGGCGCCAGGTGAAGTGCTGATGGGCCTCAATGGCGTGCCCCAGGGTGTGGCCGTAGTTGAGGGCCTCGCGTCCCACCGTGTCCGCGGAACTGGTGGCCTCCCGCAGGTCCCCGGAGACGACCTGTGCCTTGACCGCAACGGCCCGGCGCACGATCTCCGCGAAACGCACACTGGTGACGTCGGTGGCCTCGTCCGGGTCCTGCTCGACGAGGTCCAGGATGCGCGGATCGGCGATGAATCCGCACTTGATGGCCTCGGCAAGGCCGGAAACCACTTCGGCCCGCGGCAGTCCGATCAGCAGCTCCAGGTCGCACAGCACGCCGCGCGGCTCGTGGAAGGCGCCGACGAGGTTCTTTCCCGCTTCGATGTTGATACCCGTCTTGCCGCCCACTGCAGCGTCGACCATGGCCAGCACCGTGGTGGGGATGCTGATGTAGCCGACGCCCCGCAACCACGTGGCGGCGACGAATCCGGCGAGGTCGGTGGCCGCGCCACCGCCCAGGCCGATGACCACGTCGGAACGCGTCATCCCCGCCTCAGCGAGCCGGGTCCAGCAGTCCTGCAGCACCTGGCCCGTCTTGGCGGGTTCACCCGGCGGCACCTCGATCGTGACGGTCTGCGTGCCCTTCTCCTTCAGGTGCAGGGCAAGGCTCTCGGCACGGTCACTGAGCACCGGCTGGTGGATGATGGCGGCACGGGCGGCCCCGGCCACCAGCGCGTCGACCTGATCCCTGACACCCTCGCCGATCCGCACCTCATAGGGCTGTTCGGCCTTGACCGCCACGCAGACCATCAGTTCTCCTCCCCTGCGGGAATGCCCAGTTCGGCAAGGACCAGCCGCACCACGGCATTGGCCTTGAGCCCATTGGTGTCGACACGGGTGGTGGCCACCTCGCGGTAGAGCGGCTGGCGCTGGTTGAGCAGCTTGACCATGGTGGAGTGCACATTGCCGGCCAGCAGGGGCCGGTCATTGCCGGTGATGCCCACCCGCCGGCTGGCGTGGTGGGCGCTGACGTCCAGCCAGATGACATGGACACCGGCCAGTGCGGCCCGAATCTGGTCATTCATGACGGAGCCGCCACCCAGGCTCACCACCCCCGGACGGCCGATGGTCTCCAGCGTGACGTCTCGCTCCAGTTCCCGGAATGCAGCCTCCCCGCGGCTCAGGAAGATCTCGGGGATCGGCATCCCCGCGCGCTCGGCCACCAGGTCATCGACGTCGGTGAAGGGCAGGTCCAGCCTCTGGGCGAGCTTGACGCCGATGGTGCTCTTGCCCGCACCTGGCGCGCCCACCAGGACCAGCGTCTCCGGCAGCTCAGCCATGGATGGTCAACCCCTGCTCGGCCACGCGGGCCTGGTAGGCCTCCAGGTTGCGACGGGTCTCCCCGACGGAGTCGCCACCGAACTTCTCCAGCACCGCCTCGGCCAGCACCAGCGCCACCATGGCCTCCGCCACGACACCTGCCGCTGGGACGGCGCACACGTCGCTGCGCTGGTGGTGGGCGCGAGCCTGTTCACCCGTGGCGACGTCGATGGTGCGCAGTGCCGTGGGGACGGTGGCGATCGGCTTCATCGCGGCGCGCACCCGCAGGACCTCACCGGTGCTCATGCCGGCCTCCGTGCCGCCCGCATGGTGGCTGAGGCGACGGATGCCGTCGGGCCCGCCGGAGATCTCGTCGTGCGCCTGCGAGCCGCGCACCCGGGCCAGGTCGAAGCCGTCGCCCAGTTCGACGCCCTTGATGGCCTGGATGCCCATCAGCGCACCGGCCAGCTTCGCGTCGAGGCGGCGGTCACCCTGCGAGTGGGAGCCGAGACCCGGGGGCAAGCCCCAGGCAAGTACCTCGACGATGCCGCCGAGGGTGTCGCCGGCCTTGTGGCAGGCCTCCACCTCGTCCTGCATGGCGAGGCTGGCCACGGGATCATTGCAGCGCAGCGGGTCGGCGTCGATCCGGTCCAGGTCGTCGATGGTGGGGAAGGTCTTCGCAGCCTTCACGGGCCCGAGTTCGACGACGTGACTGAGCACGGTGATGCCGCAGGCCTGCTGCAAGAAGTTCTTGGCCACCTGGCCGATCGCCACGCGCGCGGCGGTCTCCCGGGCACTGGCGCGTTCCAGCAAGGGACGGGCCTCGTCCCAGTCGTACTTCTGCATGCCTGCCAGGTCTGCGTGGCCGGGGCGCGGCCGGGTGAGCTTGGCATTGCGCGCCTGGGCATCCAGCACCTCCTGGTCCACGACATCGGGGCTCATCACCTCGGTCCACTTGGGCCACTCGGTGTTGCCGACCATGATCGCGATCGGGGAACCCAGGGTCTCGCCGTGCCGGAAGCCTCCCAGCAGGGTCACCTCGTCGGCCTCGAACTTCATCCGGGCACCGCGTCCGGCGCCCAACCGGCGACGGGCCAGGGCGTTGCGAATGTCGTCGGAGGAGACCTCGACGTGGGCAGGAATGCCCTCCATCGTCGCGATCAGGGCCTGACCATGGGATTCACCGGCGGTGAGGTAGCGCAGCATGCGCACCAGTCTTTCAGAGTTGGGCGCGTGCCTTGAGCTCTTCTTGCCCGGCGGACTTCAGCAGGCTGAAGGAAACCTCTCCCCCGGTCATCAGACGGACCTGTTCGACGGCCTGGCCGGCCAGCAGGTCCAGGCCGTTGAGTGCGGTCTTCCCGTCGGACTCGGCGGCGGTGGCCAATGCGGTGGGCCAGGGGTCGTAGACGGAGTCGAAGACGATGGCCGCATGGTGGACGAGTTCCTCGGCCACGTGGTCCGCGCCGCCCTCGGGAACCGTCGACAGCAGGATGTCGGACTCGATGGCCTGCCCGGGGGCCAGCTCCCGGACGGCGCACAGCATGCCCAGCGCATTGCTGCAGAATCCCTTGAGCTCCTTGGCCCGCTCGGGATTGCGGGCCAGCACCAGGACACGCTCGACACCCATCTGGCGCAGGGCGACGACGGCGGACCGGGCGGTGGCCCCGTTCCCGACGACAATGGCCGAGTCAGCCGACTCCACCCCCGTCTGGGCGAAGGCCAGCTGGTAGCCCCCCACGTCGGTATTGCGCACGATCGGCTCACTGCCGAGCACCAGGGTGTTGGCGGCACCCACGAGGTCCACCAGCTCGTCGCCCTCGCCGCACCGGCGGATGGCCACCTTGTGGGGCATCGTGACGCTCAGCCCCCGCCAGGAGTCATCCAGGCCGCGCACGAAGGCGTCCAGGCCGTCCGGCGTGACATCAACGGCGTCATAGGTCCAGTCCAGTCGGAGTTCCCGATAGGCGGCTCGGTGCAGTGCCGGAGACAGCGAGTGACCGGCCGGATGGCCGATCACTGCGCAGCAGTTCTGGGTGGGCATCAGGATACCGGGCAACCCGACTTGTCCTTGGCCGTCTTGCACCAGGCCTCGAACTTGCCCACCGCCTTGTCGTGGTCCTCCTTGTTCGAGGAGAAGACCGTCTCCTTGGTCTGGTAGTTGATGGTCACCCAGTAGAGGTTGTCGCTCTTGGTGGGGTGCAGCGCGGCCTTGATCGCCTTCTCGCCGGGCGCCCCGATCGGGCCCGGGGGCAGCCCGGTGTTCAGGTAGGTGTTGTACGGACTCGGGATCTTGGTGAAGTCCTTCGGCAACGGCTTGCCCAGCGGGGTGTTCGTCGCGTAGTAACTCGTGGAGTCCAGCCCCAGCGGCATGTACTGGTCCAGGCGGTTGTAGATGATGCCCGCCACCATCGGCATGTCCTTCTCCTGGGCCTCGGCCTCCAGGATGGACGCGACGGTGATGATCTCCGCCGGCGTACGGTCCAGTTCTTCAGCCCCGGAGACCAGTTCCTGGCGGGCGGCGACGGCGTTGTACTCCTTGGCCATCAGCTTCAGGATCGACGTGGCGGTGGGCTTCTGGCCGATCTCATAGGTCTGCGGGAAGAGGAATCCCTCGACACTCTTCACATACTTGGGGAAGCCCAGTGCCTGCGGATTCTTCGCCGCGGCCTCGAACTGCGCCACCGGGATCTTGGTCTTCTTGCTCAGCAGGGCGAACTGGTCCTTCAGGCGCAACGACTCCGGCACGGTGACCCGATTGTGCACCTGGTAGGCCGGATCCACCAGCATCTCGACGGCCCGGTCCGCGGGGATCTCGGTGCGCAACTTGAAGGTGCCTGCCTGGATGGTCTTGGACTTCTCATTCTTCGCATAGGCCTTGAGGAAGGCCTTTCGGGACTTCACCACACCGTTCTTCACCAGCAGGTTGCCCATGTCCGTACCGCTGGAGCCCTCCGGGATGGTGATGACGATCTCCTTGACACCCTCACCGGCATAGTCGTCGGCGGTCTTGTAGCTGGTGTAGGCCGTGCTCGCCTTGTCGTAGACGAACCACGCCCCACCAAAGAGCACCGCCAGACTCAGCAGCACCGCGAACGCGCTACGGCCGTGGTACCAGATCTTCTTCCAGTCCCGGTTGCCGTTGTTGTCCATGAACAGACCGCTCACAGTTCCTCCGATGTAGTGCCATTTCCCTCGGCGAGGGCCTGTTCCAGAATGGCAACTGCCGCCATCTGGTCGATCATGCCGCGCCGCTGGCGCGAATTCTTCCCCGCCTGGGAAAGCCGCTGGTGGGCCGTGGCGCTGGTCAGCCGTTCGTCCACCAGCGTCAAGGCTACGTCCCCCAGCTCGACGGCAAGGGATTTCGCCACCTCACGCATGGCGCGTGCCGCGATCCCCTCGTCGCCCTGCAGGCTGATGGGCAGCCCGAGCACCACCTCGACGGGCTCGTACTCGGCCACCAGCTCACGCACCCGGCGCATCACCTGTGCCGGGTCCTTCGGGGTGTTCTGGATGGTGTCCACGGGGTAGGCCAGGATCCGTTGCGCGTCGCATGCGGCGACGCCGATCCTGGCCATGCCCCAGTCGAGGGCCAGCAGCACGCCGCCGGCCGTGTTCAGTCCCGCCACGCTCAACCCTGCAGCGCGGCTTCGAGGGCGGCCAGCGCCTCGGGGGCGGCCGCACCGTTGGTGCCACCACCCTGCGCCATGTCGTCCTTGCCGCCGCCCTTGCCACCGAGCTTCTCCGCGGCGACGCGGACCAGGGCGCCAGCCTTGGCGCCCTTGTCGCGGGCTGCCTGGCCGGTGGCGACGATCAGCACGGGCTTCTCGTCGGTGCCGCCAATCAGGGCGACGACGCTGGCGACGTCCCCCAGTCGGCCACGCAGCTCGGTCGCGAGGTTGCGCAGCTCATTGCCGCCCACCCCCGGAACCTGCTGGGTGAGCACCGTGTAGCCGTTGACGTCGTGGGCGGTGGCGAGGATGTCACCGATGCCCGCCATCAGCTGCTTGGCCTTGAGGTCGGCGATCTGCTTCTCCGCGGCCTTGAGGTCCGCGACGAGCTTCTCCACGCGCTCGGTCAGCTGCTCCGGACGGGTCTTGAGGATGTCGGTCAGGCCGTTGACCAGGGCGCGCTCCCCGGCCAGGTGCTTGAAGGCGTCAGTGCTGACCAGCGCCTCGAAACGTCGGGCGCCGGAACCGATGGACTGCTCGGACAGGATGTCGATCATCCCGATCTGCGCGGTGCTGGCGACGTGCGTGCCGCCACACAGCTCGCGGCTCCAGGAACCGTCTCCCAGTTCCACCATCCGCACGATCTCGGGGTACTTCTCCCCGAACATCGCCTGCGCCCCCCGGGCACGGGCCTCGGCAAGGGGCAGCTCGCTGGCGCGGAATTCCAGGTTCTCCCGCAGGGCCTGCTGGCAACGCTCCTCGATCTCCAGGCGCATCGCCTCACCCATCGACTGCTGGCTGGAGTAGTCGAAGCGCAGGTAGCCGGGCTTGTTGTACGAACCGGCCTGGGTGGCCGTGGGGCCGACGAGTTCGCGCAGCGCGGCACCCAGCACGTGGGTGGCGGTGTGCGCCTGGCAGGCGCCCAGCCGGTACTGGGCGTCGACGATGGCCTTGGCCTCCGATCCGGCGCCGAAGTCGACACCCTCCGGCACCTGCACCTTGTGCACCACCAGTCCGGGAACCGGGCGCTGCACGTCCAGCACGTCGAGGCTCACACCGTCGACGACGATGGTGCCGGCGTCGGAGTCCTGACCGCCGGACTCGGCGTAGAAGGGCGTCTCCGCCAGCACCAGCTCGACGGTCTGTCCCGCCTGCGCCCGGTCACTCACCTGCCCGTCGGCGATGATCCCGCGCAGGGTCGTCGGCAGGCTCAACTCGGTGTAGCCCAGGAAGGGCGTCTCACCCTGTTCGCGCAGTGCGCGGTAGGCTTCATGGCTGACCGTGCCGCCCTTCTTGGCCTTCGCGTCGGCCTTTGCGCGGTTGCGCTGCTCATCCATCAGGGACCCGAAGCCCTCGATGTCGACGTCCAGACCGGCCTCGGAGGCCATCTCCAGCGTGAGGTCGATCGGGAAGCCGAAGGTGTCGTGCAGCTGGAAGGCCTTGTCACCGCCGAGCTTGGGGGATCCGGAGCCCTTGACGTCGGCCACGGCCAGATCGAAAAGCTGGGTTCCCTGGGTGAGGGTGCGACGGAAGGCCTGTTCCTCATTGGTCGCCACCGGGAGCACGCGGTCCCACTGGTCGGCAACGTCCGGGTAGGAGACCTCCATCAGGCCCTTGGACACCGTGAGCAGTTCGGGCAGCACCGGGTCGGTGACACCCAGCAGGCGCATCGAGCGCACGCTACGGCGCAGCAGGCGGCGCAGCACGTAGCCGCGGGCCTCGTTGCCGGGGGTGACACCGTCGGTCATCAGCATCAGAGAACTGCGCACGTGGTCGCCCACCACGCGCAGCCGCACATCGTCCTCGGGGTCCTTGCCATAGGCCTTGCCGGCCATCTTGGCGGCGAGCTCGATGACGGGGAAGACCTCGTCGATCTCGTACATGTTCTTCTTGCCCTGCAGCAGGTAGGAGATGCGCTCCAGGCCCGCGCCGGTGTCGATGTTCTGGGTGGGCAGCTGACGGGCGATGTCGAAGTCGTCCTTCGCACGCACCGCAGACAGGTCCTCCTGTTGGAAGACGAGGTTCCAGATCTCCAGGAAGCGGTCCTCGTCGGCCTCGGGGCCGCCGTCCTTGCCGAACTCGGCACCACGGTCGATGTAGATCTCGCTGCAGGGGCCACCCGGGCCGGGCACGCCCATGTTCCAGTAGTTGTCCTTCAAGGAACGTCCCTGGATGTGCTCGCGCGGAATGCCGGCCTGCAGCCAGTACTCGATGGCCTCCTTGTCACCCTCCGGGTAGTCGGGGTGGAAGCCGGGGCCGAGCACCGTCACCCAGACCTTCTCCGGATCGAAGCCGAAGCCACCGTTGTGCTGCTCCGTGGTGACCAGCTCCCAGGCGTACTGGATGGCCTCCTTCTTGAAGTAGTCACCGAAGGAGAAGTTGCCGAGCATCTGGAAGAAGGTGCCATGCCGGGTGGTCTTGCCGACCTCCTCGATGTCCAGCGTGCGCACACACTTCTGGTTGCTCACCGCTCGCTTCCACGGTGCAGGCTCCTCGCCCGTGAAGAAGGGCTTGAAGGGCACCATGCCGGCATTGACGAAGAGCAGCGTGGGGTCGTTGTAGAGCAGCGAGGCGCTGGGCACCACGGCGTGCTCCCTGCCTGCGAAGAAGTCCAGGTAGCGACGACCGATCTCGGCGGCTTTCATCAAAGTTGTCCTTGCTCGTGTTCCAGATCATTTCTGACGTGCGCCCAACCCTATCGGGTCGCGCTCGTGGTCCTCGGTGCCCGCGCTGCGGCGAGCGATCACTCCCCCGGTTCGAGTTCGCCGGCAACGGCGCGGGCCCGGCGGCGCGGGCGGTGCTCCTGCACCCGTCTCCCGACGTCACGGGCCGCCGTGGCGCCCTTGCCCACCACCTCCGCCGTCTTGACCAGCGGGGTGCTGACGACGGTGGAGACGTTCGCAGCCTGTTCGGTCATGGTGGAAGCGCTGCGGCTCATCTTTGCCAGCTCCTCGGTGACCTCACTCAGCCGGGCAATCTCCCGCGTCGTCGTGGAGACGGTGCCCTTGAGCTCGTCGAGGATCGGTGTCGTGCCCTCGCCCAGCCTTCGCACGGCCAGGCGCAGCTCGTCCATCACGCCGCCGAGCTTGAGCAAGGGCACGGCGCACAAGGCGACGAAGACCACCGCGGCGGCCGCGGCGACAAGCCCAGCAATCTCTCCCCATGACATGGTGCACAAGCCTAGCTCGGGCGAGTAAGTCCTGAGCGAACAGCCAGCCGGATGGCGTTCCGAACCACGTGGAGCGCCCCTATGGTGAATTCCACGGCATACAGCCGCTGCTTGACCTGCCGCTCCTTCCCCGCCCACCAAGGAGGTCACCGTGAGCAACGAGACCACACCAGACGAGACCCGCCGCAAGGCTGAGACCGCGCCTCACCCCGAGGATCCACGCAAGCCCTCCTCGCCCGCCCAGGTCAAGAAGCCTGGGTGGAAGTTCACCGCCAAGAATGCCTGGCGCGAGTTCAGCGACGACCAGTGCACGGACCTGGCGGCCGCTCTCACCTACTACACGGTGATGGCGCTCTTCCCCGGCATGATGGCCCTGGTCTCCCTGCTCGCCCTGTTCGGCCAGTCCGAGGGCGGCATCGACCAGCTGATGGCACTGGTGAAGGAATTGGCTCCGGGCGATGCCGTGAGCCAGATCGAGGGGCCGCTCACCCAGATGGTCAACTCCCGCGGCACCGGCCTTGCGCTGGTCATCGGTCTCGCCTCGGCCCTGTGGTCGGCATCCGGTTATGTCGGCGCCTTCGGCAGGGCCATGAACAAGGTCTATGAGACCCGCGAGGGGCGCCCGATGGTCAAACTGCGCGCCACCAACCTGGCCATCACCCTGTTCATCACCCTGGTGGCCGCCCTGATGCTGGTGGCCCTGGTCGTCAGCGGGCCGGTGGCCGAGGCCATTGGCAATGTCGTCGGGCTGGGTTCCCAGACCGTGACCGTGTGGAACATCGCCAAGTGGCCGGTCATGCTGGCCCTGCTCATCCTGATGGTCGCGGTCCTCTACCACTTCACGCCGAATGTCCGGCAGCCCAAGTTCAAGTGGCTCTCGGTGGGTGCCGGCGTCGCGATCCTGGTCTGGATCCTTGGCTCGGTGCTCTTCGCCCTCTACGTGACGCACGCCGGCAACTACTCCAAGACCTACGGCGCACTGGCGGGCGTGATCATCATGCTGCTGTGGCTGTGGCTCACCAACCTGGCGCTGCTCTTCGGCGCGGAGGTTGACTCCGAGCTGGAGCGGGCTCGCGAACTGCAGGCCGGAATGCACGCGGAGAAGGAGCTGCAGCTGCCGCCCCGCGACGTCACCGGGATCGAGAAGATCCAGGAGAAGGACGCCAAGGCCGTCGAGGAGGCCCGTGAGGTGCGGCTCCAGGCCACCGGCGGCCAGCTTCCGCCCGAGGACCAGGATGCGGCGCGCGCGATGCGCACCAAGAAGGGCTACGACGAGGATGGCTTCGTCTCCGAGGACTGACGTGACCACAGGGCTGCGACGAGAACATCTCTCCCCTCCGGGCCCGTGCACCACGGAAGCTACGGCGCCCACCCCGAGATATTGGGTGGGCGCCGTTGTGCCGCCACAATCAGGCAAAGATCTCCTGTCTGGCCAATCCCACTGGGGTTGGTGCAGAAGATTTTGCGGTGAGAGGATGACTCGTTGTCCTTTTCCCGGGAGGAATCTTCGCATGAAGCGTCCAGCAGGAGCGGCCCTCGCCGTCTCCGTCATCAGCACGGTGCTCGTCGCCAGCGGCTGTGCCACCAACCTGAGCGGATCCGGCCTGCCGACCAGCTCTTCTTCCGTCAACCTCGCGCCCATCACCGCAGACCAGGCACTGTTCGCCAAGCTGCCCGCGCGGGTGCAGTCCAACAAGAAGCTGGTGGTGGGCACCAGCCCCACCTACAAGCCCGTCGAGTTCCTGGAGGGCGAGAAGGTGAGTGGCCTTGACATCGACCTCTTCGACGCCGTCGGTGAACGGCTCGGCGTCGAGGTCGAGTGGCAGCAGAGCCAGTTCGACCAGATCCTGATCGGCATCCAGGCCAAGAAGTACGACGCGGGGGTCAGCGCCTTCACCGTCACGCCCGAGCGCACCAAGACGGTGAACATGGTCAGCTACCTCTCGGCGGGTTCCCTGTGGACCGTGCAGAAGGGCAACCCGAAGAAGGTCGAGGCCGGCAAGCCGTGCGGCCTGACCGTCGCCGTCCAGACCGGCGTGGTGCAGGAGATGGAGATGAAGGCCGCCCAGTCGAAGTGCGGCGACAACAAGATCAACCTGCTCAGCTTCTCCGACCAGGGCGAGGCCACGGCCGCCCTGGTCACCGGACGCGCCCAGGTGATGGCGGCCGACTCCCCCATCGCCCTGTACGCCGCCAAGATGAACGAGGGCACCATCGAGCAACTGGGCGAGCCCTATGACGCCGCCCCCTACGGCGCTGTGGTCCGCAAGGAGGACGCCGAACTGGCCGACGCGATGAAGGACGCCCTGGAGGACCTCAAGGAGTCCGGCCACTACGACGCGATCCTCGCCAAGTGGAACCAGAACGACGGCGCCATCGACGCCTTTGAGGTGAACCCCTCGTGAGCACCTCGACGAACTCCCCGGCCTCCGGTACCGACGTGATCGACGCCATTCCGGTCCGCCACCCCTGGCGTTCCGTGGCGGCCGTCTTCGTGGCCCTGGTCCTGGCGATGCTGGCGCACCAGCTGGTGACCAACCCGGCCTTCGACTGGAGCTTCACCTTCGACGCGATGCGTCAGGTGCCCGTCGCCAAGGGCTTCTGGTTCGGCGTGATGCTGGTCACCATCGGCGCCATGGTCATCGGCGTGATCGGCGGCGTCCTCCTGGCCATCATGCGGATGAGCCCCAACAAGCTGCTCAGCGGCGTCGCCTTCGCCTATGCGTGGTTCTTCCGCTCGATCCCCCGCTACGTCCTGCTGTCCATCCTGGGTGGCGCCGGCGCCTTCTTCCCGCAGGGCGTGGGCATCGGCATCCCCTACGGTGCACAGCTGATGAACCTCTTCGGCGTCGACAACTCCCTCAAGATCGCCACTCTGGACGCCAACCAGCTCTTCACCGGTTATCTGGGTGCCATTCTGGGCCTGGCGATGAGCGAGGCCGCCTACTTCAGCGAGATTGCTCGCTCCGGCATCATCAGCGTCGACAAGGGCCAGCACGAGGCTGCGACCGCCCTGGGCATGACCCGTGGCCAGGCCATGCGTCGCATCATCCTGCCCCAGGCGATGCGCGTGATCATCCCCCCGATGGGCAACGAGACCATCGCGATGTTCAAGGACACCTCGCTGCTGATCGCCCTGCCGCTGGCCGGGGAGATGCTCTTCCAGCTGCGCAGCATCGGCACCAACTACTACAAGATGATTCCGGTCTACATGGCGGCCAGCCTGTACTACCTGATCACCACGACGATCATGATGATCGGCCAGAGCTGGCTGGAGAAGCGCTTCGGCCGCGGCCACGCACCCCTCGATTACACCGGAGGCGACCACTGATGAGCACCGCCACTGATGCCGGGCGTACCGGCAGCGACGTGCAGGTGCGCGCCGTCAATGTGCACAAGCGCTTCGGCAACCTCGAGGTGTTGAAGGGAATCGACCTGGAGGTGCGTCGCGGCGAGGTCGTCGTGCTGCTCGGCCCGTCCGGCTCGGGCAAGACGACCTTTCTGCGCCTGATCAACCAGATGGAGTCCCTGACCGGTGGCCGCATCTGGGTCGACGGTGAGCTGATCGGCGTCGAGGAACGCGACGGGAAGCTGTACCAGCGCACCGACAAGGACATCGCGCGGCAGCGTTCCAGCATCGGCATGGTCTTCCAGCGCTTCAACCTGTTCCCCCACAAGACGGCGCTGGAGAACGTCACCGAGGCGCCGATCGTGGTCAAGAAGACCGCGAAAGCCACCGCTGAGGCGCGCGGCCGCGAGTTGCTGGCCCAGGTCGGCCTGGAGGACCGCGCCGATTCCTTCCCCAGCCACCTGTCCGGCGGGCAGCAGCAGCGCGTCGCCATTGCGCGGGCGCTGGCGATGGATCCGGATCTGATGCTCTTCGACGAGCCCACCTCCGCCTTGGACCCGGAGCTCGTCGGCGAGGTGCTGACCGTGATGAAGGACCTCGCTGGCAAGGGCATGACGATGATCGTGGTCACCCACGAGATCGGCTTCGCCCGCGAGGTGGCGGATCGGGTGGTCTTCATGGACGGCGGCGTGGTCGTCGAGCAGGGCACGCCTGCGGAGGTCATCGACAATCCCCGCGAGGAACGCACCAGAGCTTTCCTGGGACGCGTGAACCGCTGACCTCTGGCACCAAACTCCCTGAGCGCCTCCTGCATCGATGTCGTCGGTGCGGGGCACGCTCGGCTGCCTCCGGCCGGTCAGGATGCGGGTCCGTTGGACCAAGGGGTCTATCATCGCCCGGTGAAGATTCAGCCCGGACGACCCAGTGACGACGCCTTCGGCCCGGGAATCGCCCCCGACGACATGGCCACCACGATGCGCGTGCTAGACGAGCTGGCGGCCCTGGAGCTGGAACACCCGGACCAGATCGCCTTCAAGCAGGCCGTCAACCGGATGAACCGCACCATCCGCCACCGTCGCAAGCGCGTGGTGCGCCAACCCATCGAGGACCACGACAACGCGATCCTCGAGCTCACCGCCACGGGATCGCCCGAGCGGATCGACGACGAGACCGCGGGCATCCCGTTGGTCTCGCACGCGCCCGGCGCCACCGCGGGTGAGCTCAAGGAGCCGCGCTCCTGCTACATCTGCAAGACGGAGTACACCACCGTCGATGCCTTCTACCACTGGCTCTGCCCCGAGTGCGCGGCCTTCAGCCACACCAAGCGGGACCAGCGTTGCGACCTCTCGGGCCGACGCGCGCTGCTGACCGGTGGCCGGGCCAAGATCGGGATGTACATCGCCCTACGCCTGTTGCGCGACGGCGCGGACCTGACCATCACCACTCGCTTCCCGCACGACGCCGCCCGGCGATTCAGCTCACTGCCGGACAGCGCCGAATGGATCGACCGGCTCAGCATCGTCGGGATCGACCTGCGCGACCCCACCCAGGTGGTCAGTCTGGCCGACGAGGTCGCCGCCGGTGGGCCGCTGGACATCCTGATCAACAATGCCGCCCAGACCGTGCGCCGCTCCCCCGGCGCCTACTCACACCTGGTGGAGGGCGAGAAGGCCCCACTGCCCAGCGATGCCCGCCTGCCGCGGATACTCACCTTTGACCGGATCAGCGAGGCCCACCCCGCTGCCCTCGTGGGCGCCGGAGCGGGACTCGGCGGAGAGCTGGCCCTCCAGTCCGCGGCGGAGATGACGTCCTTGGCCCTGCAGGCCGGCAACGCTTCGCTGGAGCGTCACCTCGCGGGCACCGCGATCGACGCGGGCGGCCTGCTGCCCGACCTGGCCACGGAGAATTCCTGGACCAAGACCGTCGACATGGTGGACCCGTTGGAGATGTTGGAGGTCCAGCTGTGCAATTCCACGGCCCCGTTCATCCTGATCAGCCGGTTGCGGGAGGCGATGCGGGCCAGTACCGCCCGTCGCAAGTACGTGGTGAACGTCTCGGCGATGGAGGGGCAGTTCGGCCGTCGTTACAAGGGCGCCGGGCACCCGCACACCAACATGGCCAAGGCCGCCCTGAACATGCTCACCCGCACCAGTGCACAGGAGATGTTCGAGAGCGACCAGATCCTGATGACCGCCGTCGACACCGGCTGGATCACCGATGAGCGTCCACATGACGAGAAGCTGCGGATCGCCGCCGAGGGCTGGCACGCGCCGCTCGACCTGGTGGACGGTGCCGCGCGCGTCTACGACCCCGTGGTGATGGGTGAACATGGCACCGACCTGTACGGCGTCTTCCTGAAGGACTACAAGCCCTTCGCCTGGTGACCCGGGGAGGGAATGCAGCAAGCTGGAAGTTCAGCCAGCGTTCAGCCTCCGGTGGTTTCTCCCTTCGGCGGCGGCTGCTCGGATGAGTGGGACGAACCATCCATCCCCCCAGGAGGAAAAATGCGTGGACCCGCGTTGTGTGTGGCCGTGGCCACACTGCTGGCAGGAGCGCTCGGCAGCTCAGCTGCCGCCGCACGAGCCCAGGCGCCGTGATGCCTTTTGGCATGCTCTCGTTCAGCTCGACATCGACCAAGGGCGACCAGACCAATACCGGGGCCGCAGGCGGCTACCAGTACGACACCACTCGGATTCGGGGCTTCGCACTCACCCACGTGAACGGGGCTGGATGCCACCCGGGCGCGATGGGCGACGTGCCCATCATGCCGATGAGCGGCGAAGTCACCAGTTCTCCCAGCGCCGACACCAAGGACGAGGTCTTCGCCTCCGACTTCTCGCATGCTGACGAACAGGCAACCCCCGGCCGCTATTCCCTGAAGCTCGCCAACGGCACTGCCACGGACTTCGCGGCCACGACTCGGGCCGGAGTCGGAACCTTCTCCTTCCCGAAGGAGAAGCAGGCCAACCTGCTCTTCCGCACGTCCAACTCCCTCAATGGCTCGGAGGACGCCGAGATCTCCATTGACCGTGACCGTCGCACGGTCCCCGGCGGCCGCAGAAGGCCCCGGTGAGCACCGAGCCAACTACCCACAGAACCCGGCCCGGGCAGAGATGCTCTTGACGACGCCTCTCTTCCCGAGGGTCGTCCTCCATCGTGGCAATGGCGTCGACATCGTCATCGAGGCACCGGAGGCATCGGCCGAGAATGCCTACATCGCCGGAGCCCGAGTCAACGGGCGCCAGTGGCACAAGTCGTGGATCCCGGAGCGGATCATGAATCAGGGTGTTGTCCTCCGGTTCGACCTGGATGACGCGCCCAATCATGCATGGGGAAGCCGCCCGCGGGATCTTCCCGTGGACCGGCACAAGTGACGTCGCTGCACATCGGACGCCCGTCGAGACCTGCTGCACGGTCCGATGGGCGCCCTACCGGCTCGCCATGACAGGATCTGTGCCATGGACGACCTGACCGGTTACCTGGCCGACGTGCACCGCCGGGTGCTGCCCTTCACCGATGGCGAGGTGGCCTCCTACATTCCGGCCCTCGCGGAGGCGGACCCCGAGCCCTTCGGCATCGCCATCGCCACGGTCGACGGGCAGCTGCACGAGGCGGGCGATTCTCGCACCCAGTTCTCGCTGCAGTCGGTCTCCAAGCCGTTCACCTACGCGCTTGCCCTGCAGGAGGCCGGCTTCGAGGCCGTCGACGCCGCCATCGACGTGGAGCCCTCCGGCGAGGCCTACAACATGATCTCCCTCCAGGACGAGACCGGGCACCCGGACAATGCCCTGATCAATGCCGGCGCCATTGCCGCGACGAGCCTGCTGCCCCACAAGGGCCGCATGTCCCGACTGTTGCGCTTCTACTCGTCGCTGGCAGGCCGGCAGCTGCACGCCGACGCGTCGATCGCCATGGAGGAGGTCGAGAACGGCCACCGCAACTTGGCCATGGCCCACCTGATGCGTTCCTTCGACGTCCTGGGCGACGACCCGGTGGAGACAACCCGCGACTACTGCGCCGCCTGCGCGACGATGATCACCGCCGCGGACCTGGCGTGGATGGCGGCCACCCTGGCCAATTCCGGACGCCAGCCCACCACCGGCGAGCAACTCGTGGAACCACTGGTGGTGCAGCGCGTCCTGTCCGTGATGACCATGTCTGGCATGTACGACGAGGCCGGCTGGTGGATGGTCAGGGTCGGGCTGCCGGGCAAGTCGGGTGTCGGCGGTGGACTGATCGCCGTCGCCCCCGGTCAGTTGGGGCTCGCCGCCTTCTCCCCGCGCCTCAACGAGCACGGCTCCAGTGTCCGCGGGGTGCGCACCTGCGAGGTCGTCAGCAGGGAGCTGGACCTGCACGTCATGGGGTCACGCCGCTGAACCACGACCAAGGCTCGGCGAGCCCCGTGGAAGCACTGCTCCACGGGGCTCACTCACGTCATGCGAAGTGCTCAGCTGGGGCGACGGGAGTCCATCGGCTTCATGGGCGTCACGGTGAGCTTCGACACCTTCGCTGTTCCGCCCTCGGACCACACCGCGATGTCATCCGAGCCCGCGCTCGGGTAGACGGTGTCAGTGATGGTTCGTGTGCCGTCCTGGGCAAAGACCTCCACGCTGGAACGATCGACGTAGATGGTCAGCTCCAGCTTGCCCTTGCGCAGCTGGACCGGTGCCCTGTCGACAGAGGCGAAGCGCGACGAGAAGTCCGTCCTGCCCGAGCGGGTCCGGTCGACGTACATCTCGCCCGTGGCCTTGTCATAGCCAATCCGGGTCCGTTCGGAACCCGAGGCCAGGACATCGATTCCTGCCGCGGAAGCCTTGCCCGGCTCGATCGTGGCGTCGACACGCACCATGTCACCCGTGGCGGGAAGGACCTTGCGGCCGTCCACCGTGATCCGGGCGTTCTTGAGAACCGGGCGCCCCTGCAGGGTCCTGAGTTGCTTCACCGGCTGGCTCGAGAGCTTGGGACCTTGCGCGGTCTGCACCAGGCTCAGTTCGCGCGGCAGGGTGTTGGCGCTGCGCCAGGTGGGAGTGGGGCTGACGCCGGCATAGTCCCAGTTGTTCATCCAGCCGAGGCTCACGACCTTGTTGCCCGGCACATTGGAGAAGGTGACCGTGGCGTAGTCGTCGCGGCCCCAGTCCAGCCAGTCATAGGCCGTCAACCTGCTGCGTGCGGGGGCGTCCGAGGCCATCAACGAATCAAAGAGCAGGTGGCCCCACCCGTCGCGATTGTTGTCGACGAGCTGCACCCGTGCCTTCTTGCCGGCCAGGTCCGTGACGTCCCAGCTCTGCCAGTCCAGGGACTCGGAGTCCTTGCCGGTGGCGCTGCGCACCGCCCTCCCGTCCACGACGAGGTTGGCCGACACCTCATTGCTGACCTGTTGTGCCTTCTCGGGGCCCATCACCACGTGGTCCAGTGTCAGGTGGCCCCAGCCCCCGGTCGCCGCATCGTGGACCCGCAGTTGGGCGGTGCGCCCGCGCAGGTCGTCGACCTTCCAGGACTGCCAGTTGAGGGTGCCGTCATCCTTGCCCGTGGAGGTACGCACCACCGTGCCATCCACGAGCAGCTCGACGGCCAGCGAACCGTCGTCGCGTCGTCCGCCACCCACCAGGAAACTGATCCAGTCCTGGTCGATCGTGAACTCGGGCGAGGTGAGGTCACCGACATTGTCATCGCCCTTCGCACCGCCTTCCCAGGTGTTGATCCGGCCATTGCCGATGACATTGGACCCACCATTGGTGGAAGGATTGCGGCCCGCAACCAGGTCCCCGGACAGGGTCCAGCCGTGGTCTGACAGGGAGCTCGTGCCGGCATACTCGAAGCCATCGAAGAGCAGGCTTCCTGCCGGAGGCGTGTTCTCCAACTGTGTTCCCTCCACACGGGGATGGTTCCCGCCACCGATCAAGAAGTTCAGGTGTGACGTGTCGACGGTGAACTCCGGCGACGTCAGGGTGCCCGTCGGGCCGTCCCCGCCGTGGAAACCGTTCACGTAGCCACGGCCCTCGAAACCGGTCACGGTCTGCTGCCCTCCGATGGAGCCGGCGACGGGGGCCGTGCCCCAAGGCCCGTCCTCGGCGGCGACGGGCTCGTTTGCCGGGATCCAACCGTCCAGGTCTCCCTCGAAGTCGGCCAGCATGTTGCCTGTGGGGCTCGGGACATCCTTGACGACATTGTTCGCGGTGAAGGTGCGTCCGTCGAAGTCACCGACGAAGTACTGTCCAGCGCTGCCCCCATTGACACCGCCGGGGTTGATGTTGACCAACATCAACCACTTGGTCTGGTTGGTCCCCTTGACCTTCATCGGGAACAGGTCCGGGCACTCCCACTGCCCACCCACCGCGTTTGCGGGGCCGAAGTCCGACAGGTGACTCCAGGTCCGCAGGTCATCGCTGCGGTAGAGCTGCACGATGTGCTTGTTGGCTCGCACCACGGCCATCACCCAGTAGCTGCCGGCCGGGCCGTCGTACCGGAAGACCTTCGGGTCACGGAAGTCATCCGCCCCCGCCTCCAGGACGGGATTTCCCTGGTACTTGGTCCAGGTACGGCCGTCGTCGAGGCTGTAGGCCAGGGACTGGGCCTGGGTGTTGGGACGTTCGGAATCCGCAGCGGTGTAGGCCGAGGTGTAGATGGCCACCAGGGGTGGGTTCTTCCGCGTGCCGAAGCCCGTCGAGTTCGTCTTGTCCACCACGACGGAGCCGGAGAAGATGTCCTCGGTGCTGACACCGTCGGCATTCTTGGTCTGCTGGATGGCGACCGGCTGCTGCTTCCAGTTCACCAGGTCAGTGGACGTGGCGTGTCCCCAGCTCATGTTGCCCCAGGAATTGCCAAAGGGATTGTGCTGGAAGAACAGGTGATAGGTGCCCTTGTGGAAGACGAGTCCATTCGGATCGTTCATCCAATTTCGGTCGGGCGTGAAGTGGTAGCCGGGCCGGTAGGGCTCGGTGATGTCTCCCTGCTGGGCCGACGCGGGGAGAGCCGCGCCGAGACAAGTTGCCGCACAGCCGAGTGCGAGCAGGGAGCGTGTGAACTTGTGCATGGGTGGAACCTCCGGGACTTGGCACGACACCGTGCCTGAGTGGGGGTCCCTGACGTCAGAGGCTTGGTCCGATCCTGCCGCACGATCACGCGCGAATGCAACAGTCACAAAGAAGCCCACACAATCCCAAGTCCTGGGGCTGGCTCCCTTCCGTCAAGCCTCTCGCCCCAGCAGCCGCTTGATGGTGGCCAACCGGTCCTTGATGCCCGCCTCGTTGCCGTGGTCGGTGGGCTGGTAGTAGACAGCGTCGACGAGTTCGTCCGGCAGGTACTGCTGGCGGGCGATGGCGTGTGGCGCGTCGTGGGCGTAGATATAGCCCTTGCCATGCCCTAGCTGTTGGGCGCCGGAATAGTGGGCGTCGCGCAGGTGGGGCGGCACCAGACCGGCCCGCCCCGCGGAGACGTCGGCGCGGGCAGCACCGATGGCCATCGTGACGGCATTGGACTTCGGGGCCGTCGCGGCGGCGATCGTCGCGTGCGCCAAGGTGAGCTGTGCCTCCGGCATCCCGATCAGCTGCACCGCCTGTGCCGCAGCGACGCAGGTCTGCAACACCGAGGGCGCGGCCATCCCGATGTCCTCGCTGGCACTGATGATGAGCCGCCGGGCAATGAAGCGCGGGTCCTCCCCCGCCTCCAGCATCCTGGCCAGGTAGTGCAGGGAGGCATCGACATCGGAACCGCGCACGCTCTTGATGAAGGCGCTGATCACGTCGTAGTGCTGGTCGCCGTCCTTGTCATAGCGCAGGGCGGCACGGTCGACGGACTTCTCCACGATCTCAGGGGTGATCGCCGTGGAATCCACCGCATCTGCTCCGGCTGCGGACTCCTCCAGGTAGGTCAGGCTGCGGCGGGCATCTCCCCCGGCAAGCCGGATGATGGTGGACCGCGCCTCCTGGTCCAGCTGGTATCGCCCGCCCAGTCCCCGCTCGTCGGTCAACCCACGGTCCACCAGGGTGCCGATGTCGTCATCGGTCAGCGGCTTCAGCGTCAGCAGCAAGGACCTCGACAACAGCGGCGAGATGACGCTGAAGGACGGATTCTCCGTGGTGGCGGCGATCAAGGTCACCAGACGGTTCTCGACGGCGGGCAGCAGCACGTCCTGCTGGGCCTTGCTGAAGCGATGAACCTCGTCGACGAAGAGCACGGTGGCCCGCCCCTGTGCCAGCTCCCGACGCGCCAGGTCCAGTTCCGCGCGGACCTCCTTGACCCCGGCGGTGACGGCACTGATCTCCACGAAGCGACGATTGGTGGCGTGTGAGACCACGGAGGCGATGGTGGTCTTGCCCACACCGGGTGGGCCCCAGAGGAAGACGCTCATTGCGCTGTTGCCCTCCGCCAGCCGACGCAACGGCGAGCCGGCACCCAGCAGGTGTTGTTGCCCGACGATCTCGTCGATGCTGCGAGGCCTGAGCCGGACCGCCAGCGGCAGCTGGTCATGACTGGCGCCACCCAGTGTGCCTCCCGGTGCGGGGCGCGAGGGTGCTTCATCCGGGTTGCCGAACAGATCAGTCACCAATTCATCCTAGGTGCTGGCCCGGTGGGCACCGGCCGACCCCGGAGTGAGTAGTGTTCCGACGAGCGAGACAATGTCGTCTCACTCCCCACGAACGATCGGGAGATTCACCATGCAGGCGCAGGATTCCCCTCACGCTGCCCCCACGTCCACGGACAAGGCTGACCACGGCTATGAGAAGCAGCTCAAGCCGCGCCACATCCGGATGATCGCCATCGGCGGCTCGATCGGTACCGGCCTCTTCCTCGGTGCCGGCGGCCGTCTTGCGGCCGGCGGACCGTCGCTGGCGATCGTCTCGCCCTGTGCGGCCTGTTCGCCTTCCTGATGGTGCGCGCCCTGGGTGAGCTCACCATCCACCGCCCCAGCTCGGGCGCCTTCGTCTCCTATGCCCGCGAGTTCATGGGGGAGAAGGGCGCCTACGTCACGGGTTGGCTCTTCTTCCTCGACTGGTGCACGACGGTGATGGCCGACATCACCGCGGTGGCGCTGTACATGCACTTCTGGAGCTTCTTCAGCACTGTCCCGCAGTGGGTGATCGCCCTGATCGCGCTGGCGATCGTCTTCTGCATGAACATGCTGAGCGTGAAGTTCTTCGGCGAGTTCGAGTTCTGGTTCGCCATGATCAAGGTGGCGGCCATCGTCGGCTTCATGCTGATTGCGGTCTTCTTCATCGCAACCGGGCACACTGTCGCCGGTCACACCCCCGGCCCCCAGTTGATCACCGACAACGGTGGTTTCTTCCCCAAGGGTCTTGCTCCCATGGTGACCCTGGCGCTGGGCGTGGTCTTCGCCTTCGGCGGTACGGAGATGGTGGGCGTCGCGGCCGGTGAGGCGAAGGATGCCGAGAAGATCATGCCGGGGGCAGTGAACTCCATGATGTGGCGCATCGCGCTGTTCTACGTCGGCTCCGTCGTGCTGTTCACCATGCTGATGCCGTGGACCGCCTATTCCAAGGGCGAGTCCCCCTTCGTGACCTTCTTCAGCGCGATCGGCATCCAGAATGCCGGCACCATCATGAACCTCGTCGTGCTGACCGCGGCCCTGTCCGGCCTCAATGCCGGCCTGTACGCCACCGGCCGCACCCTGCGCTCGATGGCCGTCGCGGGCTCCGCACCGGCCTTCGCCGCTCGCCTGAACCGCAACAAGGTGCCCTACGGCGGCATCGTGATCACCTCCGCGTTGGGCCTGATCGGCGTCATGATCAACTACGTGTGGCCCTCGCAGGCCTTCGACATCGTGATGAACCTGGCAGGCATCGGCATCGCCGGTACCTGGATGAGCATCATGGTCAGTCACTGGATCTTCGTGAACAAGGCCAAGCAGGGGCTCTACGAGCGTCCGAAGTACCGACTGTTCTGGGCTCCTTGGACCAACCTGGCGACCATCATCTTCCTGGTGAGCGTGATCATCATGATGTGGTTCGCTGATGACATCGGCAAGCCGACGATTGGCCTGTTCTGCATCATCGCGCTGATCATGGTGGGCGGCTGGTACGTCGTGCGCAACAAGATCGATGCGACGGTCCTGGAATCGAGCTTCCTCGACGGAGCCCTGCCCGCCGACGAGGAGAAGGCCGAACGATGACGCCGATGAGCGGACCGAGGCGACTGCTGGTGGTCTACACCGGTGGCACGCTGGGCATGCAGCTGACCGACCGTGGTTGGGAGCCCGGAGCCGACCTGGCCGGATGGCTCAGCGATCTGGTGGCCCGGGACTTCCCGGGGCTGGACTGGGACCTGGTCAGCCTCGATCCACTCATCGACTCCTCCAATGCCGGGCCCGCCGAATGGCAACGCATCGTCGACGCCGTGCTTCAGCACGAGACGACCCACGACGGCTACGTGGTGCTGCACGGCACCGACACGATGGGTTTCGCCGCCGCCGCGGTCCACTTCGCCCTGCGCGGGTTGGGCAAGCCCGTCGTCCTCACCGGCGCGCAGCGCTCCTTCGTCGTCGATGATTCCGACGCCCCCGCCAATGTTCGTGGCGCCATCCGCTGTGCGCTTGAGCAGCGCAACCGCTGCGTGGCGATCTACTTCGACGGCACCCTGATGGCGGGTCACCACGCGACGAAGATCTCCTCGGAGGATGACCACGCCTTCGAGAGCGTCAACATCGCACCGCTGGCCCTGCTCACCGACGACGGCGAACTGGTCTTCACCGAAGCGGAGGCCCACTCCCCCGCCAGCGCTGCGCAGGTGGTGGTCAAGCCATACCGGGACGTGGACATCGTGGTGATGACCCTGCACCCGGGGCTGCGCTCCGAGCGTGTCGCCGCGCAGTTGACGCCTGCGCCGGAGGCCGTGGTGCTACGTGCCTACGGGACGGGAAATGCCCCGGACAACCAGCCGGCGCTCCTGGGCGCGTTGAGTGCCGCAAGCCAGGCAGGCACCGTCGTGGTGGTGACCACGCAGTGCCCGCACGGCGCCGTCCACCTGGGGCAGTACGCCGTGAGTCAGGGCTTGCTCGCAACAGGGGCCGTCGCGGGCGGTGACCTGACCACTGACGCTCTGGTGGCCTGGCTCACCTTCCTGCTCAGCCAGGGGTTGTCGCCCGACGAGATCCGGGCGGCCGTCGGCGCGGGGACCCTGGGCTGAGGAAACTCAGCCCAGGGTCCTGCTGGCAGGGACCCTGTCAATTTCATCCGGGTGGTGCTCGAGCAGCCAGACGTAGGTCTCGCGCCAGGCATCCTCGCTGGCCTGGGCGTGGTGGAAGATCGGCAGCGGATTGTCGAAGGCGTGCCCTGCTCCGGGCCAGGAGCTGAACTCGACGTCCCTGCCCCGGGTCACCACCTCATGGATGTGCTGCACGGTGGAGAAGGGGATGTACTTGTCGGCCTCACCGAAGTGGTGCAGGCTGGGCACGTCGACGACGGGGATCTTGTCCACCAGATCCGGCAGCGCGGAGCCGTAGTAGCTGACCAGGGCGTCGGGGCATTCATCGCCCTCCACGTCGGAGGACGCCGCGTAGGCCAGGCCTCCGCCGTGGCAGAAGCCCAGCAGCGCAACGCGTCCGCCCACCTTCTCGTCAGCGCGCAGGGAAGCGATGCAGGCTCGGATGTCGGCAACCGTGTCGTCCCATGGGTTGCGCCCCAGCAGGTCCATGGCGCGAGGCATTGCGTCGGGCTCGTCACCCTGCAGCACGTCGCCACCGATCCGCCAGTAGAGGTTGGGCACCAGGACGGTCCACCCCTTGTCGGCCAGGTCTGCGGCACGCTGCAGGATGTAGTTGCTGATGCCGAAGATCTCCTGCACCAGGACGATCCCGGCACCCGTCCCACCCTCGGGGCGGAAGAGCTTGGCGGGGATGGTGCCGTCCGGCACCTCGATGTTCTCATCGGTCATGGTGACGGCCGTGGTGGCCTCCCATGCGCGCGGCAGGGTGCTCATCGGTTCTCCTCGGTGTTCTCGCGGGGCTCGGTGGCCAGCAGCTTGGTGACCAGCCGCTCGTGGTCCTCGTCGGTCCAGCCCTGGCTCACCAGCCACCCGTGGACGCCACCGTGGTGTGCGTCGAGGAAGTCCAGCAGGCGACGCATGGTGCCGGCCGGGGTGGTCTGGTCCACCACCTCCTGCGTGGCGAGGTCTGCGGCGTAGGTCGGGGTCGTGGCCAGCCGCTGGAAGATCAGCTCCACCCGCTGGTTGGTGGCGTCGTAGTCCGCCACGACGGCCGCGCGGTCGACACCCACCTCGGTGAGGGCCATGGCGCAGATGGTGCCTGTACGGTCCTTGCCCGCGGCGCAGTGCACCAGCACCGTGCCGGAGGCCTGGGCGATGGCCCGCAGCGCGCGCACGACGTTGTCCGGACGGCGCTCCAGGTAGCCCGAGTAGTGCTCGGCCAGGTGCTGCTCGTGTCCGATGGCCTGCTTGGACTCCGCGGTGAAGTCGTCCTGCCACGGAAGGCTGGGATCGGGGTCGTCATCGACGTCGGGGATGCCGTGCTCGGTGGAGTCCTCCGCGTAGAGGCTGAGCTCGTGGAAGGTCAGCTGCTCGGCCTTCAGCGGTCCATCGCCAGTGCTGGTCCGCTCCACATTCGTGCGCAGGTCCACCACGTCGGTCACGCCGAACTCGTCCACCAGTCGGCGCACCGAGTCCGCGGGCAGGTCCTGCAGGTTGTCGGTGCGGATCACGCGCCCGGCCACGGTGGACCCCCCGTCGACCGCCGGCTTTCCACCGAGATCCCGCATGTTCACCACCCCGGGAAGGTCGATCCATCCGATCTCTGGCAGGTCTGCGCTCATGGCAACAAACCTACCGCGATCGGCAGCGCGAAATATTCGCGCGTTTGAGGGATGCCCTCCACATCAATCCGTGACAGTCTGATGGTCAAACCACAAATCCTGTGGCCGCACCGCTGCGGTCACGCACTGTGCGAGGAGACGACGACGTCATGAATTCCCCGATCCGTCATGAAGAGGATCTTCTGGGCATCCGCGAGGTACCTGCAGAGGCCTACTACGGCATCCACACCGTCCGTGCGATCGAGAACTTCCGGATCTCGGGGGTGACTCTCAACCGGGTACCGGCCTTCGTGCGAGGCATGGTCCAGGTCAAACTGGCCTGTGCCCTGGCCAATGCAGAACTGGGTGCCATCCCCCAGGACGTGGCCGACGCCATCCAGTGGGCCTGCCACCAGATCCTCGACGAGGGGCGCTGCATGGACCAGTTCCCCCTGGACGTCTTCCAGGGCGGCGCCGGGACCTCGGTGAACATGAACACCAACGAGGTGATCGCCAACCTGGCGCTGGAGCACCTGGGCAAGCCCAAGGGCGAGTACGGCACCGTCAACCCCAATGACCACGTCAACCGTAGCCAGTCGACCAATGATGCCTATCCGACGGGTTTCCGGCTGGGCGTCTACGCGGCCCTGCAGGAGTTGCAGACCGTCGTCCATGAACTGGCTATGTCGCTGCGCGCCAAGGGCGACGAGTTCTCCGAGGTGCTCAAGATGGGTCGCACCCAGCTCCAGGACGCCGTGCCGATGACCATGGGTCAGGAATTCCTGGGCTGGGCCTCCACCCTCGACGAGGAGCTCGCCCAGTTGGAGGGCACCTCTCGCCTGCTGCTGGAGGTGAATCTAGGTGCCACGGCCATCGGCACCGGCCTGAACACGCCCCGCGGCTACGCTCCGTTGGCGGTCCGCAAGCTGTCCGATGTGACCGGATACTCCTGCATCCCGGCACCCAACCTGATCGAAGCCACCAGCGACTGCGGTGCCTATGTGATGGTGCACGCCGCACTGAAGCGGCTCGCCCTGAAGCTCTCGAAGATCTGCAATGACCTGCGCCTGCTGTCTTCTGGCCCGCGGGCCGGCCTGAACGAGATCAACCTGCCGGAGATGCAGGCGGGCAGTTCGATCATGCCTGCCAAGGTGAACCCGGTGATCCCGGAGGTCGTCAACCAGGTCTGTTTCAAGGTCTACGGCAATGACATCACGGTGCTGATGGCCGCCGACGCGGGCCAGTTGCAGCTGAATGTGATGGAACCGGTGATCGGGCAGGCCATGTTCGAGTCCATCGGCCTGTTGTCCGCCGCCTGCCAGACCCTTCAGGACAGGTGTGTCACGGGCATCACCGCCAATGTCGAGGACTGCCGTGACTACGTGATGAACTCCATCGGCATCGTCACCTACCTCAATGACCTGATCGGCCATCACGCCGGTGACAGCATCGGCAAGGAGTGCGCTGCCACCGGCAAGTCCGTCACTGAGGTGGTGCTGGAACGTGGCCTGCTCGACGCGCAGACGCTGGAGCAGGTCTTCAGCGTCCAGAACCTGATGCACCCGGCAGATCTCAGCAGGCTGCTGGACTCGGCTGGTGCACACTGAGCCAAGGGCTCACGAGGCGGGGTCTCAGGGGACCAGCGGGTTCGCCTTCCAGTGGTCGTCGTTGCGCGACACGTAGTCCAGCATCGCGTCGACCTCTTCCGGCACCCGCTGTCCCCGGGCCTTGTTCACCGCTCCCAGGCGATGTAGATGGCTGCGGTGACGAGCATCGACCCCACGGTGACCCAGTCCTTCGGGAAGTCGGCCTTCCAGACCTGACGGGCGGCGAAGGTGAGCATTCCGCCCACGATCCCGACGATGGTGGCCCGGCCGTCGCAGTGACGGAATCGCTTGAACAGGCCGAGCAGCAGCGGCATGCCGGTGACACCCACCAAGGCACCGAACCAGGTGATGATCATGCCGATAATGTCACCGAAGGAGTCCTTGTTGAGGCCCACCACGACGGTGACGACGGTGAAGCAGACGGTGATGATGCGGTCCAGCCGCAGCGAGGCTGCACCACCCAGGCGGGACTCGTCGAAGGCGCGGCTCAGCACGGGCAGGATGTCACGCTGGGTGACGGCGGACAGCGTGTTGATGTCAGAGACCGTCATGCCCATGGTGCTGGCGAACATGCTGGCCAGCACGAGGCCGATCAGCCCCTGTGGCAGGTAGGTGTCGGTGAGCAGCGGGTATAGCTGGGCCGCCGGATTCTCCAGCCCGGGGTGCCATTGCCGTCTGTGCCGGGCATGGACCTGTGCGGGGTGATCGACGAGGCGGGCGCGGACGTGCCGGCATCGGCGCACCTGAGGGCGGTGAGCGTGTGGTGGGCGTCACCCGCCCGGGTGGCACGCGCGGCAGCTATGCCGAGCTACGCCGAGCTGGTGTCGGTGCCGTCGGAGTCGGTGGCCCCGGCCCCGGCCCCGGCCACCCTGTCCGATGCCCAGGCCGCCAGCTTCGTCATGAACGCCCTCACCGCGTGGGGCTCCCTGCGCGCCCTCGACCTGCACCCGGGGCAGACGCTCGCCGTTACCGGGGCGGCCGGTGCGCTCGGCGGCTACCTGGTGCAGCCGGCGCACCGCCAGGGCGTGCGGGTCCTGGCCAGCGCCTCCGCCGCGGACGAGGACCTCGTGCGGGGCTTCGGCGCGGACGCCTTCGTGGGCCGTGCTGAGGGGGTAGAGGGCTTCCGGGAGGCTGCGCCCGAGGGCGTCGACGTGGCCGGTGCCGCCAACCTGCACGCGGCGATGCTGCCGGCCCTCACGTCGGGCGGCCGCATGGCGATCTACCGCCACTGGGGCGATGATCCCGTGTTCATCGGGATTCACGTGCTGTATACCACCGTGGTCGACCAGCTCAGCAACGCCGACGCGATCCGCGAGATAGTGACGCTGGCCGGCGAGGGCGAGTTGGCGACCCGCGTCGCCGACGTCCTGCCGATGGACGACGCCGCGGCCGCACACCACCGTCTCACCCCGGGGCACCTTCGCGGCCGGCAGATCCTCACCCTCACCACCTGGGCATCGCACAGCCCCACCCTGCCCTCGCCTCATGCGCACTCGGTAGGTCACCTGGTTCGGGAGCGGCGCGCTGGCTCAGAGCCCGCCTGCGACACCACCCTGCAGTGAGAGTGAGAGTGGGAGTGGGGGTGGTGGCGGCCGGGCGCGGGTATAGGCACACGGCGGCAGACGTTCGCGCGTAGGGCAGGATGACCAGTCGACAATTCATGACAATGCGAATCGTTCTCGTTATTGTGTTTCAGGGGTTGTTCAAAATGTCCGGGGGTGCTGGCCGATCCGGGTGGTCTGTGGACTCGATCGCCGGACCGGTGCGGGGGTAGACGTGATCAAGGTGGGGCCGTTAGCGTGACAGCGTCGTACAGATGTGCGATCCCCGGCCGCGCAGCTCGGCGTGGCCGCTACACAGGGAGGCAGTTCCATGGCCAACGGAAATCGCGCAGTGGTGTTCCACGGCGCCCGGGACATGCGTGTCGACACGGTGGACTACCCGAAGCTCGTCATGCCGAACGGCAAGAAGGCGCCGCACGGCGTCATCCTGAAGATCGTCGCCACGAACATCTGTGGTAGCGACCTGCACATCTACCGTGGTTCGTTCCCCGTGCCCGAGGGCATGCTCGTGGGTCACGAGATGACTGGTGAGATCGTCGAAGTCGGTCCCGACGTCGAGTTCCTCTCCGAGGGTGACCTCGTGTCGGTCCCGTTCAATGTGGCCTGTGGCCGTTGCCGCAACTGTCGCGCGGGGCGCACCGACGTGTGCGAGACCACGAACCCGGAGACCGCGTGCGGTGCGTACGGGTTCAACCTCGGCAACTGGGACGGCGGTCAGGCTGAGTACCTGTTCGTCCCCTACGCCGACTTCCAGCTGCTGCGCTTCCCCGACCGTGACCAGGCGATGGAGAAGATCCGCGACCTCGCGCTGCTGTCCGACATCCTGCCTACCGCCTTCCACGGGCTCATGGAGGCCGGCGCGAAGCCCGGGTCGACCGTCTACATCGCCGGCGCCGGCCCCGTCGGCCGCTGCGGTGCCGCCGCGGCCCGCCTGCTTGGCGCGTCGTGCATCATCGTCGGTGACCACGACAAGGATCGCCTGGAGCTGGTCAAGCGCAACGGCTGCGAGACGATCGACCTGTCCCAGGACATCCCGCTGACCGACCAGATCGAGGCCATCCTCGGCGAGCCCATGGTCGACTGCGCGGTCGACTACGTCGGCACCGAGGCCCACGGCATCGGCTCCCAGTCCGGTGACATGGACCCCGCGCACGCCATCAACCAAGTGCTCGACGCCACGCGCGCCGGCGGCGCCACCGGTGTCATCGGCGTGTACGGTCCCGCCCCGCTGGCCAAGGACCCGAAGGAGCAGAAGGGCACGTACCCGATCGACTTCGGTACCGCGTGGATCAAGTCCCCGCGTATCAGCGCTGGCCAAGCCCCGATCATGAGCTACAACCGGAACCTCATGAACGCGATCCTGTGGGACCGCATGCCGTACCTGTCAGACATGCTCAACACGAAGATCATCAGCCTCGACGACGCCCCGGCGGCCTACGAGACCTTCGACAAGGGCTCCACCGACAAGTTCATCATCGACCCGCACGGCATGATCAAGGCCTGACGGTCTGACCCGCTGAACGACCTCGGCTGGTCGACCACCGTCGGCCAGCCGCGGTCGCCGCATCGACATCGTCGTCCACGCGGCCAGGGGTGCGCCACTATCGGGGAGGCGCGCCCCTGACTGCATTTACCGCGCCCGACTGCCGCGCGTAGCGCGCGCTGGAGTCGGTTGTAGGAGCGTTTGCTCGCGACGAGGTGCTTGCCCTTGAGCCTTTTGCGGCTCTTCGGACTTGAGCGTGGGTTGAGCACTGTGTGGGGGTAGGGGCCGACCTGACCCATCCCCGAAGTGCGACGTCTCGGCCGGACCCGAGGCCATCTGTGAGTCTGGGGGGTGGCTGGTCCGGGATCGGCTGGTCAGGATGGTGTTGGTCGTGCTGACGCGGATGTGACCCTCGAAGCTATTGGCCCATCACGGTGGTGCCTTTCCGTTGAATTGTCCATCCCGTCGGCGCGGCTGGCATCGTCCGGCCCACCTCGATGACCTGATCAGGAGACTGTCCAACGTAACGGTTGTGACCCATCACAGATGTGTCTCGAAGTGACCTCTTCCCGAACGACGCCGGCCGCGGGCGACCACTGCCCGCCCGTTCACGATCCTGGAGGCCACCGATCACCATGACCATCGTCGCGCACCATCACCCGTTCGTCATTGGCGTGGACACCCACGCCCGTACCCACGCGCTGGCGATCCTTGCCTGTCCCACCGCCGAAGTCTTCGACCAGGCACAATTCCCGACCACCACCGCCGGCCTGCGACGAGCGTTGGCCTGGGTCGGTCGTCGCACCGCTGGAGACCTCGATGTCCTGTGGGTCATTGAGGGCACTGGGACCTATGGGGCACGACTGGCGCACGCCGCCACCGAAACCGGCTACACCGTGGTCGAGGCGCCCCGGATGGACTCCCGCAACTGCCGGACAAGGACCTCGCCGTCGCCGTCGCCGACGACACGCAGCTGCGGACCCTCTCGCTCGCCACGGGCCGGTGGGGCAGCACTCCCCTGCCGGCGCCCGCCCGACTCACCGGTGGCGCACGCGTTGCCGCCCTCTACGACGCAATCCTGCTGTCCTCCGGGGTCCCTGGCCAGGCCGCGACGGCCTCGGCTCCCGGCATGAGGATGGTCGGCGGCGCTGCCGCCGTCGTCACGGGACGGGACCGTCAGGGCACCGTGGTGGGCAGGGCGGACGCCACCGGCTTCGCCCGTGACCGGGACCTGGCCGAGGGCCGCCGGTCCGCGAGGACTGTGCCCCTGTCCGCGCCGGGCAAGGCGTGGACGGACCCGATGTGCTTGGTCCCCGACCAACTCGCCCTGTTCAACAAGGCCGGCGCCAGCGTTGCCCTCCGGTCCCTGGGCGCTGACGGCTCGGCCGACCAGACGGTGGACTTCCCCGTCCAGATGGTCGACCCGGCACCGGTGCGGGTCTTTGCCCCCGCTGAGGGCCTGCTCCCACGTCTGGCCCGGTTCCGGTCTTCCCGGACGTGCAGGCAGTGGTCACGAATGGAGCATCCACGGTGTGGCTCGTGACGGGCTACGGCCCCGGCTGCACCTACGCGCCCATCCACCGGGTCACCGCGGTGTGACGCGCCGCCACCACGCACGGGACTGGGCCGGGCTCCTCGCGTGAGGGGCCGGGCCCAGTGCCTGGGCGACGTCGCGAGCCAGACCGGGTCAGTTCTTGTCAGCCGGCTTCGCCTTGTCCTCGGCCGCCTGTGCCTTGTCAGCCTTGTCCTTGTCCTCATCCTTCTTGGGCTTGGCGTCGACGCCGGCCTCCGTGCGCTGCTGCGGCGTGATCGGCGCAGGTGCGGATGTCAGCGGGTCGAAGCCGCCACCCGACTTCGGGAAGGCGATGACGTCGCGGATGGTCTCGAACTTGCCCAGCAACATCACCAGCCGGTCCAGGCCGAAGGCGATGCCACCGTGCGGCGGGGCGCCGAAGGCGAAGGCATCCAGCAGGAAGCCGAACTTCTCCTTGGCCTCCTCCTCGCTGGTCCCCATCACGCTGAAGACACGCTGCTGCACGTCGGGACGGTGGATACGGATCGAGCCGCCGCCCACCTCGTTGCCATTGCAGACGAAGTCGTAGCCGTAGCTCAGCGCCGAACCGGGGTCGGTGTCGAAGCTGTCCAGGTGCTCGGGCTTCGGCGAGGTGAAGGCATGGTGCACGGCCGTCCACTTCGAGTTGCCCAGGGCGACGTCACCCGACGCGGTGGCCGAAGCGGTCGACTTGAACATCGGCGCATCCACCACCCACAGGAAGCTCCACGCGTTCTCGTCGATGAGGCCGCAGCGCTTGCCGATCTCCAGACGGGCAGCGCCCAGCAGCTCCTGCGAGGTCTCGCGCTCACCGGCGGCGAAGAAGATGCAGTCGCCGGGCTTGGCACCGGCGGCCTCGGCGATGCCGGCCTTCTCCGTCTCGGAGATGTTCTTGGCAACCGGGCCACCGAGCTCGCCGTCGGTACCGACGGTTATGTAGGCCAGGCCCTTGGCGCCGCGCTGCTTGGCCCACTCCTGCCAGGCGTCGAACTGGCGACGGGGCTGCGAGGCTCCGCCGGGCATGACGACGCACCCGACGTAGGGGTTCTGGAAGACGCGGAAGGGGGTGTCCTTGAAGAACTCCGTGACCTCGCGGATCGGGTTCTCGAAGCGCAGGTCCGGCTTGTCGGAGCCGTAGTTGTCCATGGCGTCGTGCCAGGTCATCCGCGGCAGCGGGGTCGGCATCTCGACGCCTATCAGCTTCCAGCACTCGGCCATCACCTTCTCGGCCAGGGCGATCACGTCGTCCTGGTCGACGAAGCTCATCTCGATGTCCAGCTGGGTGAACTCGGGCTGGCGGTCGGCGCGGAAGTCCTCGTCGCGGTAACAACGGGCAATCTGGTAGTAGCGCTCCATGCCGGCCACCATGAGGAGCTGCTTGAACAGCTGGGGGCTCTGCGGCAGGGCGTACCAGCTGCCCGGGTGCAGGCGGGCCGGCACCAAGAAGTCGCGGGCACCCTCGGGGGTGGAGCGGGTCAGCGTCGGGGTCTCGACGTCGTAGAACTTGGCCTCGTCGAGCACGCGACGGATGGTGTGGGTCACCTGGGAGCGCAGCACCATCGCGTCGTGCATACGGGGCCGGCGCAGGTCCAGGTAGCGGTACTTCAGGCGGGCATCCTCGCCGACACCGGTGCGCTCGTCGATCTGGAAGGGCAGGGTCGCGGCGGCGCTGAGCACCTCGAGCTCGCGGATGGCGACCTCGATCTCGCCGGTCGCGATGTTCGGGTTGATGTTCTCCTCGGTGCGGGCGTCGACGACGCCGGCCACCTGGATGCAGAACTCATTGCGCAGGTCGTGGATGCCTGCCTTCTCCAGGTACTCGTCGCGCACGACGACCTGGCAGATGCCCGACGCGTCGCGCAGGTCGAGGAAGGCAACGCCGCCGTGGTCACGCCGCTTGGCGACCCATCCGGCGAGAGTGACTGTGGTTCCGACGTCGGCCCTGGACAGGGTCCCGGCCTCATGGGTGCGCAGCATGCGTATTCCTTTCTGGGGCACTCACATAGACGGTGTGGTGCCGTAGGTTGCCCGTCCAGCCTAGGGCATCGGTGCCGGGGACTGCTCAGGCCTTTCGCCCGTACTCCTCACGATTGATGCCGATGGCCCCCCGCAGCAGCCCCAAGCCTCCTGCGCGCTCGGCTGCCGCCCGCCCCTCGGCCAGCTGGTCACCGCGACGAGAGGCAATGAGCAGCCCCGTCTGCTCCTTGCCGGTGCGCACCCCGGGGGCCCGGATCCAATTCATGTCCAACAGCAGGTTGTTGGTGGCCATTCCACGTCGCTCCGCTCCGGTGGTGCCCGTCTCCCGACGGAAGATCGCGGTGCCTCGCGTCCACTCCTCGAGCTCACGCACCGGCACCGAACGGACCGGGCCTGTCACCGCCGGCGCCCCGTGGCCCGCCAGGTCCGCACGAGGTGCTGTAGCCACCCGGCTGCCGGGGTCTCGTCGTCGTCGATGAAGGCCAGCAAGTTCGCGTTGCCTGCCTCGTCCAGGGCTCGGTTGCGTACCGCGGCGAGACCTGGCGCCGTCTCGTTGACGTAACGGACCCCCGACGGCCAGGTCGGTGCCCTCCACGACTCCTCGGGCGCCCCCGGCGGGATCGATGTTCCTGATGGTGTACATGACCGACATCGCCGGCGTGCCGGCGGCACCATCTACGGCGTCACGAAGATCTGGGCAGGATTCTGCGACCTGTTCGCCGGCAACACCGTCGACAAGTTCAACAGCCGCTGGGGACACCTGCGGTCATGCCTGTGGATTGGCGGCGTGCCGCTGGCCATCTGCTTCGTCCTGTTGTTCAGCACCCCGGCCGGCATCAGTGAGCGGACCGCCATCGCGTGGATCCTGCTCTTCGACGCGGCCTTCCAGCTGCGCTACTCCTTCGTCAACATCCCTTACGGCTCGCTGTCGGGTCGCCTCCATCCTCCCCCGGCTCACGGTGGCCTTCGGCAAGCGCAAGGCCTATGTCGCGCTGGGCGTGGTGGCCGTGCTGGGCTTTGTGGTGATCTGCCTGGTGCCCGGCGCAGCCTCCCCGTTGCCGTGATCGCCTGGTTCCTCTTCGGCGCCGGCACCGGCGGCACCAACGCGATGATGTTCTCCATGCGGGCCGACTCCGTCGACTACGGCGAGTGGAAGACCGACATCCGCTCCGAGGGCGGCAGCTACTCGATCCTCTCCTTCATCCGCAAGTGTGGTCAGGGCATCGGTGGCGCGATGGGCGCGGCCATCATCGGCGCCTTCGGATATGTGGCAAAGGCACCCACGCGGTCCCCAGACGTGCTGCACGGCATCAGGCTGGCAGCCGGTGGTGCTCCCGCGGTGCTGGCCGTGGCGGCCGTCGCGGTGATGTTCTTCTACCCCCTCACCGCCACCGAGCACCGCAGCCTCGTGGCGGAGTTGAACGAGTGTCGTACCCGCCGGGCAGCCGGGGAGACGCTGGGGCTGGACGCCGAGGAACTGGGTGTGGTCCAGCTCGGCGACGGCCGCAGCCTGCGCCTGACCCGCAGCGATGCCCCCGTCATCCCCCTCTTCGAGCGCGAGGGCCCGGGGGGCACCGAGATCGGCTCGAAGGTGGCCCAGGCCCTGGGCGTGGGCTTCACCGGTCAGCGTTTCAGCTCCCGCGAGATCTCCCAGTTGGACGACGACGTGGTCACGCCCAATGGCTTCGACCGTTTCGTCCGCTCCCTGTCCTGTCCGGCACGTCGGAGTCCGCACTGGCCCAGGCCCTGGAGGAGTCCGTGGACAACCGTCTGGCAGACCAGGCCACTCGAGAGGTGTTGGAAGCCGTCAGCGACGGTGGCGTCGTGATGGGCCGCAATGCGGCCTTCATCCTGCACAGCGCCCTCGGATCCTTCCACGTTCCGGACGGCTCCTCCACTGGGATCCGTACAGCGACGACTACTACGACCTTTCGTCCAGGCCTACCTGGCCAAGTACCCGCGCAGCAGCGGCACCGTGTAGGCCACCAGGGCCAGGGCGGATTCCAGACCGGCGGCCTTCTGGACTCGCACCAGGAAGAGTCCGTGGCCGCAGAGGGTGGCATTGATCCTGGGATCTGCTCGCAGCTCGTCCACCGCCTGGTGGACGGGCTGCGGCACTGTTCCCTCGATGCCCGTGGCGGTGGCCACAAAGGCCAGGGTGCGAGGCACCTGTGCCGCCAGGATCCAGCGGGGCCGGTGGGGACTCCCGTGCCCCGCCGGAGGGATCTCCACCAGTAGTTCCACCGGGACGTCATGGGCCAGTGCTCGGTAGCAGCGACACACCGGGCCGATCCGGTCCGGTCCGAACTGGCGGCCCTGCAGGCGGAAGATGTCGGTCCAGGCCACGAAGTCGTGGTCCGCGATGAAGTGGTGCACCTGGTCCCGGTGGTGGAGCCAGCCAAAGAGGGCGGCCAGCACCGTCGTCATGATGGCGATGCCGACCAGTGCCACCTCGATGGCAATCATCTGTGGACCTCAGTCCCCCGTCGTCACCGAAGGTCGCAGGTCCTCTGCCGGCGGCGTCCACGACCTCGCGTCGGCGTCGGCCTGGTCCCCGGAGCGGATGTCCTTGACCTGGCCATGCATTCCACCGAACCAGACGAAGGGGATGCCGCGCCGGTCTGCGTGCTTGATCTGCTTGCCGAACTTGTCCGCCTTCGGCGCGACCTCGCAGCAGATGCCGCGGCTGCGCAGGGCCGCTGCGACGTCCTCGGCCACCTCCCGGGTCTCCTCGGCATCGACGGCCACCAGCACCGCGCTGGGCACGCTGCGGTTCGCGGTGATCCTGCCCTTGGTGATCATCGGGCCGAGCAGGCGGGTGACACCCAGGGAGATGCCGACGCCGGGGAAGGTCACCTTGCCGTCGCTGGCCAGCGAGTCGTAACGGCCTCCGGAGCTGATCGAACCCAACTTCTCGTGCCCCACCAGTTCGGTCTCGTAGACGGTGCCCGTGTAGTAGTCCAGGCCGCGGGCAATCTTCATGTCGGCGACGATCCGCCCGGGCACCCGCTTGTTGGCGGCATTCACGACGGCTCGCAGGGCCTCCAGCCCCTCGTCGAGCATCTCGTGCTCAACACCCAGCGCGCGCACCTGCTCCACGAAGGAGTCGTCGGGGGTGCAGATGCCTGCCAGGGCGACGCACTTGGCGGCAACCTCCGCAGACAGGCCCAGTTCGTCGACGAGCAGTTCGGCCACGGCTTCGCCACCGATCTTGTCGAACTTGTCGACGCGCTGCAGCACCTCAAGCGTCTCGGTGATGCCCAGGCCCCGGTAGAAGCCCTCGGCCAGCTTGCGGTTGTTCACGTGCATCCGGGCCTCGGGCAGCCCCAGCTCCACGTGCATCCGCTCCAGGGCCTGCAGCATCACCAGCGGCGCCTCGACGTCGAAGTGGCTCGCCAGCGTGTCCTGCCCGACGATGTCGATGTCGGCCTGCAGGAATTCGCGGTAGCGACCCTCCTGCGGGCGCTCGCCCCGCCACACCTTCTGGATCTGGTAGCGGCGGAAGGGGAAGGCAAGGTGCCCGGCATTCTCCAGCACATAGCGCGCGAAGGGCACCGTGAGGTCGAAGTGCAGGCCCAGGTCGTCGTTCGCGCCGGCCCTCTCGTCAGGGTCGGCGTGCAGGCGACGCACCACGTAGACCTCCTTGGTGATCTCACCCTTGCGGGTCAGGGTCTCCATGGTCTCCACGGCGCGGGTCTCGATGTTGCCGAAGCCGTGCAGTTCGAAGGTCTCACGCAGGATGTCCAGCGCGCGCTGCTCGACGATCCGGCCAGAGGGCAGGAATTCCGGGAAACCGGACAGTGGCTTGGGACGAGCCATCACAGATCACTTCCATCATTGTCGGTGCGGTTGGTGGCGGAGGCCTGGGCCTGCATCGCCATCAGGTTCTGGGGGTGGAGCCACTGGTTGGCGCTGCGCTCCTGCGCCATCGTGGTGGTGGGACCGTGGCCGGGCAGCAGGTTCGCCTCGTCCGGGAGCGACAACACCTGGGTGGCGAGGCTGGCGGCCATGGCGAAGGCGTCGCCGCGCGGCAGGTCCGTGCGCCCGATGGAGCCGGCGAAGATGACGTCCCCAGTGAAGACCAGCTGGTGCTGGTCCAGTTCGGGCAGCAGGAGCGTGCATCCGGGCGTGTGACCGGGAGCGTGCCGCGTGGCGAAGCGGATGCCGGCCACCGTCACGTCGCCCTCATAGTGCCGCACGTCCTTCGGCGGGGTGAAGGTGGTGCTGCCGTACATCATCTCGAGGATGCCGCGGGCATCCTCGCTGAGGGCCAACATCGGTTCGCTGAGCAGGTCGACGTCCGCCTCGTGGACCCAGACGGGGACTTCCGCCTCATCGGCGATCTCGCGTGCCGCGGCAACGTGGTCGACGTGGCCGTGGCTCAGCAGGACCGCGTCAACAGACAGGCCATACTGCTTCAACCCTTGTCGAACACCATGTGCGGCATCGACTCCGGGATCGACCACGACGCACGGGCCGCCCTCGGCCTGCGCGAGGAGATAACAGTTCGCCTGCCAGGGGCCAGCGGGAAATGAGGCAATGAGCACAAAGGGCACCATATCGGGCAAGATGGAACCATGAGCGAAACTGCAGGTCCGAATCCGTTCGGTCGCGTTGAAGACGATGGCACGGTGTACGTGATCACCCCCGAGGGTGAGCGCCGCGTTGGCCAGGTCCCCGATGTCGATCCCTCCGAAGCCCTCGCCTTCTACGTGCGACGTTTCCAGACCCTCGAGACCGAGGTGGGTCTGCTCGAATCCCGCGTGAAGTCCGGCACCGTCGGCGTCGAGGAGGCGCGCAAGTCCGTCAACGCCCACCGCAAGAGCATCACCGATGCCAATGCCGTGGGCGACCTGGCCAGTCTGCTGGCCCGGTTGGACGCGCTGGCTCCCACGCTGGAGGCGGCCGCCGAGGCCAAGAAGGCAGAGAAGGCGCAGGCCGCCCAGGCCGCGAAGGCGGAGAAGGAGCGGATGGTCGCCGAGGCCGAGAAGCTCGCCCAAGGCAATGACTGGCGCGGCGGTGTGAACCGCTTCCGCGCACTGCTGGAGGAGTGGAAGGCGCTCCCCCGCATCGACCGCACCACCGACGATGCCCTATGGCACCGTTTCTCGAGCGCCCGCACCACCTACACCCGCCGTCGCAAGGCCCAGTTCGCCGAGCAGAATGCCAAGCGTGAGGGCGCCAAGCAGCTCAAGGAGCGGATCATCGAGGAGGCCCGTCCGCTGGCCACCTCCACCGAGTGGGGCCCCACCGCGGCCGCCTTCCGTGACCTGATGACCCGCTGGAAGGCCGCCGGCTCCGCCCCGCGCGCCGAGGATGACAAGCTGTGGGCCACCTTCCGTGGCATCCAGGACGAGTTCTTCGCCGCCCGTGACGCCGCCATGGCCGAGCAGGACCAGGAGTTCGTGGGCAACCAGCAGGCCAAGGAGGCGCTGCTCGACGAGGCCGAGAAGACCATCCTCCCGGTCACCGACCTGGCCACCGCCCGCACCCAGTTCCGTGACTTCCTGACGAGGTTCAACGAGTACGGCAAGGTGCCGCGCGACGCGATCCGCCCGCTGGATGCCCGCGTCCGCAAGCTGGAGAATGCCGTCAAGGACGCCGAGGCCGAAGAATGGCGTCGCACCGATCCCGAGGCCCGTCAGCGCGCCACCGACACCGTCGCGATGTTCACCTCGCAGATCGAGAAGCTGACCAAGCAGGCGGACAAGCTCGAGGCCGAGGGCAAGGACAAGAAGGCCAAGGAGGCCCGCGAGTCCATCGCCTTCAACCAGTCCCTGCTGGACCAGGCACAGAAGGCACTCGACGAGTTCAAGGCCTGACGCATCCCGTCAACGCAGCAGCCCCACGACCGTGATGGTCGTGGGGCTGCTGTCGTCTCGTGCTTGGGCCTTCACCCCGGATCAAGCACGAACTCCAGCTCTGCAGCCTGAGGCGCGGAGTATCCCCGGAGCACGACGACAGACGAAGTCACCCTGACCTCGTCGAAACCATCAGACACCAGATGGCCAGTTCGCCACCGGAGGCAACCGTCACGGTCCACCAGCGCCACTCTTGTGTCCCCCTCAAGAATCAGGTAGTCGGCTAAGTCCGCCGCATGCACCGCCCGAACCGTCGTGAAGTCGAGGACACGGAAACCTGTTGGTTGACCGGCATTCACCCAGTAAGCAAGGCCTCGACTGGAGTAGCTGTCTGGACGACGATCGACACACGCGCCGCGATCTCACAACACCCGTCCCCCATGAAGCTGATGTGCTCCATCTGCGCCGTCTGAACATCCGCATTCTCCACCACCGCATAAGTGCCTCGCGAATGGTCGAACACTCGAATCACCCCTTCAGTGCCAGTGGGGAACCTCAGGAACGCACGCGGTAGACGTCGTAGACGCCGGGGACGCGCCGCAATTGGCCCAGCACGTGGTCCAGGTGCGAGGGGTCCGGGGACTCGAAGCTCACCCGCATCTTGTACAACTGGCCTCGGGTGGTGTTCATCGTCGCCTGGGTGATGTTGAGGTGATGCTCGGCCATCACGCGGCTGATGTCTGCGAAGGCGCCCTGCCGGTCCAGACCCTCGATCTGGATGTTCACCAAGTAGCCCGTCGCGCCGGTGGTGTCCCAACTGACCTGCACGATCCGCTCGGGATTGTTCAGCAGGTTGCCGGCATTGGTGCAGTCCCGACGGTGCACGCTGACGCCCTCACCACGTGTCACGAATCCCAGGATCTCGTCACCCGGCATCGGGGTACAGCACTTGGCCAACTTGACGTAGAGCGACGCGTCTCCCGCCACCACCACACCCGTCTCCGAGCGCGAGCTGCGCCCGCGCCGACGACGACCACCGACCGGCGCCTCCTCCAGCGACTCCTCCGCCGCAGCCTCTGCTCCACCAGCCAGCGAGATCAACCGGTGCATGACGGCCTGGGCGCTGACGGACCCCTCCCCGATCGCCGCGTAGAGACTGGGGATGTCCCCCAGCTTCATCCCGTCAGAGACGCTCGTGAGGTGTTCGGCCGTGAGGATCCGCTGCAGGGGCAGACCGGACTTGCGCATCTGGCGCGCAAGGTCCTCCTTGCCCCGCTCGATGGCCTCCTCGCGTCGTTCCTTGCTGAAGTGCGCCTTGATCTTGCTCCGTGCCCGGGGGCTGGTGACGAAGTTCAACCAGTCCCGCGACGGGCCGGCATTCTCGTCCTTGCTGGTCAGGATCTCCACGACGTCGCCGTTGTTGAGCTTGGACTCCAACGGGATGAGCCGGCCATTGACCCGTGCGCCGATGCAGCGGGCACCCACCTGGGTGTGAACGGCGTAGGCAAAGTCGACCGGAGTGGCGCCGGCGGGCAGCGCCTGCACGTCACCCTTGGGCGTGAAGACATAGACCTCGGTGGAGTTGATCTCGAAGCGCAGCGAGTCGAGGAATTCGCCCGGGTCCTCGGTCTCCTTGCTCCACTGGTTGAGGTTGTGCACCCACGTCAGGTCCGTGCCCTCGGCCTCGGAGGTGCTGCCCGCCACGGGATTGCGCAGCGCCTCCTTGTACTTCCAGTGGGCCGCCACGCCGTATTCGGCGCGACGGTGCATCTCGTAGGTGCGGATCTGCAGCTCGACGGGCTTCGCGCCGGGGCCCAGCACCGTGGTGTGCAGGCTCTGGTACATGTTGTACTTCGGCATCGCGATGTAATCCTTGAACCGCCCCGGCAGGGGGTTCCAGCGCACGTGCATCACGCCCAGCGCGGCATAGCAGTCGCGCGGGGTGTCCACCAGTATCCGCAGGCCCACCAGGTCGTAGATGTCCTTGAACTCGCGCCCGCGCACCACCATCTTCTGGTAGATCGAGTAGTAGTGCTTCGGACGCCCATAGACGGTGGCGCGGATGTTCGCAGCCGCCAGGTCCAGCTCCACCTGCTTGATCACCTCACGCAGCTGGCGTTCCCGCTGCGGCGCCTGGTCCGCGACCAGCTGGACGATCTCGTCATAGACCTTCGGGTGCATGGCCGCGAACGAGAGGTCCTCCAGCTCCCATTTGACGGCATTCATGCCGAGGCGGTGGGCCAGCGGGGCAAAGATCTCCAGCGTCTCGTTGGCAATCCGGTACTGCTTGTCCGGCCGCAGGAAGCTCAGCGTGCGCATGTTGTGCAGCCGGTCCGCCAGCTTGATCACCAGCACGCGGATGTCGCGGCTCATCGCGATGACCATCTTGCGAAGCGTCTCGGCCTTGGCGGACTCGCCGTAGGTCACCTTGTCCAGCTTCGTGACGCCGTCGACGAGCAGCGCCACCTCCCCACCGAAGTCGGCGGTGAGCTGCTCCATCGTGTAGGAGGTGTCCTCCACCGTGTCGTGCAGCAGGGCCGCGACGAGGGTGGGTTCGGTCATGCCCAGTTCCGCCAGGATCGTGGTGACCGCCAGCGGGTGGGTGATGTACGGATCGCCGGACTTGCGGGTCTGGCCGCGGTGGTAGTGCTCGGCGGTGTTGTAGGCCCGCTCCAGCAGCGCCAGGTCAGCCTTGGGATGGTTGGCCCGCACCACCTTGAACAGCGGGTCCAGCACCGCCGAGGTGGCGGACTTGCTGGCTCCCAGCCGGGCCAGGCGCTGGCGCATCCGCATCCGCGGTGCTTCGGGGCCGGTGGTGAAGCGGTCCTGCGTCGCTGACGAGGGGCTGGACGCCCCCTGCGAGTAGGGTCCGTAGACGCCGTCGGAGCTCACAGGGGGCCTCCCGGGTGTTCTCAGTGAGCCTGGGGCTCAGACGGTCAGGATGGCGCTGTACGAGTCGATACCGGTCTCGTCCAACGCGGCGTGGCCGTTGAGGAAGCTCAGTTCCATCACCACGGCCACGTGGACCAGGTTGACGTCGAGCTTCCTCAGCAGCTTTGCCGTGGCGCCGATCGTACCGCCAGTTGCCAGCACATCGTCGACGACCATCACTCGGGCACCCGGCTTGATCGCGTCCCGGTGCATGGTCAGCGTCTCCGTGCCGTACTCCAGTGCGAAGGCCTCCTCGTACACGGGGCGGGGCAGCTTGCCCGGCTTGCGGACCGGGACGAAGCCGGCGCCCAGGGCCACGGCCACCGGGGCGGCGAAGATGAAGCCACGGGCCTCCATGCCCACCACGACGTCGATCTCCCCGGGAGCGCTGGCCACCAGCTGGTCGACGGCGGCCTTGAAGCCCTGCGGTGAGGCCAGCAGCGGTGTGATGTCCTTGAACGTGACCCCGGGCTTGGGGAAGTCCTGGACGTCTGCGATCAGCGACTTGATCAGGGCGCGATCATCGGTCATGGCTTCTACCTTCGTTCTCTCACTTGTTCTTGCGCGTCGCACGCGTGGTGCGGGTACGTTGGGTCCGGCCGGCATCTGTCAGGCTTGCGGCCTGGGCACCGACGGTGGCGGCAGCGGCTTCCGTGTTCCGGGAAGCACTGCGCTGGGAGCTACGCTCCAGCTTGGCGCGGTGCTCCTTCATGGCCGGCTCCTTCTCCTTCAGCCAGGCCAGCAGCGGGGTGGCGATGAAGATCGAGGAGTAGGCGCCGGCGATCATGCCGACGAACAGGGCCAGGCCCAGGTCCATCAGCGGACCTGACCCCAGCACGGCCACACCGGCGAAGAGCAGGGCCGCCACGGGCAGCACGCCGATGATGGTGGTGTTCAGGGAACGCACCAGCACCTGGTTCACGGCCATGTTGGCGGCCTCGGAGTAGGTTCGCCGCTGACCGGTCAGGCCCTGGACATTCTCCTTGACCTTGTCGAAGACCACCACCGTGTCGTACAGCGAGTAGCCCAGGATGGTCAGCACACCAATGAGGGTCGCCGGCGTGACGGTGAAGCCGACCAGGGCGTAGATACCGACGGTGAGGATCAGGTCGTGGACCAGCGCCACGATGGCCGCGATCGACATCTTCCAGTCCCGGAAATAGGCCCAGATGAGCAGGCTGACCAGGACCATGAAGACACCGAGGGCCTGGACGCCCTTCGCGGTGATCTGCTTGCCCCACGAGGCGCCGATCAGCGAGTAGGTGACCTTGTCATTGGTGGTGCCGGCCGTCTTGGCGATGGCCGCGCGCACCTTGGTCACCTCGTCCGGGGTCAGGGTGCGGGTCTGCACCTTGACCTCGTTCGAGCCCACCGTGAGCACCTGGGTGGAGTCCAGGTCTGCCAGTTTGGTGCCCTGCACGGCGTCACGCACCGTGTCGACGGTCTGGGCGTTGACGGCCATCGGAGCCGAGAAGTCCGCACCGCCCTTGAACTCGATGCCCAGCTTGAGACCCATCAGGACCAGGGCACCCAGCGCGATGCCCAGCATGGCCGCGGAGATCGCGAAGAAGAGCTTGCGGTGGCCGATGAAGTCCCACGAGATGTCGCCGATGTAGAGCCGGTGCGCCAGGCCCAGCTTCTTGCCGTGCGAATCCACATTCTTGGGGGTCTCGCCGGAGAGCTGCTCGTCACTGGGGACGTACTGCATGCTCATCAGGCCTCCTCGGTGCTGGTGGCCACCTGGCCACGACGGGTGCGGGTGCGACGCCCGTCGCTGGTGCGCGGGGTACGGGTACGGATTCCCAGCAGCGAGTTGCGGCTGACTCCCATGTGTTCGGCGTCCAGGCCGGACCACTTGTGGCCCTCACCGAAGAACTTGGTGCGGCCCAGCAGGCTCATCAGCGGCTTGGTGAACCAGAAGACGATGGCCATGTCGATCAGGGTCGTGAGGCCCAGGGTGAAGGCAAAGCCCTTGACGGCGCCGACAGCCAGGACGAAGAGCACCACGGCACTCAGCAGGGAGACACCGTCGGCGATCACGATGGTGCCTCGGGCCTTCTTCCAGCCGGTCTCGATGGCGGTGCGCAGACTACGGCCGTCGCGGATCTCGTCACGGATGCGTTCGAAGTAGATGATGAAGGAGTCCGCCGTGACACCGATGGCCATGATCGCGCCCGCGATGCCGGGCAGGTTCAGGGCGAAGCCCATCGAGGTGCCGAGCAGGGTCATGGTGGCCCAGGTGATGACCGTCGCGATGACCAGCGAACCCACCACGATGATGCCCAGTCCTCGGTAATACAGGAAGGAGTAGGCCACGACGAGGGCCAGGCCCACCAGACCCGCGATGATGCCGGCACGCAGCTGCTCGCCGCCCAGCGTCGGGCTGACGGTCTGGACCTCGGACACGTCGAACTTCAGGGGCAGGGCACCGTAGTTCAGCACATTGGCGAGGTCCTGACCGGTCTTCTGGGTGAAGCTGCCGGAGATCCGCGCCTGCCCGTTGAGGATGGCGGACTGGATGGCGGGTGCGGAGACGACCTTGGAGTCCAGCACGATGGCGTTCTGGTTCAGCGGCTGCTGCTTGTTGACCAGCGCCGTCGTGACGGTGCCGAAGTCCTTCTTGCCCTTGTCGTCGAAGGTCAGGTTCACCACCGTCTGCAGGTCACCCTGAGGAACGCCGGAACTGGCCTCCTTGACGTGCTTGCCCTCGATCACCACCGGGCCGAGCAGGTACTTGGCGGTGCCCTCACGGTCACAGGTCATCAGCGGCTGGTCCGGATTGTCCGGGTATTCCTGCTTGCAGTCGAACTTCTCGAAGTCGGCAGCATCCTCAGCGGTTGGCTGGAAGGCCATTGCCGTCTTCAGGTCCAGCAGCTCACCGGTCGACTTGCCACGCGCCTTCGCCGGAGCCGTGGGCAGGCCGGGCGCGGTGGGTGTCGCCGAGGCTCCCGGGGTGGCCGACGGCTGGGCATACGGCGTGACGGGTGCCATCTGGTAGACATTGCGGAACATCAGCTGGGCCGTCTGCCCGACCATCTTTGTCAGGTCGTCGCTGCCGACATTGGGCACGCTCACCACGATGTGGCTGCCGCCCTGGGTGGCCACGGAGGATTCCCCGACGCCCAGTCCGTCGACGCGCTGCTGGATGATCATCCGCGCCTGCTCGAGGTTCTCCGGCGAGATGGAGCCCTGGCCATTGGTGTTCGACGCCGTCAGGGTGATGGTCGAACCACCGGCGAGGTCGAGGCCCAGCCGCGGCTTCCAGGTGTTGGCCAGTGCCATCAGCCCGTAGAGAGCCGCCGCGATGAGGGTGAAGATGATCAGCGTGCGGCCGGGATGTGACCGGCCCGTGCTCGTTGCCACAGTTGTTGTCCTTGTCAGGGGGTCCGCGGGGCGGTTCAGATCTGGCGGGTGTCAGGAGTGCCGTCGGCGGCCTCGACGGGCTCGGCCGCCGCATCCGCCGCGTACTCCGAACCTGTCGGCTCAGTGCCCGAGCTTGTCCAGGGGAGCTCGTCCGCGAACTCGAACTCCTCCTCCTGGGGCTCCACCACGCGGATCACGGCCTGCTTCATGGCGGTGACCTCCACGCCCGGAGCGATCTCGACGATCAGCTGCTCGTCACCCACGTGCGTCACGGTGCCGAAGAACTGGCTGGTGAGCAGCACCCGGCTGCCGTCGGTGATCGACTCACGCACCTTGCGCTGGGCCTCGGCCTGCTTCTTCATCGGCCGCTGCATGAGAAAGGTGAAGACCAGCAGGCCAACCACCATCCACAGCAGCATGCTGCCACCAGCGAACATCGGAGTCATCAAGGGGTTGCCTTCCGTCGAGGACGAAGTCGTCACGGGCCGGCTGCGCGCGGAACTCGGCACGGCCCATCGGACAGCGTACCCACTGACTCCGTGCAGGCACGATTCAACAGGCCACTCGGTGCCGCGAAGCATCTCAGGCGCCGAACAGGTCCTGCTGTGCCGGGGGCGTCAGCCCCAGGTGCTGCCAGGCCCTGACGGTGGCCACCCGGCCGCGCGGGGTACGCATCAGGAAGCCGAGCCGGACCAGGAAGGGTTCGGCGACCTCCTCGACGGTCTCGGTCTCCTCGCCCACACTGATCGCCAGCGTCGACAGGCCCACCGGACCACCGCCGAACTTGGTGCAGATGCTCTCCAGCACCGCACGGTCCAGCCGGTCCAGCCCCAGCGGGTCGACCTCGTAGAGCTCCAGCGCCTCCGACGTGATGCGCGGATCCACCCGGCCCGCGTGTTTGACCTCGGCGTAGTCCCGCACCCGACGCAGCAGCCGATTCGCAATGCGGGGCGTGCCGCGCGACCGGGAGGCGATCTCCATGCCGGAGGCGGCATCCAGGGCCACGCCCAGCACGTCGGCCGAGCGCATCACGATGTGCTGCAACGCGTTGGCATCGTAGAAGTCCAGGTTCGCGGTGAAGCCGAAACGGTCACGCAGTGGGCCGGGCAGCATGCCGGAACGAGTGGTGGCCCCCACCAGCGTGAAGGGTGGGATGTCGATCGGGATCGCCGTCGCCCCAGGCCCCTTGCCCACCACGACGTCCACCCGGAAGTCCTCCATCGCCAGGTAGAGCATCTCCTCCGCAGGGCGGCTCATCCGGTGGATCTCGTCGAGGAAGAAGACCTCCCCCTCCGTCAGGCCGGACAGGATCGCCGCCAGGTCTCCCGCATGCTGGATCGCCGGGCCGGAGCTGATGCGCAGCTGCGTCCCCATCTCTGCCGCGATGATCATGGCCAGCGTCGTCTTGCCCAGGCCCGGTGGGCCGGAGAGCAGCACGTGGTCCGGCGTCGAGCCGCGATGCCGTGCCGCCTCGAGCACCAGCCCCAGCTGGTCGCTGACCCGGGGCTGGCCCTCGAAGTCCGCGAGGCGTGAGGGGCGCAGGGCGGCCTCGACGGCGCGTTCCTCCGGTTCGGCGTGCGGGTCGACGGGTGAATGTTCCACGTGCTCAACCCTACTTGCGCGCCAGGGAGACCAGGGCCTGGCGCATCAGCACCGCGATGCCGACGCCCGGGTCCTCGTCCACCAGGTGGGCGACATTGTCGCAGGCAGCCTCGGCGTCCTTCGCGGACCAGCCCAGCCCCTGCAGCCCGTCGGAAACCTGCTCCCGCCATTGCGCGGCACCGGCACCGCTCGGCGTGGGCGCGGTCACGGCCCCCAGGGCGTTGACCTTGTCCTTGAGCTCGATCACCATCTTCTGCGCGCCCTTGCGTCCGATGCCGGGTACCTTGCACAGCGCGACGAGGTTCTCCGAAGCGATCGCGGCCCGGAAGTCGTCTGGGCTCATCACGCTGACCACGGCCTGGGCGATCTTGGGCCCGATGCCGCTGGCGGACTGCACCAGCTCGAACAGGTCACGCTCGTCGGCCGAGGCGAAGCCGTAGAGTGTCATCGAGTCCTCACGGACCACCATCGACGTGTGCAGGGTGCTGGTGGCGTCCAGCCGCACCGAGGCTGCGGTGGCCGGGGTGCACAGGGTCCGCATCCCGAAGCCGTTGACGTCCAGCACCACGTAGGTGGCGCCGATGGCGGCGACGGTACCAGTGAGGTGACTGATCATGCATGGCTCCTATAACTGCGACGGGGTGTGGCACGGGCCCTCTCAACGGCCTCGGCATAGCGGTTGGTGGCGGCTCCGCGCCAGACATGGCAGATGGCCAGACCCACCGCATCGGCGGCATCCGCGGGTTTCGGGGGTTCAGCCAGCTTCAGGATTCGGGCGACCATCGCGCCCACCTGGGCCTTGTCGGCCCGCCCGGAGCCGGTGATGGCCGCCTTGACCTCACTGGGCGTGTGCAGGGCGACGGGGATGGAGTGCCGGGCCGCGATCATCATCGCGATGCCCGCGGCCTGACTGGTCCCGGTGACCGACTGAAGGTTGTGCTGGGCGAAGACCCGCTCCACCGCGATCGCATCGGGCCGGTGGCTGACCACCCATTCCTCGATGCCGTCGTGGATCCGCAGCAGGCGCTGGGCGTGGTCCAGGTCGTGCGGGGTGCGCACCACACCGACACCCACCAGATCCAGCTGCCGTCCGGGAACGCCGTCCACGATCCCGATGCCACACCGGGTCAGGCCGGGATCCACACCCAGAACTCGCACACCAACCTCCCGGCCACAGCAACTCTCGAACAGATGTTCGGAATCCTACTCCAGTAGGGTCGAGGGGTGGAATTGCTTGATGTCATCGGTGTGTTCGCCTTCGCCCTGTCCGGCGGACTGGTGGGCGTGCGCCGCCATTTCGACATCTTCGGGATCCTGACCCTGGCCGTTGTCACCGCCCTCGGTGGCGGCATCGTCCGGGACCTGCTGTTGGGCATCACACCCCCACGCAACATCACGAACCTTCCCCTGGTGGTGCTGGCGCTGGGGGCCGGCCTGTTCACCTTCTTCTTCGAGGGCACCGTCGAGAGACTGCGACGCCTGGTGCTGGTGGCCGACGCCGTCGGGCTGGCCGCCTTCTGCGTCACCGGCACGTTGACCGCCATCAACGCCGGACACCCCGGGATGGAGGCCATCCTGGTGGGAGTGATCACCGCTGCCGGAGGTGGGGCCATCCGCGACGTGCTGGCCGGACAGGTGCCCAGCGTCTTCTCCCCCGAGCTCTACGCGCTGCCTGCCCTGCTGGGGTCCGTGCTGGTGGATGTCACGCAGCGGCTCGGGCTTGGCGGACCGCTCACGCAGTGGCTCCTGGTGGCCCTTGTCTGCGCCCTGCGGATCGCCGCGGTGAAGTTCAACTGGAAGTCACCGACCCCGCGGCGCCCCGAACGCGAATGAACGGCCCCCTCGACGGGCTCAGGAGCACGTCAAAAGGGGGCCGCTCAGGCAAAGTCGGTGGATCAGTCCTCGGCGTCCATCTCGGCCTGCAGCTCGGGGCTGAGCTCGACATTGGTGTAGACATTCTGCACGTCGTCGGACTCTTCCAAGGCGTCGACGAGCTTCTCGATCTTCTCGACGACCTCGCGCTCGGAGACGACCTGCCCGAAGGTGGGCACGAAGGCGACATCGGCGGAGTTGTAGTCGATGCCGGCGGCCTGGACGGCCTTGCGGACCTCGACCATGTCGTTGGGGTCGCAGACCAGCTCGAACTCGTCGCCATTGTCGTTGACATCCTCGACATTGGCCTCGATGGTGGCCTCGAGCAGCTCGTCCTCGGTGATCTCACGGGTCTCGGTTTTGCGGCCCTCTCCCGGGATCTCCATGGTCTTGGCAACGGTGACGACGCCCTTGCGCTCGAACAGGCGCTGCACCGAACCGCCGTCGGCGATGGTGCCACCATTGCGGGTGACGGCCACACGGACCTCGGAGACGGCGCGGTTGCGGTTGTCCGTGAGGCACTCGATCAGGATCGCGACGCCGGCCTGGCCGTACGCCTCGTACATGATCGTCTCGTAGTTGACGGCATCGGCGCCGACACCCGAACCACGCTTGACGGCGCGATCGATGTTGTCATTGGGAACCGAGGTCTTCTTGGCCTTCTGGATCGCGTCGTAGAGGGTGGGGTTTCCGCCGGGGTCACCGCCGCCAACGCGCGCCGCAACCTCGATGTTCTTGATCAGCTTGGCGAACAGCTTGCCGCGCTTGGCATCGATGACGGCCTTCTTGTGCTTCGTCGTGGCCCATTTGGAGTGACCGCTCATGCGTCAACCTCACCTCTCGTGGAAATTCCTGCCGGCCAATGCTAGCCGCTTGCCCCGTCCACCCGTAACTCGCGTCCGTAGAGGACCACCATCTCCTCCGATTCGTAGCCCACGGACTCGAACAGGTCCAGTGCACCCTCCGGGTTGATGGTGTCCACGCCCAGACCAGCTCCGCCCAGCCCTGCGTCCAGGAAGGAACGCATGGAGGCGATCAGCAGTGCGGGCCCCAGGTTGTGGCCGCGCCACGCGGGCCGGACACCCAGCCGGTCGGTCCACCCCTCCTGGTAGCCCAAGGAGTCCCAGTCCTGCACATTGGCGCAGTTCATCGCATAACCCACCACCTCGCCGGCCATGGTGGCCACCCAGGACCACTGCGGCCGGGCGGCATGGCGCCGCATCGAGTGCTCCCAGGCGGCCCGGGAGACGGCGTGCACGCCCGGTACCTCCGCGAAGGCCTCGTTGTGGGCTCGGCGCACCGCCTCGCTGAGCTCCGGGTGGAAGGGCTGCAGCTGGATCCCGTCGGTCGGTGGCACCGGGGGCAGCTGCGAGTGGCCCCACTCATCGCTGAACTGGGCGTGCATGTCGAAGTACCACCGTCTGGGTGTGAAGCCCACGCCCTCGATCATCCGCGCATACCCGTCGAACTTCTCGTCCACATAGCGGCTCAGCATCACATGGCACACGGCCGGGTCCTGGGCGTGGGCCTCGTCGAGCCATTCCTGCCCGCGAGCGACCTGCCACTCGACGATGCCTCGGCCGATGTGCTGGTGGCGCCATGCCGGGTGCACTCCCCCGTCGAGCCAGATCTGGGGCTCCCCCACGTCAGAGCCGTGCAGGTGGTTCCAGCCATAGGCGACGATGGTGCCGCCCTTGTCCCGTCCCACCACGGCGTCCATTCCCGGGTTGGCGCCCGGCGCGTGGAAGTGCTCACGCAGTTCCGGCAGACCCAGTCTTTGGACAGGGTCGTCGAAGTACTCCAAGGCCATGCGCAGTTCGGCGAGTTGCCCCAGGTCCGAATCCTCCAGACTGGACCACTCGAGACTGCCCTCAACGAACGGATCCACGCTGCTCCTCAGATGGGGGGACTTCCACCCTACCCATCATGGGGCCGCGTGGATCCGCCGGGTCAACGGGCTGTCTGTTCGGCGCGTCGCGGCAGCTTCCAGCGGTGGATGGAACGGTCGGCATGCCAGTCCACCACGCTCCAGCCGTTCTTGCGGGCGGCGCGCAGCAGGCCCACATCTGGCTGGACCGCCACCGGATTCCCGACGGTGGTCAGCATCGGCAGGTCCACGTGGCTGTCGGCATAGGCGAAGGACTTCGACAGGTCGATGCCGTGCAGCTCCGCATAGTGCCGCAACCAGGCGCTGCGCGACTCGCCCACCATGGGAGGCGAGGTCAGGAAGCCCGTGCACACGCCATGGGCATCGGTGGCCAGCTCCGCGGCGACAATCACGTCGAAGAGGTCTTCCAGCGGACGGGTCAGGGGGCGGATCACGCCTGTCAGCAGGACGGTGGTGTGTCCGGCGGCCCGGTGCTCCTCGATCCGCGCCAGGGCCTCCGGCGAGAGACGGTCCTTGACGAAGGGGGCCATCTGCTCGTCGACATAGGACTCCAGGCGGCTCATCTCCATGCCCGCGTACCGGCGGTACATGGACCGCAGGAAGCTGGCGCGGTCGCGGCGGTCCGCGCCCAGGTAGCCCGGGAGCGCCGCGGCCACCTCGGCCAGCTCCCGCACCCGTCCCACCGGGGAGAGGCCGGGCAGCCGGGCCCACAGGTAGGTCTCGACGACATTGGTGTCCATCACGGTGCCGTCCAGGTCGAAGACCGCCAGCACCGTGCCGGGCTCGGCGGGCTTCAGCTCCTTGAAGGTGCTCGATCGCTTGCCGCGACGATTGCGCAGCGCCTCCAGGCGACGCACCGGATCCGTGATCGAGGGCGTGTGGATCTCCATCATGTACGTGCGCCAGTCCACCGCGGAGGTGTCGAAGGCAAAGGCCTCCCGGTCCTCGGGGTGCAGCGAGTTGTGCAGCGCCATCGTGCAGTCGTCGACGAAGTGCAACTGGGACTGCAGGTACTCGCCGTAGAGGCTCAGGTAGCGACGCAGGAAGTCCAGCTGCTTGCCCTGCTTGTCCAGGGCGAGGGCGGCTTGACGGGTGTACTTGCCTCGGGGTGCCCAGCTGACCAGGCGGTCCCCCACCCCATGTGCCTTCCCGGCGACGTCCAGGAAGCGCTGCACCGGCTGTTCGCCGGGGAACTTCCACGTCGCCAGCGGGGCCACCGTGCCGTCGGAGCGGGTGTAGGGGTGCTGCGCGAAGTACTCGCGGATGTACTCGTAGATCTCCCGGAAGGTCATCGGGTTACGGGCACCGGTGGAGCAGTGGTAGAACTCCGGCTCGCCGATGGTCGGTTCGGTCGCGCAGGCCGCGATGATGGCGTTGACGACATGGTCACAGGGCACGATGTCGAGCGCGGCATCCGGCGAGGCGGGGAACTCCTTCAGCTGCCCCTTGCCGTAGGCCAGGATGATCGGGTCGGCCATCTTGAAGCCCTCGATCCATCCCGGGTAGGGGTGGACCAGGCTGGACTCCACGATGGCGGGGCGCACGATGGAGACCTTGAAGTCCTTGCCCAGGTCAACGACCACGCGCTCACCCATCGCCTTGGCGAAGGTGTAGACGTCGGTCCAGCCCAGGGAACGCGCGCGCTCGGTGCCAGCCTCCACCAGCTTCGCCTTCACCCATTCCTGGCGGCGACGCTCCGTGTCGTGGGCAGTGGTCAGGAAGCCGGCCTGCCGGTGCTCGCGCTCCGCCTGCTTGCGCAGAGTGGCCAGCATCTCCGCGGTGCGGCTCTGCTCCTCCACCAGCTTGCCCATCGCCAGAGCCTGTTCGGTCTCCACGCGGTAGTCAACATCGTGCTCGTGCGCGGCCTCCGGGATGGCACCGCGACGCCGCCCCGCGGTGTAGGCGGTGGAGATGTGGACATAGTGCGGGACGCGCACCAGCGTGCCCTGCCCGTCGCTGCACGCGACGCGGATGGCCTCCATCAGCGCCTGGGTGCCCAACACGTTGGTCTTGAAGGCGGAGTCGATAGGCGGGTCGAAGCTGACGTCACCGGCGCAGTGGATGACCACGTCGAGGTCTCGCGGGAGCTCGGGAACATTCGGCAGGTCACCGGAAAGGACGTCGACGCGCTGGTCCAGCAGTTCCTGCGCACCACCGACAGCAGAAGCCAATTCCTTGAAGATGGGCTTCTTCAACAGGCTCACGACGCGTTGTTCGGCGCTCACCGAACCCTTGGGACGCACCAGCACCACGGCACGCGTGTCCGGCAGTTCGGTGAGGATCTTCCACAGGATCTGCTCGCCGATGAACCCGGTGACACCGGTCATCACGATCTTCTTGCCCGCCAAGAGGTCCTTCAGCCGGCCGTCGAGCAGCGGCGGGACGTGGGTGGGGGCGCCCTGCGCGAAGGCCGCGTTCATCGCGCGACCTCGGCCTTCGCGACCTCGAGCGCCTCGGGCAGGGTGAAGTTGCCGACGTAGAGGGCTGTTCCGACGATCGCGCCCTCGACGCCGATCGGGATCAGGCCGCGTAGCTGGCGCAGGTCCTCCAGCGTGGAGATGCCGCCGCTGGCCACCACGGCCGCCTCGGTCCGGGCGCACACCTGCCCCAGCAGCTCGAAGTTGGGGCCGGTGAGCATGCCGTCGCTGGCCACGTCAGTGACGACATAGCGCTGGCAGCCGGCATCGTTGAGGCGCTGCACCGTCTCGAAGAGGTCGCCGCCCTCCTCCGTCCAGCCGCGTGCGGCCAGCCGGGTGCCCTTCACGTCCAGGCCGATGGCCACCTGGTCACTGTGCTCGGCGATGATCTTCTCGCACCACTCGGGGTTCTCCAGGGCCGCGGTACCGATGTTCACGCGACGCGCGCCGGCCTCCAGCGCCCGCTCGAGACTCTCGTCGTCGCGGATGCCACCGGACATCTCCACGTTGATGTGGAGCTCGTTCACGATGCGGGCCAGGGTCTCGGCATTGCTGCCCCGGCCGAAGGCGGCGTCAAGGTCCACCAGGTGGATCCACTCGGCCCCTTCACTCTGCCATCGGCGGGCAGCCTCGAGCGGGTCACCGAAGACCTTCTCGGAACCGGCCACGCCCTGGACGAGCTGCACGGCCTGGCCATTCTGGACATCGACAGCGGGAAGCAGAACAAGAGAATTCACGACTGAACCCTAGCCCATGCCTGCACAGGAACCCGGCCCTCAGCGTGCCGTGGTCAGCCAGTTGCGCAGCAACCGAGCGCCTGCCTGACCGGACTTCTCCGGGTGGAACTGGGTGGAGCTGACCGCTCCGCGCTCCACCGCGGCGACGAACCGGTCTCCCCCGTGCTCTGCCCACGTGACAAGGCAATCTGCGGGGGCCTCGTGCACACCGTAGGAGTGGACGAAGTAGAAGCGTTCGTTCCCCAGACCGTCGAAGAGCGTCGTACCCTGCGGTGCCTCGATCCCGTTCCACCCCATGTGCGGCAGACGGGTGGAACGCAATGGCTCGACGGTGCCTCCGAAGATCGCCAGACCGTCGCTCCGCGTTCCGTGCTCGGTGCCCTCACGGAACAGGATCTGATGTCCGACGCAGATGCCCAGCAGCGGCTTCTCGTCGGCCACCCACTGCGCCACCAGGTCGTCGCCGCCCACGGCCAGCAGCCCCTGCATGCACGCCGCGAAGGCACCGACGCCCGGCACCAGCAGCCGCCCACAGGCCCGCAGGGCCGCATGGTCACTGCTCAGCACGACGGTGGCCCCGGCGGATTCCAGGGCGCGACAGGCGGAGTGGAGGTTTCCCGAGCCGTAGTCCAGGACGCCTACCCTCACAGCGTGCCCTTGGTGCTGGGGATGCCCTTTACGCTGGGATCCAGCCGGATGGCAGTACGCAGCGCCCGGGCCAGTGCCTTGAACTCCGCCTCGACGATGTGGTGCGGATCGCGGCCCGCCAGCAGGCGCATGTGGATGCACAGGCCGGCGTTGAGGGCGAAGGACTCGAAGACGTGGTAGGTCATCGAGCCGGCATAGGGCACGCCGGAGCCGCCGATCAGGGCGTAGACCTGTCCCTCGGGTTCGCCGGTGCACACGCAGTAGGGACGGCCGGCGACGTCGACGACGCACTGGGCCAGGGCCTCGTCGAGCGGGACCATCGCATCGCCGTAGCGCGTGATGCCGTCCTTGTCCCCCAGTGCCTGTCGCAGGGCCTGCCCGAGCGCGATGGCCGTGTCCTCGACGCTGTGGTGGCCGTCGATGTGCACGTCGCCGGTGCAGCTGACCTCCATGTCGATGCCGGAGTGCTTGCTCAGTGCAGTGAGCATGTGGTCGTAGAAGCCGACGCCGGTGCTGATGGTGCTGGCACCGGTGCCGTCCAGGTCGATCGAGACCTTGATGGTGGACTCGCTGGTGGTGCGCTCCACGGTGGCGGTGCGGCTCATCGGGTCTCCTTGGTGATGGTCGGGGCGATGGCGGTCAGGGCTTCACGGAAGGCCTTCATCTCCCGGGGCGTCCCGGCCGAGACGCGCAGAAATCCGTCCGGCCCGGTCTCACGGATCAGCACGCCCCGGTCCAGCAACTTCTGCCACACCTCGTGCCGGTCCTCGAAGCGGCCGAAGAGGCAGAAGTTGGCCTGGCTGGGGACCACGTCGTAGCCCTGCTCGCGAAGCCATTGCTGCAGGAGCTGGCACTGCTCGCGCAGCGCGTCGACCCGGTGCAGCATCTCCCGGGAGTTCGCCAGCGCCACCAGGGCGATCGCCTGGGAGGCGCCCGACAGGTGGTAGGGAAGGCGCACGATGCGGCAGGCGTCCACAATGGCGGGCGTGGCGGCCAGGTAGCCCAGGCGTCCGCCGGCGTAGGCGAAGGCCTTGCTCATGGTGCGGCTCACCACCAGGTGTTGGTGCCGTGGCAGCAGTGCCAGCGCCGAGTCCTCCGGGAACTCCGTGAACTCCTGGTAGGCCTCGTCGACCACGACGATGCAGTCGGGCCTGACCTCGGCCAGCCGGGTGCAGATCTCGTCGATGACGCTCACGGGAGTCGTGGTGCCGGTCGGGTTGTTGGGCGTGGTGATCAGGATGATGTCGGCCCGGTGCTCCTCGACGGCGGCCAGCACGGCGTCGGCCTCGATCCGGAAGTCCTCGCTGCGCGGCACGGCCACGTAGTTCGTGAGTGTGTTGCGAGCGTACTCGGGATACATCGAGTAGGTGGGGCTGAAGCCCAGCACGGTGCGGCCGGGACCACCGAAGGCCTGCAGCAGGTGCGTCATCACCTCATTCGAGCCATTGGCCGCCCAGATGTTGTCCGTCCCCAGCCCGAAGCCCAGATAGGTGGCCAGGGCGGTGCGCAGCTCAATGGCCTCCCGGTCCGGGTAACGGTTGACGGTGCGGGCCGACTCGGCGATGGCCTTGCCCATCTGCTCCCGGACCGCGTCGCTGGGCGGGTAGGGGTTCTCGTTGACGTTCAGGCAGACCGGGACGTCCAGCTGGGGGGCGCCATAGGGCTCCTCCCCGACCAGCTCGGGCCTCAGGGGCAGTTCGTCGAGGGTGATCGGGGTGAACTTCTCGCTCATGCCTGGGCCTCCTGGTCCTGGTCCTGCGACGTCTTGGGGCGACGCACGGTGATGGCGTTGGCGTGGCCGGGCAGGTTCTCGGCCAGCGCGAAGGTCTCCACGCTGTCGGCGAGCTCCATCAGGGCTTCCTGGTTGTAGTTGATGACGTGCACGGCCTTCATGAAGCTGCGCACGCTCAGTCCGGAGCTGTGGCAGGCGCAGCCGGCGGTGGGCAGCACGTGGGTGGAGCCGGCGGAGTAGTCACCCAACGAGACGGGAGACCAACCTCCGACGAAGATGGCGCCGGCATTGCGCACCCGGGCGGCCCACTGCTCCGCATCCCGGGTCTGCACCTCGAGGTGCTCGGCGGCGTACGCGTCGCAGACCAGCAGGCCCTGCTGGAGGTCGCGCACCAGCACGATGCCGGACTGCTCGCCGGTCAGGGCGGTGTGCACGCGCTCGGCGTGCCGGGTGGCGGCCGCTTGAGTGGCGGTGGCGCGCTGCACGGCGTCGGCCAGCGCGGCCGAATCGGTGACCAGCACGGAGCCCGCCATCGGGTCGTGCTCTGCCTGGCTGATCAGGTCTGCCGCGACGTGCTCGGGATTGGCGGTCTCGTCGGCCAGGATCATGATCTCCGTCGGCCCGGCCTCGGAGTCGATGCCCACCGTGCCGCGCATCAGCCGCTTGGCGGCGACGACGTAGATGTTGCCCGGGCCGGTGACCATGTCCACCCGCTCGCACAACCCGGGAACCCCGTGCGCGAACATCGCGATGGCCTGGGCACCGCCCACGGCATAGACCTCGTCGACGCCCAGGATGTGACACAGGGCCAGGATGTTGGGGTGTGGCAGCCCGTCGAACTCTGCCTGTGGCGGGCTGGTCACGGCGATGGAGGACACTCCGGCCACCTGGGCCGGCACCACGTTCATGATCACGGAGCTGGCCAGCGGAGCCAGACCACCCGGCACGTAGAGCCCGACGCGATGGACGGGGATGATGCGCTGGGTGACCATGGCCCCCTGCGCGACCGTCACGCTGGGTGAGGAGGTCTCCTTCTCCGCCAGCTCGCACACCTGGCGGCGGCGCGTGATGGACTCCTCGAAGGCCGCGCGCAGCTTGGGATCGAGCTGCTCGGCGCACTGCGCCAGCACCTCTGCCGGGACGCGCAAGTGCTTCGGTGTCACCTTGTCGAACTGCTCTGCGAAGCGCACGAGCGCGGCAGCGCCCTCAGAGGCGACCGTGTCGCAGATCGGGCGGACCTTCTCCACGGCGTGCTCCACGTCGAAGGCGGCGCGCGGGACGGCGGCGCGGTAGTCGAAGGGCTCGGAGCCCTGTCCGGAGCCGGTCAGGTCGATGGTTCGCAGAAGGTAGTTGTCAGGCACGCGGCCGAGTCTAGTGAGCGGGACTGGCATTCTTCGACGGCGACCTTGTGGTGGGATGCATCGGTGAACTTCCTGCAGCACGGCTTCATCGGGATGGGCACCGCGGTCAACGTGGTGCTCATCATCCTCGGTTCTCTGGCGGGCCTGGCCCTGGGCGGGCGGCTGAGCCAGCGCACCGCCGCCACCGTCACCGATGTGCTCTCTCTGGTCGTGCTGGTGATCGGCGCCTTGTCCATCCGGCCGCTGGTGCAGGAACCCCTCAACGCTGCCGTGGGCAATGGAGCCGCCCTGGTGGTGATCCTGCTGGCCCTGGTGATCGGATCCCTGATCGGTTCGGTGCTCCGGCTGGAGGAGCGGATGGATGACCTCGGACGCTGGGTCCGCTCCCGGGTGGGCGCCGAGGGTGACCACCACTTCATCGACGGTTTCGTCACCGCCACGCTTGTCTTCTGCGTCGGACCCTTGGCCATCCTCGGGGCCCTGTCCGACGGGCTGGGGCGCGGCTCTGAACAGCTGCTGGTCAAGGGAGTGCTGGACGGCTTCGCCGCGGTGGCCTTCGCCTCCTCACTGGGCGTCGGGGTGATGCTCTCGGCCGTCGCCGTCGCCCTGTACCAGGGAACGTTGACGCTGGTCGGGGCCTTGCTGGGTGATGTGCTGCCCGCCGCACAGATCGACGCCCTGACGGTTGCCGGCGGTGTCGTGCTGATGGCCTTGTCCATCCGACTGATGGGCCTCAAGCCGATGCGCGTCGCAGACATGTTGCCCGCGCTGGTCTGCGCTCCCCTGTTCGTCTGGTTCGTCCAGCTCGCCTCCTGAAAGGACCTCGGCCCATGTCCACGGGAACTCCTGCCACCAAGGCACTCGACCGCGCCAAGGTGCCGCACACCTTGCTGCCCTACGAGCACGACCCGGCCAATGTGCACTTCGGTGACGAGGCGGTCCTGGCCTTGGGGCAGGATCCGCATCAGGTCTTCAAGACCCTCGTGGTGGCATGCACCGGCGGCCCGTCACCGCTGGTGGTGGCCGTCGTCCCGGTGGCCCAGCAGCTGGACCTCAAGGCCCTGGCCTCCGAGGCCGGGGCGAAGAGGGCGGCGCTGGCCGACCACGCCGTGGCGGAACGCACGACGGGCTATGTGGTGGGCGGGATCTCCCCGCTGGGTCAGAGGAAGTCCCTGCCCACCTTCATCGACGCCTCCGCGCAGGCATTCGCCACAATGATGGTCTCGGCCGGCAAGCGGGGCCTGCAGGTGGAGCTCTCCCCCGCCGACCTGGCGCGTGTCACCCGCGCGAGCTTCGTCGCCATCGCCCGGTGATCCATGGCCTGACACGCAGCGGAGCATAGGCTCTCCCACATGACCAGCCCCGCTCCTGCCCGCCGCGCAGTTCCGTGGGGAACCGTGGGCTGTCTGGTGGCCGCCCTCGGGTGGTTCCCGGGGCTCGTGGTGGTCTGGAAGATCGTCGAGCTCGAGATGGCTATGGGGCTGCTGGCCTTCGGGCCAGTCCTCCTGGGGGCGCTGGGCGCCCTGCTGGCCGCCGTTGACCGTCGCCTGGACGGAGCATCGCGAGTGGGCTGGGCCACCACGAGCCTCGTGGTGGGACTGCTCGCACTCCCCCTGTACTGGTTCATCGCCATGGCGCTGTGGGGCGCCTGAGGCCCTGCCGCGTCCGGCCACCCTCACCTGGTCCCCGCTCCCCTCGAGGGCGGGGCACGTCTGGTCGTGCACCGGGCGACTCTTGTTGCACCGAGCGGCGACGCCAGGCTCCTGAACAAGATGGTCCCCGGCGCTGTGGAAGTTCCCACGAATCCACATGAAACTGCTTGTCATATTTTGTTCGCGAACCATAGAATAGAAACATCATTCGAAATGGTTTCGACGCTCTCGGGGGAGGTGCGTGATGCAGGATCTGACCTCGGCACAGACGGTCGATGCGATGCTGTCCGCGCGTCGTCGGGCGTGGATGGCCGAGGCCGAGGAGTTCGAGTTGGCCGCTCACTTCGCGGACCTGCATCCCGGAGAGGCCGTCGAGCAGCAACAGCAGCCGGCCGGTTCGGCTGTGGTGTTGTTCGGGGAGAAGTCGGTGCGGCCAGGTCATGACGGGACGCCGGAGGTGGCGGAGTTCGCGTCGTTGGAGATTGCGGCGGCGTTGAACATCACCCGGGAGGCGGCGGACTGTCTGATCGGGGATGCGTTGTCCTTGCGGCACCGGTTGCCGAAGGTGTGGCAGAAGATGCGGGACGGGTTCCTGCGGGTGGGCGTCGCCCGGGCAATCGTCGCGAAGACCGCCAGCCTGCCCCTGCAGCAGGCGTTGCAGCTGGATCGGGAGTTGGCGTCGTTGGTGGAGGGTGTCTCGGCGTACAGGTTGATCGCGACCGCTGAGGGTCTCGTGCTTGAGCTCACTCCCGCCGAGCAGGCGCAGGACGACTATGAGCGGGCGCAGGCGTCGCGTGGGGTGTGGATCGGTCAGTCCGGTTTCGGCGTGAGCGATGTGGCGGGGGTGGTGAATGCTGCGGATGGGATCTTCCTGGATGCGCAGTTGGACCGGGTGGCGGGGATCCTCGCCCAGGGCGGGTCGACCGATTCCCGTGATGTGCGGCGCTCGACCGCGTTGGGGATCTTGGCCACTCCGGCGCGGGCCTTGCAGTTGTTGCAGGCCAGCCTGCTGGATGCCGCGGATGATCCCGAGCTGCCGTTCGATGACGCGGTGTCCGAGGACCAGGGCGCGGATTCCTGCCCTGCAGCAGGTCTGCGTGGTCACACCTGTGGTGCTGTCACCGTAGACCCCGAGTTGCTGCTTCCGAAGGCCACGGTGGTGGTGCATGTGGAGGAGAACACCGTCGCGGAGATGGATGGTGTGGCGCGGGTGGAGCGCTGTGGTCCCGTCCTGGCGGAGTGGATGGCCGACCTGCTGCAGAACACCCGGATCACGGTGAGGCCCGTGGTGGATGCCACGAACATCACCCCGTCGGACTCCTACGAGGTCAGTGCGCGGATGCGGCAGGTCGTCACGTCCCGGAATCCGTATGAGGTCTTCCCCGGCTCGAAGAAGCCGGCCCAGACATGCGATCTGGACCACACCGAACCCTGGCATCCACCACCCCCAGCCCCGGCGGCCGAACCCCCAGCGACCCGGCCGGACAACCTCGGTCCGCTGTCCCGAACCGTGCACCGGGCCAAGACCCACGGCGGCTGGTTGTTGAGACAGCTGGCTCCGGGCATGTTCTTCTGGCGTTCCCCCGACGGTTTCGCCTACTTGGTCACGCCCTCACGCTCCTGGATGATCCACAACCCCGTCACACCCCGCGTACCCTGACGCCAACGGGTCCACCGTGGTATCCCGGTGGGGCTCATACTCGACGCGACGAGACACGCCGTCGGCCCCACCGGACGACCACACCACCTACGGTGGAGCCATAGACACCGACCATCGACGCGCCTGCGTCTCCCGGGTGCCCCTGTTCAGCGGACTCGACGCCCAGACGCTGGCCCAGGTCGCGGACCTGGCCACCAGCCGTCGCTTCCAACGGGGCGAGCGCATCCAAGGCCCCGGCGACGACGCGGCGCTGTTCGTGATGCATCGCGGGCGCGTCCGGGTCACCCGCCTGGCCTCCTCCGGGTCGGAACACGTGCTGCGCATCCTCGACGGCGGGGACTTCCTCGGCGAGACGGCCGTGCTGACCGACGCGCCACCGGAGCACCTGGCCACCGCGATGCAGGACGCCGAGATCTGCCGCCTCGCCGCCCACGACGTCCGCACCCTCGTCTCGGGCAACCCAGCCCTGGGTCTCCAGCTCGCCACCACGCTCGCGTGCCGCCTGCAGGCCGCGGAGTCCCGCCTGGGCGCGAGCTCCACCACGTCGGTGGCCCGTCGCCTCGCGGACCGGCTCCTGCAGCTCAGTGAGGAGCAGGGTACAGACAGCATCACCCTGCCCTCCACCAAACGAGACCTGGCCGCCTGGCTAGGCACCACCCCGGAGACGCTCAGCCGGCGCCTGGGCAGCTTCCAGGACACCGGCCTGGTGCGTCACCTGCCGGATGGGCGCATCGTCCTCCTGGACCATGACAGGCTGGAGAACGTCCCCGACAAGCCCTGACGCTCAGTGCCCCGCGTGCGCCTCGACCAGTGACACCCCCGGCGCAGCCAGCAGGAGCGGCACCACCACCTCGTCTTCCTTCGCCTGGTGGCTGCGGAAGGTCTCGCTGATCGCCAGACCCCACACCCGGGCGTCGGCGGGAGACGAAGAGCCGAAGGCGCTCACCATCTGCTGGATCAACCGGTGCTCCCGCACCAGCGCGTCGACCAGCGGCGCACCGGACTCCAATCCGGCCGCGGCCCGGTAGATGGTTTCCTCCTCACCCCGTGCATGCGGCAGCAGGGAGTCGTCCAGGAAGGCGGCCACCGCAGCCCTGGCCCGATCGGTGTCCGCATCATGGGCCTCGTGGAAGGCACGGGTCAGCCCGTCGAGCTCGGCCACCAGGTGGGCATGGTGCCTGCGGATGTGTTCGGCCTCCTGCAGGTCCCGCTCGTCGCTCGACGTGGTGGTGGTCTGGGTGATGGTCTGCTCGGTCATGTCGTCCTCCTGGGATCGTTTCGCCGGGCATCTCCCGGCCACACGTCCAGTCAACGACGCCCGCCTGGCGAAGGCCTTGACCCAGGTCAAGGATCCGAGAGGCTTCTCCCTAGAGTGGAGCCATGCCCGAGCCCACCAGTTTCCCCCGTCCGGTCCCCACTGTCGGGGACACCTCCGCCGCCCACGAACGGGCGGCGGACCCACGGGGCTGGGCCTTCGACGAGCAGACCATCCGGGCACTGGACAGCGTGCTCACCGCGCGCCGCGACATCCGTCGCTTCCGGCCGGATCCGGTGCCGGAGGAGCTGGTCCGCGCGGTGATCGAGGCCGGGCACGCTGGGCCCTCGGTGGGCCACTCCCAACCGTGGCGCTTCATCGTCGTGGAGGACGCCGCCCTGCGGGACCGGGCCGCGGCGATGGCGGACAAGTCGCGTCTGTGGCAGGCCGCCCGGATGGCGCCCGAACGTGGGCAGCAGCTCCTGGACCTGAAGCTGGAGGGCCTGCGGGAGGCGCCGCTCGGGCTCGTCGTCGCCTGTGATCGCCGTGCTCCCGCCGTCGGGGTGCTGGGCCGGGCCACCTTCACCGACGCCGACATGTGGTCCTGTGCCGCCGCCATCGAGAACATGTGGCTCACCGCCCGCGCCCATGGCCTCGGCATGGGCTGGGTCACCCTCTTCCAGCCCGAAGAACTCGCCGAGCTGCTGGGCCTGCCCGAAGGCGTTGAGACCCTCGGCTGGCTCTGCCTGGGCTGGCCCGACGAGCGGCCGCCCGCCCCCGGCCTGCAGCGCCTGGCCTGGTCCACGAAGCTCCCCGTCGACGACGTGGTGCTGCGTGACCGTTGGCCCGCCGACGACAGTCTCGTCAAGCCCACCAGCCACCTGCGCGCCCCCGCCCAGGATCGCGTCGTGCACGCCACCGACGACGCCGACGACCTCCTGACCACGCCCGGATCCCTCGGCGTCCTGGACCGCGCCCTCAACCGCGTCGAGGCCGTGCGGCCCCAGGGCGTCGACGGAGGCTGCCTGGTGCTGGCCGCTGCCGACCACCCCGTCACCTCGCACCGGATCAGTTCCTTCGAGACCCATGTCACCGCCGACGTGATGCGAGCCAATGTCGCCGGGCAGGGCATGGGCGCCGTGGCCGCCGCTGGTGCCGGTCTCTCCTCCCTCGTCGTGGATGCCGGCGTCGAGGCACCCGTGGCCGGCGCGCGCGGGGCCCGGCCACTGGATCCTCGCGGAGACCTGCTGGCCACCGACGCGCTGTCGAGCGATGACGCGGAGGCCCTGATCCAGCATGGGAAGCAGCTGGGCTGCGAGGCAGCCGCACAGGGCATGGTCGTCCTCGGGGAAGTGGGCATCGGCAACACCACCGTCGCCTCTGCCCTGGCCAGCGCCCTGTTGGACCTCGACGCAGACCAGTCGGTGGGCCTGGGCACCGCCGCCGATGCGGACATGGTGGCCCGAAAGCGCGTGCTGGTCACCGGCGCGCGCGAGCGGTGGCTCGCCAAGCACTCCGACGATCCCATGCAACTGCTCGCCGCCCTCGGCGGGGGTGAGTTCGCGGTGCTGTCGGGCGTCGTGCTCGGCGCCGCGGGGGCAGGAGCCGTCGTCGTCCTCGACGGGCTGGCCACCAGCGTCGCCGCGCTTCTGGCCGTGCGCATGGAGCCAGCGGTGCAGGGCTATCTCATCGCGGGGCAGCAGAGCCGCGAGACGGCACATGCCGCTGTCCTCACCGAGCTGGGGTTGGAACCGCTGCTGGCCATGCGGCTGCGCAGCGGAGAGGGCGTGGGCGGATGTCTGGCGGCCAGTCTGCTGCTCCAGGGGCAGCGGATGCGTCGCCTCGTCGCGCGCACGCGCTGACCCTCGACAGACTCGGGGAACAGGGTTCAGGCAGCGGGGGGAGGTACCGGGGTGGAAGGTTCTTCCTCGGTCACCGACGGCTCTGGGAGCTTGGCCGCCTTCACGGTCTTGCGGGACCGGCATCGGCGTGTGGCCACCTGCTCGTCGGCACCCAGCGAAGCGCGCAGCAGCACGGGGATGGTGGCGAAGAAGGGCCAGACCAGCAAGGCCGACCACGCGTGCAGCTTGAAGTCGATGGGGACCAGGTCCCCCGGCGAGGCCTGGGCGATGCGCCGACTGAAGTTGTGCGGCCCCATCAGGACCCCGACCCACCAGCACATCAGCCCGGCCACCGTGGCGGTACCCATGGCCAGCAGGACCACTGGCCAGCCGATCCGCCGGAACCAGTGCCAGGCAAGGATTCCCAGGGTGAGACCCAGCGCCAGCCCGAAGATCGAGAACCAGGCATCGCTGGCGAAGACCGCCGTCAGCCCGCGCTCCGAGGTGGTCGCATTCCCGGCGGAGTCCACGTGGTAGGCCGGCAGGTCCACCACCAGGTTCCACAGCGCGCCCGCCAGACATCCGAGCATCATGGCGATCAGCAGGAAGACGAGCATCCCGCGGACGACGGCCCGGTGCAGCAAGACCGGCAGGCGCGGAGTGGCGGGATAGGCCCCGCCCTCAAGCACCTCCTCCGGGTCCGTGCCCGAGGGCGCGGTGAGCACCGGGGTGGGGGTGGCGGGAGAAGCGGTCACGGCCAGCGCAGGCGCCGAGGATGCCGACGACGCCGAGGCCAGGAGGTCCGTGGTCGTCGGAGGCAGTTCCGGCGGCGCCGTCGCGCCCACCTGGTCTTCCCTCATCGGTCCTCCTCCCCTGCACCGTGCTCACGTTGACCAGCCAAGACTAGCTGGCCAGACACGACGGGCCCAGCAAGGCCTTGAGGTCCGCCATCAGCGGTTGCGATGCGGTCACGCGCAGCGTGTCGTCGAGCCGGTACAAGGTGGTGCTGCTCTGTTGGGTGACCAGACGCACCCGAACCTCCGTCATGCCCGGGTGGCTGTGCAGGACCTCCTTGAGCTGGTCCACCACCGGCGGGGTGCAGCGGCCGGCGGGCAGCTGGATCACCACCGGACCGGTGGGACCGTCGGAGATGTCCGGCACCGACAGCTCCTGACAGTGCAGTTCGACGGCGTCCTCCTTCTCCCGGATCCGTCCCTTGACCCGCACCACCTGGTCCGTCGCCAGGTACATCTGTACCTGTTCGTAGACCTTCGGGAAGCACATCACGTTCACCGACGCCTCCAGGTCCTCCACCTGCAGGATCGCCCAGATGGCACCCGCCTTGGTCTGCTTGCGCTGGATGGAGGTGATCATCCCGGCGATGCTCATCATCCCCTCCTTCGGCCCGTCGGGCGCGACGAGGTTGCCGATGGAGATGTCACGCTCGGACTCCAGGATGTGCTCCAGGCCCTGCAGCGGATGGTCGGAAACATAGAGGCCAAGCATCTCGCGTTCGAAGGCGAGCTTGGTGCGCTTGTCCCAGTCCTCCATGTCCGGCACCGTCTCGTGGTGCTGTTGCGCCTCCGGCTCGTCGGCGGCCAGCCCGAAGTCACCGAAGAGGTCATCCTGACCGTTGGCCTGGTTGCGCTTGAGGTCCAGCACCTGGTCCACCGCCGCCTCGAAGATGCTCATCAACGCACGGCGGGAATGCCCCAGCGCGTCGAAGGCTCCGGCCTTGATCAGCGACTCGATCATCCGCTTGTTGCAGACCTGCAACGGCACCTTGTCCAGGAAGTCGTAGAAGTCGGTGTAGGCCCCGTGCTCCCCACGAGCCGTGACGATGCCCTCGACGACGTGCTCACCAACATTGCGGATGGCGCCCAGACCGAAGCGGATGTCCTCGCCGACGGCGGTGAACTCCAGCTCCGAGGAGTTCACGTCGGGCGGCAGCACCTTGATCCGCTGGGCGCGCATGTCGCCCAGGTACATCGCCATCTTGTCCTTGTCGTCGCCCACGCTGGTGAGCAGCGCGGCGCCGTACTCGGCCGGGTAGTTGGCCTTCAGCCAGGCAGTCCAGTAGGAGACCAGGGCGTAGCCGGCGGCGTGCGACTTGTTGAAGGCGTAGCCGGCGAAGGGGACCATGACGTCCCACAGGGTCTGGATGGCGTCGTCGGAGTAGCCGTTGCCGCGCATGCCCTCCTGGAAGTGGCCGAACTCCTTGGCCAGGATCTCGGGCTTCTTCTTGCCCATGGCACGGCGCAGCAGGTCGGCGCCACCCAGCGTGTACCCGGCCAGGGCACGCGCGATGGCCATGATCTGCTCCTGGTACACGATCAGGTGGAAGGTGTCACCGATCAGCGGGTCCAGGGCCTCCTTGAGCTCCGGGTGGATCGGGATGATCTCCTGGCGCCCGTTCTTGCGCTCGGCATAGGCGATGTGGGCATTGGCACCCATCGGCCCGGGACGGTAGAGCGCCAGCACGGCGGTGATGTCGTCGAAGCCGGTCGGCCCCATCTGGCGCAGCAGCGAGCGCATCGCGCCACCGTCGAGCTGGAAGACGCCCAGCGTGTCACCACGAGCCAGCAGCTGGTAGGTCTTCTCGTCGTCCAGTGCGAGCGTGGAGACGTCGACGTCGACGCCCTGGTTGCGCTTGATGATCTTGACGGCGTGGTCCATGATGCCCAGGTTGCGCAGGCCCAGGAAGTCCATCTTCATCAGGCCCATTTCCTCGAGCTGAGGATAGGCGAAGCCGGCGATGATCATGCCGTCCTTGTCCCGCTTGTGCATCGGGATCACGTCGAGCAGCTTCTCGCTGGACAGGATGAAGGCGCAGGCGTGCACGCCGGTGCCACGGATCAGGCCCTCCAGGCCCAGGCCCGTGTCGATGACCTTCTTGACGTCGGCCTGGGTGTTGTAGAGCTCCCGGATCTCCATGCCCTCCGCATAGCGGGGGTGCTTCTCGTTGAACAGGTCCTTGAGCGGGACGCCCTTGCCCATCACGTCGGCGGGCATCGCCTTGGTGATCTTGTCGCCCAGACCGAAGGGATAGCCCAGGATGCGGTTGGCGTCCTTGACGGCGGCCTTCGCCTTGATGGTGCCGAAGGTGTTGACCTGGCTGGTGTAGGCCTCGCCGTACTTGTTCGTGACGTAGTCGATGACCTTGTCACGCTTGCGGTCGTCGAAGTCGAGGTCGATGTCGGGCGGGCTGATCCGCTCGGGGTTGAGGAAGCGCTCGAAGAGCAGGCCGTGTTCCAGGGGGTCCACCTGGATGATGCCGGTCAGGTAGGCGATCATCGAGCCGGCGGCGGATCCTCGCCCCGGTCCGACGGCCACGCCCATGTCCCGGGCGGCATTGCAGATGTCGGAGACCACCAGGAAGTAGGAGCTGAAGCCCAGCGGCTCGATGACCTTGAGCTCCGTCTCGACGCGCTCCAGCACCTCCTGCGAGGGGTTCTCCCCGTAACGCACGGTGATTCCCTCGGCAACCTTCTTGCGCAGCCACGAGTTCTGGGTCTCCCCCTCGGGGACGTCGAACTGCGGCATCCGGTCGACGTGCTTGAAGACGTCGTCGTAGCTCTCGATCCGCTCGGCGATCGCGAGGGTGTTGTCGCACGCCTCCGGCAGCTCACTGAAGAGCTTGCGCATCTCCTCGGAGCTCTTGATGTAGTAGCCGGAGCCGTTGAAGCGGAAGCGGTTGGGGTCGTCCTTGTTGCGGCCCACGCCCACGCACAGCAGGTCGTCGTGGCTGTCGGCCTGGTCCTCGGTGACGTAGTGGGAGTCGTTGGTGGCCAGCAGCGGGATGTTCAGCTTCTTGGCGACGCGCAGCAGGTCTTCTCGCACATTGCGCTCGATGTCGATGCCGTGGTCCATCAGCTCCAGGAAGTAGTTCTCACGCCCGAAGATCTCCTGGTAGGCGGCGGCTGCCGCGACGGCCTCGTCGAACTGCCCCAGCCGCAGCCGCGTCTGCACCTCGCCGGACGGGCAGCCGGTGGTGGCGATGATGCCCTCGGACCACTCGCTGATGATCTCCCGGTCCATGCGGGGCTTCATGTAGTAGCCCTCGAAGCTGGCCAGCGAGCTCAACCGGAAGAGGTTGCGAAGACCCGTCGCATTCTGCGCCCACATGGTCATGTGGGTGTAGCGGCCACCGCCGGAAACGTCCTTGCCGCCCTCCACCGAGGCGTCACCGCTGTCATGCCGGCCGGTGGCCCAGTACTCCTGCGACCGTGAGTGACGCGACGACGGGGCGACATAGGCCTCGATGCCGATGATCGCCTTGACGCCCTCGTAGTCCTTGCCGAGCTTGTGGAACTCGTAGGCACCGAACATGTTGCCGTGGTCGGTCATGGCGATGGCCGGCATGCCCTGACGGGCAACCTCGGCGAAGAGCTTGGAGTTCTTCGCGGCACCGTCGAGCATCGAGTACTCGGTGTGCGTGTGCAGGTGGACGAAGTTGTCAACCATGGGGTGGGTGCGCCCTCTTTCTCAGCGTTGCGGAGCAGCCAATCTACCCCGAGCGGGCGGGGGCGTGCGTGCAGGAACATGGGGACATCCCCTTCACATCATCTGGTACGCGTGTATCATTCTGGGACAGGCCCGATCTCCCGGGCCGAGCCGTACGGCAGCGTTGCCGTACGGCCAGTGTTGTCGGCGGAATTTGGGTGTGTACATGCCGACGACGGCTCCAGCCCGGAGCAAGACGTCACACCAACGAAGAAGGAGTGCACACCATGGCACCCAGCAATGCAGTGCTCGCGCGCAACACCTCCCTGGCTCCCCTCGACGAGGGACATTCCTCGCAGACGGTCGCCTTCTCGCACTACAACCACCTTTCTGCCCAGCTGCCCGTCGCGGCCGCCACCGGGGAGCTCGTGGCCGGCGGCATCACCGAGCAGGCCAGGCAGTGCCTCACCAACCTCAAGACCGTCATCGAGGGAATCGACCACACCCTCGACGACGTCATCCGCCTCACCGTGATGCTCACCGACATTGCCGACCTGGCTGCGGTCGACGAGGTCTGCGGCGAGTTCTACGGCGACTACCTGCCCACCCGCACCAACCTGGCCGTGACGGCCCTGCCGCTGGGGGCAGCGGTGCAGATCGAGGCCGTCGTCTCCAACGGCGTGGGCACCATCCCCGATGCCCCGCAGCCCGGCGACCTGGTCAAGGTCGCGCGCAATGTGGCGCAGGCCCCCAGCAACGCCTGCTCCACCCAGAGCGTCGCCTTCTCGCACTACAACAACCTCTCGGCGCAGCTGCCGATCGACCCGGAGACCGGCACGCTGGTCGCCGGCGGCATCGCGGAACAGACCACCCGGTGCCTCGCCAACATCAAGGCGATCATGGAGGGCATCGACGCCCCCTTCGACGACATCGTGAAGATCACCATCCACCTGCTCGATCTGGCCGATGTGCCCGCCGTCGACGAGGTGTACTCCACCTTCTTCCCCGATTCGGCCATCGCGCGCACGGCGGGATACCTGCCGGCCCGCAGCATCGTTGCCGTCACCGGGCTCCCGGAGGGCGCCCGAGTGCAGGTGGAGGCCGTGCTCTCCCATGGCGACGGCACCCCGCCCCAGGCCGTCGAGGACCGCCACGGGCTGGTCATCTGGGCCGCGAACACCGACCAGGCCCCACGCGATGCCATGAGCACCCAGAGCGTCGCCTTCTCCCACTACAACAACGTCTCCGCACTCCTGCCCTTCGACGCCACCGGTGCACTGGTTGCCGGTGGCGCCAAGGAGCAGGCTGGCCAGTGCCTGGCCAACCTCAAGGCCATCGTGGAGAGCATCGGACACAGCCTGGCCGACGTGGTCAAGGTGAACGTCTTCGTGGCAGACCTGGGCGAGCTCGACGAGCTGCAGGCCGCCTATGCGGAGTACTTCCCCGGTGGTGTCCCGGCCCGACGCGTGGTGCAGGTGCCCGCGCTGGCCAAGGGAGTCAGGGTGATGATGGACGCCGTCGTCGCCAATGCCGAGGGCACGCCGCCGCGCCGCTGAGGCCGAGCGCCGGGGCCGAACCGCCGCATCGGCCCCGGCCAAGCCCTGCGCGGGCTCGCGCCTACTGGATCGGGTAACCTCGGGCAGACGTGCCAAACCCTGCGGCTGAAGGAAATCCCTGCATGGAACCCATCCCCGACGGCTCGGTGGAAGATGCGCAGTTCAGCACGCTGCTGACGAATGCCATCACCGAGCGCGGCCTCTCCCTGGCCCGGGTCAAGGCCCATCTGGCAGCTTTGGGCCAGCCCGTCTCCATTGCCACCCTCAGCTACTGGTGCTCAGGGCGTTCACTGCCCACCCGGGCCCGCTCCCTCGACGTCGTCCACGCGCTGGAGACGGTGCTCCAGGTACCGCGCAACCACCTGACGTCCGCCATCCGCACCCAACCGGAGCAGCAGGATCTGGTCTCACGACTGGAACAGGACCCGCTCGTCGCGGACCTGCAGCAGCGCTTCGACCTTCCCCCCTTGGGGATGTGGCGTCCCGAGCTGGTCTTCCACCACGCCACGGTGGACAGCACTGGACGGCAACGCTCGATCACCACCCGGATCGGCTTCCGCGCCGTCGTCTCGGGGGCCCAGGGTTGGGCCATTGCAGTGGACAGGGCCGGCGAGGCCGACGTGGAGGCCCGCGGAGACGGCATTGCTCCCCTACGCCGACAGATCCGGGTCTCGCCAGATCTCTCGGTGCTGGAATTCGGCTTGGACCAGCCCGTCAAGCGGGACACGATCGTGATGGCGCAACACGAAGTGAACTTCGCTGCCGACACCGCGCCCGTCACGTCCGTCGGCTACGGGTTGGGCATGCCGGCCAAGTACTTCTCCCTCACCGTCGACTTCGTCGACAAGACCCCCCGCAACTACTTCCGATGCCATGCATTCCCGCGCGACGGCGCTGGTCACCGGCTGGACCGTCCGGTGCTGAGTGGTGAATCCACGCTCCATTGCGCACTGACCGATGCCGCACCCGGCTACCACTCCATCGAATGGGAGTCGTAGCCGGGCTTTCAGGCTCAGGCCATCAGCTGGCGCACCTCGGGACCGATGGGGCGCGGCAGCTTGCTGGGCGCCCCGGCCAGGAAGGCGTCGATGCCATTGGCGCACGCCCGTCCCTCCGCGATGGCCCAGACGATCAGCGACTGCCCCCGGCCGCAGTCACCCGCGGCGAAGACACCGGGAACATTGGTCTGGTAGTCGTCGCCACGGCGGATGTTGCCCCGCTCGTCCACTTCCAGCCCCAGTTCCGCGACGATTCCGTCGCCCTCCGGGTGCAGGAAGCCCATGGCCTGCAGCACCAGGTCCGCCTTCAGCTCCCGCTCGGTGCCCTCGACGGTGACCAGCTTGCCGCCCTCGAACGTCACCTCGGACAGGCGCAGCCCGGTGACGTGTCCGTCTTCCCCGACGAACTCGGAGGTGTTGACGGCATACATCCGCTCGCCACCCTCCTCATTGGCCGACGCGATCCGGTAGATCATCGGGTAGGTGGGCCACGGCTGGTTCTCCGGCCTGGTCTCGGGCGGCTGCGGCATGATCTCCAACTGCGTCACCGACGCCGCGCCCTGACGAAGCGCAGTGCCCAGGCAATCATTGGAGGTGTCGCCACCGCCGATCACCACGACGTGCTTGCCCTTGGCGTGGATCTGGCCCTCGGCAGGCTCGCGGGCCTCGACAGGCTCGGCCGTCGCGAGGCGCTGGGTCGCCTGGGTCAGGTAGTCCATCGCCTGATGGATACCGTCCAGGTCACTGCCCGGCACCTGCAGGGCGCGCGGCACGGTGGAACCGATGGTCAGCACCACCGCGTCGAAACGTTCCCGCAGCTGCTCCCCGGAGATGCCGCCCTCGCTGTCCGCACCGGGACCGATGGGTGTATTGGTCTTGAAGACCGTCCCCTCCAGCCGCATCTGCTTCAGCCGACGGTCCACCACCGCCTTCTCCATCTTGAACTCGGGGATGCCGTAACGCAGCAGACCACCGATCGCGTCGGCCCGCTCGTAGACGACCACCGTGTGCCCGGCCCGGGTGAGCTGCTGGGCGACGGCCAGGCCGGCCGGCCCGGACCCGACGACAGCGACGGTCTTCAGCGAGTGCCACTGCGGCTGCTGCGGCACCACCCGTCGGTCATCCCAGGCCTTGTCGATGATGGAGACCTCGATGTTCTTGATGGTCACCGGCTCGCGGCTGATGCCCACCACGCAGGCCGTCTCGCACGGCGCCGGGCACAACCGCCCGGTGAACTCCGGGAAGTTGTTGGTGGCGTGCAGCCGCTCCAGCGCACTGGTCCACTCGTCGCGCCAGATCAGGTCATTCCACTCCGGGATCAGGTTTCCCAGCGGGCATCCGGTGTGGCAGAAGGGAATGCCGCAGTCCATGCACCGGCTTGCCTGCTCGGTGATGATCGGCAGCAGCGAGCGGCCGGGCGTGCCCGGGTAGACCTCCTGCCAGTCGGTCAGGCGCTCGTCGACGGGACGACGCTCGGCCAGCTGGCGCTGCTTGGTGATGAATCCGCGCGGATCAGCCATGAGCTGCCTCCATCATGAGATCGGTCATTTCGTCTTCCTTGATGCCGGCGAGGATGGCGTCCTCGCGGGCCTTGATCACCCGGGCGTAGTCGCGCGGGACGATGCTGGTGAAGTGCTCACCCAGCCAGGAATCGTCGTGGCCCAGCAGGGCGTCGGCGACGGTGGAACCCGTCTGGCTGCGGTGCATCTGGAGCAGTTCCCGGATCCGGGCGATGTCCTTCTGGGAAGGGCGGTGCGCATCGACCAACTCGGTGTTGAGTCGGGCCTCGTCGAGGTCCAGCACCCACGCGGAACCGCCGCTCATGCCCGCGGCCACATTGCGGCCCGTGACGCCCAGGATCAGGGCCTCGCCACCGGTCATGTACTCCAGCGCATGGTCTCCCACGCCCTCGACCACCGCGGTGGCCCCGGAATTGCGGACGCAGAAGCGCTCGCCGACGATGCCTCGCAGGAAGATCTGTCCACTGGTGGCGCCGTAGCCGATCACATTGCCGGCCACGATCTGCGTCGCCGGGTCGAAGGTCACGTCCTCACCCGGAGTCACGACGATCCTGCCGCCGCACAGTCCCTTGCCGACGTAGTCGTTCGAGTCGCCCACCAGACGCAGCGTGATGCCGCGCGGCACGAAGGCGCCGAAGGACTGGCCGGCGGTTCCGGTGAAGGTGAACGCGATGGTGTCATCGTCCAGCCCCTTGCCGGTGGTGGCCATGGTGACCTCGTGACCCAGGATGGTGCCCACCGTGCGGTCCACATTGCGGATGGCCAGGCTGTGCGCCACCTTCTCGCCGTGCTCCAGCGCCGGACGGGCCAGGGTGACCAGTTCCGCGTCGAGCTTGGCCTGCAGGCCGTGGTCCTGGCTGGTGGTGGAGTGCAGCGCGGTGCCTTCGGGCACCTCGATCTGCTGCAGCACCGGGGACAGGTCCAGCCCCTGCGCCTTCCAGTGGTCCACCGCGGTGCGCGCATTGAGCACCTCGACGTGGCCGACGGCCTCCTGGATGCTGCGGAAGCCCAGCTGGGCCAGGATCTCCCGCACCTCCTGCGCGATGAACTCCATGAAGTTCACGACGTGCTCGGCCTGCCCGTGGTAGTGCTCGCGCAGCGCCGGGTTCTGGGTGGCGATGCCCACCGGGCAGGTGTCCTTGTGGCAGACGCGCATCATGATGCAGCCGCTGACCACCAGGGCGGTGGTGGCGAAGCCGAACTCCTCGGCTCCCAGCAGGGCGGCAATCACGACGTCGCGGCCGGTCTTGAGCTGGCCGTCGCACTGCACCACCACCCGGTCACGCAGGCCGTTGACAAGCAGGGTCTGCTGGGCCTCGGCCAGGCCGAGCTCCCAGGGCCCGCCGGCGTGCTTCAGCGACGTGAGCGGCGCCGCACCGGTGCCGCCGTCGTGGCCACTGATCAGGACCACGTCGGCCTTCGCCTTGGCCACACCGGCCGCAACCGTGCCGACGCCGACCTCGGCCACCAGCTTCACATGCACCCGTGCCTTCGGGTTCGCGCACTTGAGGTCGTGGATCAACTGCTTGAGGTCCTCGATCGAGTAGATGTCGTGGTGCGGTGGCGGGGAGATGAGCCCGACGCCGGGCGTGGAGTGACGGGTGCTGGCCACCCACGGGTAGACCTTCGGGCCGGGCAGCTGACCGCCCTCGCCGGGCTTGGCGCCCTGGGCCATCTTGATCTGGATGTCGGTGGCGTAGGACAGGTACTCGCTGGTGACACCGAAGCGGCCGGAGGCCACCTGCTTGATCGCGGAGCAGCGCGCCGGGTCGTGCAGGCGTTCGGAGTCCTCGCCGCCCTCACCGGTGTTGGACTTGCCGCCGATCCGGTTCATGGCGATCGCCAGCGTCTCGTGCGCCTCCTTGCTGATCGAGCCGTAACTCATCGCGCCGGTGGAGAAACGCTTGACGATCTCGCTGACCGGCTCCACCTCGTCGACGCTGACCGCCTCATGGTCAGAGTTGAACTCCAACAGGGAACGCAGCGTCATCAGGCGGCGGGAGTTCTCGTTGACCAGGTCCGTGTACCGCTTGAAGACGTCATAGCGTCCCGTCTGGGTGGCGTGCTGCAGGCGGAAGACCGTCTCGGGGTTGAACAGGTGCTCCTCTCCCTCACGTCGCCACTGGTACTCGCCGCCGACGTCGAGGGTGCGGTGCGGGGTGACCGAGGTGATCGGGTAGGCGCGCTCGTGACGCAGCTGCACCTCGCGGGCCACCTCGTCCAGACCAATGCCCTCGATCCGGCTCGGGGTGCCGGTGAAGAACTCCTCCACGAAGTCGCTCTTCAGTCCGATGGCCTCGAAGATCTGGGCACCGGTGTAGCTCTGGATGGTGGAGACGCCCATCTTGCTCATCACCTTGAGCACGCCCTTGCCGAGGGACTTGTAGACGTTCTTGATGGCCTTCTCGGGCTCGGTCTGCACGTAGAGCTCATGGCGGGCCATGTCCTCGGCGGACTCGAAGACCAGGTATGGGTTCACGGCGGCAGCACCGAAGCCGACCAGCAGGGCCACGTGGTGCACCTCGCGCACGTCGCCGGCCTCGACGACCAGCCCCACCTGGGTGCGGGTCTTCTCCCGGACCAGGTGGTGGTGGATGGCGCTGGTGAGCAAGAGCGACGGGATCGGCGCCAGTTCACGGTTGGCGTGCCGGTCGCTGAGCACGATGGTGCGGGCGCCGTCGGCGATGGCCTGGCTGACCTCGGCACGGATCTCGTCGAGCTTGGCGCGCAGGGCCTCTCCCCCGCCGTCGACCTCGTAGAGGCCACGCACGACGTGCGTCTGGTAGTCCGGGTGCTCGCCGTCGGAGTTGATCCGGATGATCTTGGCCAGCTGGTCGGAGTCCAGGATCGGGTACGGGATCACCATCTGGCGGCAGGACTCCGGGCCAGGGGTCAGCAGGTTCGCCTCGGGGCCGATGGATCCGGCCAGGCTGGTGACCAGCTCCTCCCGAATGGCGTCCAGCGGCGGGTTGGTGACCTGCGCGAAGAGCTGGGTGAAGTAGTCGAAGATCATCTTCGGCCGGTCGCTCAGCGCGGCCAGCGGCGTGTCGGTGCCCATCGAGCCGATGGTCTCCGCGCCGGTGTTGGCCATTGGGGCGACGACCAGGCGCAGCTCCTCATGGGTGTAGCCGAAGAGCTGCTGGCGGCGGGTGACCGACGCGTGCGAGTGCACGATGTGGGTGCGCTCCGGCAGCTCGTCGAGGTTCAGCTGGCCCTCTTCCAGCCACTCGGCGTAGGGGTGCTCTGCGGCCAGGGCGTCCTTGATCTCGTCGTCCTCCACGATGCGGTGCTCATCGAGGTCCACCAGGAACATCCGGCCCGGCTGCAGACGACCCTTCTGGATGACGTCGGCAGGCGCGACGGGCAGCACACCCGCCTCGGAGGCGAAGATCACGCGGTCGTCGGTGGTCACCCAGTAGCGGGCGGGGCGCAGACCATTGCGGTCCAGCACGCCGCCGATCTGGGTGCCATCGGTGAAGGTCACGCAGGCGGGGCCGTCCCAGGGCTCCATCACATTGGAATGGAATTCGTAGAAGGCGCGGCGGGCCGGACTCATCTCGGTGTTGTTCTGCCAGGCCTCGGGAATCATCATCAGCACAGCCTGCGGCAGCTTGCGGCCACCCAGGTGCAGCAGTTCGAGCACCTCGTCGAAGCTGGCCGAGTCGGAGCCCGACGGCGTGCAGATCGGGAACAGTCGCTCCAGGTCTCCGGGGATCACGTCGGAGCGCAACAGGGCCTCACGGGCGCGCATCCAGTTGCGGTTTCCCTTGACGGTGTTGATCTCGCCGTTGTGGGCGATCATCCGGAAGGGGTGGCTGAGCTCCCAGGCGGGGAAGGTGTTGGTGCTGAAGCGGGAGTGCACCAGCGCCAGCGCCGAGGTCATCCGCTCGTCGTGCAGCTCGGGGTAGACCTCCTCCAGCTGGTCGGTGGTCAGCATGCCCTTGTAGACAAGGGTCCGTGCGCTCAGCGAGGAGAAGTAGACGCCCGCCTCGTTCTGGGCGCGCTTGCGCAGCACGTAGACCAGGCGGTCCAGGTCCAGACCGGTCTCGCCACCGCGGCTGGAGACCAGCAGCTGGGCCATGTGCGGCATGGCCCCCAGCGAGATGGGGCTCAGCGAATCGGTCCGGACGGGGACCTCGCGCCAGCCGAGCACCTCGAGGCGCTCCTCGACGGCGATCTTCTCGATGGTGATGCGGGCCATGTCGCGGTCGGCCTCGTCGACGGGCAGGAAGGCCAAGCCCACGGCGTAGGCGCCGGCCTCGGGCAAGTCGAAGTCGCAGGCCTCGCGCAGGAAGGCGTCGGGCACCTGGATCAGGATGCCCGCCCCGTCACCGGCGGCCTCGTCGGCACCGGTGGCACCGCGGTGGTCAAGATTGCGCAGGGCCTCCAGGCCCTGTTCGACGATGTCGTGGTCGGCGACGCCGGTCAGGCGTGCGACGAAGGCGACGCCACAGGCATCGTGCTCGAAGGATGGGTCATAGAGACCCTGCTGGGGACGGTGCGTGAAGACTTCACGAGCCATGCGATTCTCCGATCTGACAGTGCCGGTTGCCCGACAGGGAGATCGGCACCCTGACCACAGCAGGCCTCATGGCACCGATCGTGGCAAAACGCTAGGGCCGCTGTGTTTCGGGAATGTTTCGGGTCCAATTCGTGGACGTGTCTGGTGCGTCCGCGCGGGCCCTACGGGCGCTCCACCTCCCTATACTTCCGGTGCCTGGAGATCCTGGGATATCGAGCACGGCCATTGCCGGCGCCGCCGCGCATCGTGTTCCAGTCCCTCGCCGAACCAAAGGCGCCCGGGACCAGTCCTTGGTTGGTGCTCTTGGAGGACGAGAGGCCACCCATCGTGCTGCAGGCCGAGGAGAGCCATCACGTCCGGTGGAGTTCGCTGTGGCCCTCCAGACCGAACGATGTCCTCGACTTCGAGATCAGCCCCAAGGACGGTGGCAGCATCCTCCGCTTCATCCTCTCCACACCGGACGAAAGCCCCGACGCAAGCAGGCTGGGACACATGCGAAAGCGGCTCAACCACCTGCTGTTCGCGGACCGGCGCTTCTCCTACGGCCAGTGACGCTCACGCCTGTGGCAAGCCGCTGGCCTCGTCGTTCTCATGCCGTCGGGACAACAGCATGAAGACGATCACCGCACACAGCAGGACGATCACCGAGGTGTACTCGTTCAGCCGGAAGCCCGCCGCGGTATTGACCGGATCGATCCGCAGGTGCTCGATCCACAACCGCCCTGCGCAGTAGTAGGCCACGTAGAGGGCGAAGACGCGTCCGTGGGCGAGGCGGAAACGGCGCTCGGCCCAGAGCAGGAAGGCGACCCCGGCCAGGTTCCACAGCATCTCGTAGGCGAAGGTTGGATGGAAGGTGGCGAACTGCTCGAAGCCGTCGGGGCGGTGCACCGCGTCGATCTCCAGGCCCCAAGGACGGGTGGTGGGGCGGCCGAAGAGCTCCTGGTTGAACCAGTTGCCCAGCCGCCCGATGGCCTGGGCCAGGATCAGACCGGGAGCACCGGCATCGGCCAGCACGGAGAAGTCGACGCCCTTGCGGCGGCACAGCAGCCATGCCGTGATGCCGCCGAGCGCGACGCCGCCCCAGATGCCCAACCCGCCATTCCAGATGTAGAGCGCCTCGATGGGCCGTCGACCCGCGCCGAAGTAAAGCTGGTGATCGGTGATGACGTGGTACAGGCGTGCTCCGACGATACCGGCCAGCACCGAGGCCCCGATGATCTCCTCGAAGTGGTCGCGGTCTCCCCCACGGGCCGTGAAACGTCGCACCGCCAACGACCAGCCGGCGACGATGCCGGCCAGGATGCACAGGGCGTAGGCATGGATGGTCAGCGGTCCCAAGTGGAAGGCGGACCAACCAGGGCTGGGGATCGACTGGGGAAGCAGCAACACGTCGTGGACCTCAGGCCTCGCCACGCACGCCGCGGGCCAGGTCGTCGACCAGGTGGCGCAAGGCGGACAGATCCCGGGAGCCGGACTCCTCGTTCGCCATCAGGTGCTTGACCAGCGCCGATCCGACGATCACGCCATCGGACACCTGTGCGAGTTCCTTCGCCTGGGCACCATTGGAGACGCCCAGCCCGACGCCGACAGGCAGTGCGGGCTGAGCCTCGCGAACCCTGGCCACCAGGGCGGGAGCCGCGGAGCTGGTGCTGGTGCGGGTTCCGGTCACGCCCATCACACTGGTTGCGTAGACCCAGCCCCGGCAGGCCTCCAGGGTGGAGCGGAGCCGCTCGTGGGTGGACGATGGCGCCACCAGGAAGATCCGGTCCAGCCCATGCTCGTCGGAGGCCGCCAGCCAGGCATCGGCCTCGTCCGGGGTGAGGTCCGGGGTGATCAGGCCGGCACCACCGGCAGCGGCGAAGTCGCGGGCAAAGGCGTCGACGCCGTAGGTCTCCACCAGGTTCCAGTAGATCATCGCAGTGGCCTGCTTGCCGGCCTTCGCGACGGCCTCGACGGCGGTGAGGACGTCGCGGGTCCGCACGCCATTGGCGAGCGCCTTGGTGGTGGCGTGCTGGATGACCAGACCGTCCATCACCGGGTCCGAATAGGGCATGCCTACCTCGACGATGTCGACGCCCACTCCGTCGCTTCCCTCGCACAGCGCCGTCATGGCCTCGATGGAACCGGGCACATCCGGGTAGCCGACGGGAAGGTAACCGACCAGCGCCGCGCGCCCCTCGTTGCGGGCGGCGGCATAGGCATGCCCGGAGCGACCCAGGCGAGCCTCGTCTCCGAAGGGGGTGTTGGGGTAGCTGGTCACTTCTGCTCCATCTTGTCGGCCACGTCGCTCCGCTCCATCTTGTCGGCCACGTCGCTCCGCTCCATTCGTCCGGCCACGTCGTCGACGCTGCCGTCGATGCCGAAGTACTTGATCGCGGTGTCCACGTCCTTGTCACCACGGCCCGAGATGTTGATCACGATCAGCGGCTTCACGTCGGGATTCTTCGCGGTGAGTTCGAGGGCCAGCCGACGGGCGCCCGCGACGGCATGCGCGCTCTCGATGGCCGGCATGATGCCCTCGGTCTGGGTGAGCAGCTTCAGCGCCTGCATCGCCTCCTCGTCGGTGACGGGCAGGTAGCTGGCGCGGCCGGTCTTGGCCAACCATGCGTGTTCCGGCCCGACGCCCGGGTAGTCGAGGCCTGCGGAGATGGAATGGGACTCGATGGTCTGGCCGTCCTCGTCCATCAGGACATAGGTGCGCATGCCGTGCAGCACGCCCATCCGGCCAGCAGTGATGGTGGCGGCATGACGGCCGGTCTCGACGCCGTCGCCGGCCGCCTCGAAACCGTAGAGACCGACTTCCTCGTCGGGGATGAAGTCCGCGAAGATGCCCATCGCATTCGAACCACCACCCACGCAGGCCGTGACGGCATCGGGCAGGCGGCCATAACGCTCCAGCACCTGCGCGCGAGTTTCAGTGGAGATGATCCGCTGGTACTCGCGCACCAACTGCGGGAAGGGAGCGGGACCAGCGACGGTGCCGATCAGGTAGTGCGTGCGGTCCACATTGGTGACCCAGTCCCGCATCGCCTCGTTCATGGCGTCCTTGAGGGTCATCGAACCGGCCTCGACGGCGACCACCTCGGCACCCAGCATCTGCATCCGCGCCACATTCAGCGCCTGACGTTCGGTGTCCACCTTGCCCATGTAGATCCGGCACTCCAGCCCCATCAGGGCGGCGGCGGTGGCTGTGGCGACGCCGTGCTGGCCAGCGCCGGTCTCCGCGATGACGCGGGTCTTGCCCATCCGCTTGGTGAGCAGCGCCTGGCCGAGCACATTGTTCACCTTGTGGCTGCCGGTGTGGTTGAGGTCCTCGCGCTTCAGCACGATGGTGGCGCCCTGCGAACCCTCCGCGGCGCAGTGCTCGGCGAAGCGGTCGGCCTGCCAGATCGGCGTGGGGCGGCCGGCGTAGTCACGGCGCAGGCGTGTCAGCTCGGCGTGGAAGTCCGGATCGTCCTGGGCCACGGCGAAGGCGGCCTGGAGCTCGTCCAGCGCCGCCTGCAGGGCCTCGGGGACGAAACGACCCCCGAAGTCGTCGAAATGTCCGTGTGCGTCGGGCAGGCTCATCGTGTCTCCAGACAGTGGTGGAACGGGGGGGCTTCCCGGCGACGGGATCAGCGGGTGCCGGCGGCCTCGACCATGGCGCGGATCGCCGAGGTCGGATCGCCGTGGCGCACCAGTGCCTCGCCGACGAGCACGACGTCGGCTCCTTGGCGGTGCACCAGCGCGGCATCGTCGGGAGTGAGGATGCCGGACTCGGCCACCTTCACCGCGTCGTTGTCAATCAGGTCTACCAGACGGCCGAACTGTGCCAGGTCCACGTCCAGCGTCTTGAGATTGCGGTTGTTGACGCCGATCAGGCGTGCTCCCAGGTCCACGGCGCGGCGGGTCTCGTCCGGGGTATGGACCTCCACCAGGGGGGTCATGCCCAAGTCCAGCACCAGCTGGTGCAGCCGCTGCAGGTCCGCGTCGTCCAGGGCGGCGACGATCAGCAGGACCAGATCGGCCCCATGGGCACGGGCCTCCCAGACCTGGTAGTCGTCGACGACGAAGTCCTTGCGCAGCACGGGGATCTGGACGGCGACTCGCACCGCGTCGAGGTCGGCAAGGCTGCCGTTGAAGCGGTGCTTCTCCGTCAGGACGCTGATGGCATGTGCTCCACCCAACTCATAGCGTGTGGCCAGGGCGGCCGGGTCCTCGATGGTGGCCAAGGCTCCCTTGCTGGGGCTGGACCGCTTGACCTCGCTGATCACGCTCAGCCCGGGCGTGCGAAGACGAGTCAGGACGTCCAGCGGTGCCTGACGCGTCGCGATCCGGGCCTCGAGGTCCGCCAGGCTGTGGACAGCCTTGCGCTCTGCGAGGTCGGCACGGACCCCGACAATGATCTGGTCGAGGACCGTGGCCTCCATGTGGCTGCCGCTCACAGGTTCCTGGGCGGGGTGCCGTAGCCCTGGACCTTCATCACGAGGGTGACGAGCCCACCAATCAGCACCATCGCTCCCGAGATGTAGACGCCCATCCAACCGAACTTCTCGAAGCCGAAGGTGGTGGTGTAGGTGAGGATGACGAAGCCGATCAGCGCGATCCAGGATCCGGCCCACGCGGCAGGCGACTTGCCCTCCTCGTAACGGAGCTGCTGCTCGCGCTTGACATTCTTCACGGTCTGCATGCCCGCGTAGCTCATTGCTGATCCTCCTGGTCGGCCCCTACGACGGGGCGCGGCTGAGTCTTGTTGGGAGAAGTCTCTCGCCCAGCGAGACTACCGTCAAAGTCATCGCTGGTGGGGTCAAGTCCGGCGTCGAGCGCCTTCCAGACGTCGAGATCGCTGGTGGGGTGCTGCACTGCGGAACCTTGGCGTTGGAAACGGTCCGCTCGCGTGGGCCACCGATGGGCCATGACGAGCTGCAGCACGGCGCCGACAATCGCCAGCGCGACACCCAGCAGGAGCTTGCGGTCCCCTTCGCCGAACAGCACCAGCAGGCCCAGACCGACGGCCAGGGCAAGCTCGAGGACGGCCACCAGGCGCCGCCCCCAGACTGCCAGCAGGAGACTCACCCCCAGCGCCGCCAGCAGGGCCCAGCCAATAGCCCTCGCGGCATCGGCGTGTTCTCCGGAGTCCTTGGCGAAGACCAGCGCGAGCACCGCGCCCGCCAGCAGTGCCAACCAGCTCGTCAGCCGCGTGCGTGCCGGGGTCATGCGTCCTTCCCCATCCGGTGCAGCGCCTCGGCACGGGCCACGGCATTGAGCACCGCGCGGGCCTTGTTCTGGCATTCGACGTTCTCGCTGGACGGCACGGAGTCGTCGACGATCCCTGCGCCGGCCTGCACATGGGCGACGCCGTCCTTGAGCAGCGCCGTGCGGATGGCGATGGCGGCATCGGCATTGCCGGCGAAGTCGAAGTAGCCCACCACGCCCCCATAGGTACCCCGTCGAGTGGCTTCCAGTTCGTCGATGATCTGCATCGCACGGACCTTGGGCGCTCCGGACAGGGTCCCGGCCGGGAAGCAGGCCAACATGACGTCCAGACCGGTGCGACCCTGTGCCACCCTTCCGACGACCGAAGCCTCCAGGTGCATCACGTGGCTGTAGCGGCGCACCTGCATGAACTCGGTCACCTCGATGCTGCCGGGCTCACAGACGCGCCCCAGGTCATTGCGGCCCAGGTCCACCAGCATCAGGTGCTCGGCCCGTTCCTTATCGTCGGCGAGCAGGTCCAGTTCGTGCTGACGGTCCTCGGCGGGCGTGGCGCCGCGCGGCCGGGTGCCGGCGATCGGATGAGTGGTGGCGGTGCCGTCGGAGACCGTGACCAGGGCCTCCGGGCTGGAGCCGATGATGCTGAATCCGGGCAGGCGCATCAGGTACAGGTAGGGGCTGGGGTTGGTGTTGCGCAGCTCCCGGTAGATGGACAGGTCGTCGGCGCTCGTGGTCAGGTCGAAGCGCTGGCTGGGGACCACCTGGAAGATGTCACCGGCCCGCACGTGCTCCTTGGCGGCCTCGACCATGGCACAGAACTCCTCGTCGCTGCGCTGGCGCACCGGCACCGGGGTGGTGGAGGGTGCCTGGCGGGAGACAAGCGACGGACGAGGCCGCGCCAGCTGCTCCGCCATGGCCGTCACCCGGGCCACGGCATCTGCGTGCGCACTCTCCAGGCCGTCCGGGGAGTCGTCGAAGTTCACGGCATTGGCGATCAGCCACACCTCGCCCTTGTGGTGGTCGAGCACGGCCACGTCACTGGCCAGCATCATCACCAGTTCCGGTAGCTCCAGGTCATCGACGCAGGTGTCCGGCAGGCTCTCGAGGCGTCGGACCACGTCGTAGCCGAGGTAACCCACCATCCCGGAGCTGAAGGGCGGCAGCTCGGGATCGCGGTCCGTGTGCAGCACGTCGAGGGTCTGCCGCAGCGCCGTCAACGGGTCGGCGTCGGTGGACAGGCCGGCCAGCTCACGGCCCAACCACTCGGCCTTGCCGTCGGTCTCGGTCAGGGTGGCGGCGGCATTGACCCCGACGAAGCTCCACCGCGACCAGACCCCGGCATCGGCGGACTCGAAGAGGTAGGTCAGCTCGCGGCCTTCGCACAGTTGCTGGTACAGCCCGATCGGGGTGAGGTCGTCGGCCAGCAGGCGGGTGTGCACGCTGATCACCCGGCGCCCGGCCTCGGCCTGGGCGCGGAATCCCTCGAGGTCCGGGGTGATCACGCATCCTCCTCGCCCAGGAGCAGGTCGGCGTCGAAGCAGGTCGCGTCGCCGGTGTGGCAGGCGCCGCCGGTCTGGTCCACCTTCAGCAACAGGGTGTCGCCGTCGCAGTCCAGGCGCACCTCTCGCACATGCTGGGTGTGGCCGGAGGTCTCGCCCTTGACCCAGTACTCATTGCGGCTGCGAGACCAGTAGGTCGCCTTGCGCGTGGTCAGCGTGCGGTCCAAGGCCTCGTCGTCCATCCAGGCCATCATCAGCACGGCACCGCTCGTCGCGTCGGCGACGACTGCGGGTACCAGGCCGTCGGGATTTCGCTTGAGACGGGCGGTGAGTTCGGGGGTGAGAGCCATGCGCCCCATTGTGGCGGATCCCACTGACAGTTCTCGACGCCGACCATTCGTGCATCTGTCCAAGCTCCGGGTAGAGGAATCCATCACGTCCACGCGGACCACATACCAACACGCGCCACCCCGCCTAGCGTGGACCTCAAGCACCCGACAGAGGCGTCGGCGTGCCGGACTTCAGGTGGAGTCAGGACCATGTTCCAACATTCATGGAGTTGTGACAGCTACGGCATCAACGCAAACCACACCTGGACGGGAAGTCCGGTGCTGGGCAAGAACAGCGACCGCCCCGCGCGGGAATGCCAACCGATTCACCGGATTGCTTCCCGTGACGGGGCGGCACCCTGCGCCTCGCCTACCTCGAGATCGATGACGCCCCGTCGCTGGCCCACTTGGGATCGTCCCCCTACTGGTGCTGGGGCCATGAGGAGGGCATCAACGAGGCAGTCGTGGCCATCGGCAACGAGGCGCAGTTCACCCGGGACTTCATGCGGGCCGCGGCGGACGACCGCGCGGGCAACGGTCCCACACCGGGACTGGAGGGCATGGAGCTATTGCGTCTGGGTCTCGAACGAGGCGCCACCGCAGAGCGAGCCGTCGACGTCATCACCCAGCTGATCGTACGACACGGCCAGTACTCCTCCGGCGGCGTGGGTAAAGCCGCTTGCCACGGCGGCTACGACAACTCCTTCTTCATCACGGACCGTCACGAGATGTGGGTGCTTGAGACCTCGGGGCGACACTGGGCCGCCCGACGGGTGACAGAGGCCTCCGCATCCATATCCAACGAACCCACGATCCGCACTGAATGGACCCGCGCATCCGAGGGCTTGGTGGAACACATGCGGGAGGTTGGGGCGCCGGTGACCGAACCGGACTACGCCCAGGCCCTCGTGGACCCGGCAACCCCCTACCAGCTGTCGCACCTGCGCCTGATGCGCTCCCGGCAACTGCTGCGTGAAGCCATCGACGTCGGCCCTGTCTCCTGGCGTCAGGCGCGTGCCGTGCTGGCCGATCACTACGAGGGAACATTCATCGACGGTCCGGCCTCAATGCTGCTCGCCCGGACTTCCTGTCCCTGTGCATGCACCTGGGCCCGGGACGCTTCACCTGGGGCAACACCGCCTCTTCGGTGTTGGCGGTCTCCGATCCTCGACGGCCCTACTGGGGACGAGTTGGGCACCATGTACGCCGAGCGCCAGCCCGTGCGTGAGGTGCTGGATTCGCTGCAGGCCGGCTGGCTCGAGGAGGTCGACATTCTCCTTGCCGACGGCGCCGGTGCTTCAGCCTGGGACGACCTGACGGCTCGTGCCACGGAACAGGCCATGGCGGCTGCGACGGACCTGCTGTCGCGTTTCGCCTGACAATGTCACACAGCGCACGGTGGTGCCGCACCCCTTGACGGTGCGGCACCGCCGCCTAACATCAATGCATGTCCTTCTCCCGAAGTGAGCGCCTGGCGCTGTGCGAGCTGTTCGACGACCTCGGACCCGATGCCCCCACCCTGTGCGAGGGATGGACCACGCATGATCTGGCCGCCCACCTGTGGGTGCGCGAGGCGGATCCGCTGGCAGCCCCGGGCATCCTGGTCGAGCCGCTGGCCGGGCTCACGGAGCGTCGGATGACGCAGGCCAAGGAGCGCCTGACCTACCGAGAACTGGTGGCACGGGTGCGCAAGGGACCCGCCCGCGTCTCGCTCTTCGCGCTGCCCGGGATGGACGAGGCGGCCAATGCCGCCGAGTACTTCGTGCACCACGAGGACGTGCGCCGTGCGCAGTCCGGCGGCGCACTCCCCCGTGATCTGGGCGACGATGTGGAGGCGCTGTGCGCCAAGCGGCTCGCATCGATGGGGCGGGCCATGCTCCGCAAGGCTCCCGTGGGTGTCAGGGCGGAACGCACCGACGGCCCTTCGGAGTCCCTGCTGCTCAAGGCCGGAACACCCGTCGTCGAACTGCACGGCAAGCCGTCGGAGCTCCTGCTGTTCGCCTTCGGCCGGGGCGCCCATGCCCAGGTGGAACTCCGTGGTGACGAGGCTGCCGTCCAGCAACTCCGCGATGCCAGTTTCGGCATCTGATGACCACCGTCGGCATCAGCCGGGTGGATCTACGCCGTGAACTGGTCGCCCTTCCCCACAGTCCGTCGGTGAAGGAGACTCTGGTCCGGGTCTTCCTGGACGGCCGCCGGCTGGAGGACTGGGTGGAATTCCTCACCGGCCACTCCGCTGGCACCTGGTACGGACTCCACGACGGCGACGGCCTTCCGGATCTGCTCCGGGGTGAGCAGCCCGAGTACGACGGCCGGACCGAGGTCTCGGTGTGCTCCTGCACCTGCTCCGGCTGCAATCCCCTGCTGGCCCGGATCGAGCTGACCGAACATCGGGTGCAGTGGACCGGTCTGGCGGTGGGCAATGGTGCGGTCAACCCGCCGGAAGACCTGTGCCTGGAGTTCACGATCGACCGGGACGCCTACCTCCGGGCGCTCACGGCCCTGGAGAACTGGCAAGTCCCGATCGACGGGTGACCGGCTCACCCCTCGAAGGGTTCCGGGGCCGGAACAGCCTCCATCTCGTCGCCCAGGTTGCCCCGGGTGGCGTGGCGCCCGTTGAGGAGCAGGTTCAGCAGCACCGCGGACAGGGCGGCGGCAGAGATGCCGGAGCCCAGGATCATGCCGAGCCAGGTCGGCACGTTGTCGTAGAAGGTGGGCGCCGCGATCGGGAACATCACCAGTGCCAGCGAGGTGGCCACGACGAAGATGTTGTTGCCTCGTTCGAAGTCCGCCTGTTGCAGGGTCTGGATGCCGGCCGCCGCCACAGAACCGAAGAGCACCACACCGGCACCGCCCAGCACCGCCGAGGGCACACAGGCCACCACACGGCCCAGCAGGGGGAACATGCCCAGCAGGATCAGCAGCAGTGCGCCAGCGGCCACCGTGTAGCGGGACTTCACCTTCGTGACGGCCACCAGGCCGACATTCTGGGCAAAGGCGGTGGGCGGGGTGGAGTTGAAGACGGGCGCGACGATGGTGGCCAGCATGTCTGCCCGCAGGCCGTCGGCAATCCGCCTCTCGTCCACGTCGGTGCCCACCACCTTCGCGACGGCGAACAGGTCCGCCATGATCTCCATCAGCGTCACGATGATCACGATGGTCATGGAGATGATCGCGCCGGTCTCGAACCGCGGGGCGCCGAAGAAGAAGGGCTTTGGGAAGGCGAAGACGGATCCTTCCAGCACATGGCTGAAGTCGGCCTGACCCAGCACGGCCGCCAGAACGGTGCCCACCAGGATGCCCACCAGGATCGCCACCCTGGCCAGCTGCGGGATGCGGGTACACACCAGCACGACCGCCAGTGTGAATCCGGCCAGGCCGAGGTTGCTCAGGGATGCTCCCTGCGGGTCCTGCCCGGTGATCCAGCCGGCTGCGACGGGCAACAGGGAGATGCCCATGGCCGTGATGATGGTGCCGGTGACCACAGGCGGGAAGAATCGCTGGATCTTGCTGAACAGCGGGGCCAGCAGGAAGCCGATCACGCCGGCCACGATCACCGAGCCAAAGATGACGGGCATCCCACCGCCGCTGGCCAGGATGGCCAACATCGTGGAGACGGCGCCGAAGGTGGTGCCGTTGACCAAGGGCAGCTTGGAGCCCAGGAAGGGCAGCCCCAAGGACTGCAGCAGCGTGGCGAGGCCGGAGACGAACAGCGCGGAGGCCACCAGCATCCCCACCTGGTCGGGCGGCAGCTTGGCGGCGGTGCCCAGGATCGGGGGCACCGCGATCACGCCCCCGTACATGCTCAGGATGTGCTGGAAGCCGTACAGGAAGGCCTTGCCGACGGGCAGCCGCTCGTCCTCGGGTCGGATCGACGGGATGGTCACGGGCGCGCTGCTCACTGGATTCCTTTTGACGAGGTGTGGGAGAACTCGGGTGGGCCAACAAAACCCACAGCGGACCATCCAACCAAGCAGGGGGTACCCCGCGCCACCGCGGGGTACCCCCTGTCAGTCACTGAACCAACTCAGGAGAGCTTCTCCAGCAGCAGCTCGCGCACCCGGGCTGCGTCGGCCTTGCCCTTCATGGCCTTCATGACCTGGCCGATCAGCGCACCGGCGGCCTGCACCTTGCCGTCGCGGATCTTCTGCGCCACGTCTGGATTGGCCTCGATCACCGCATCGACGGCGGTGGACAGCGCGCCGTCGTCCTGCACCATGGCCAGACCGCGCTTCTCGACGACCTCGGCGGGCTCACCTTCTCCGGCGAGCACCCCCTCGAAGACCTCGCGGGCCAGCTTGTCCGTGATGGTCTTCGCCTCGACGAGCTGCTGCACGGCGGCCACCTGCGCGGGGGTGATGGACAATTCATCCAGTGCCACCCCGGCCTCGTTGGCGCGGCGGGCCAGCTCACCGATCCACCACTTCTTGGCGGCGGCGGCACTGCTGCCGGCGGCCACCGTGGCGTCGATCAGGTCCAGGGCTCCCTCGCTGCCGAAGATGTCGCGCATCTCCAGGCCGGTGAAGCCCCAGGCCTGCTGCAGCCGTGCTCGACGCTCGGCCGGCGGCTCGGGCAAGGTGGCCCGCAATTCCTCCACCCACTCGCGGCTCGGGGCCACCGGCACCAGGTCCGGCTCGGGGAAGTAGCGGTAGTCCTCGGCCTGCTCCTTGGAGCGTCCGCTCGAGGTGGTCTGGTCCGTCTCCCGCCAGTGGCGCGTCTCCTGCTTGACCTTGCCCCCGGCCTCCAGGACTGCTCCCTGGCGGCGGATCTCGAAGCGCAGTGCACCCTCCACCGACTTGAGCGAGTTCACATTCTTGGTCTCGGTGCGGGTGCCCAGTTCCGTGGAACCCTTGGGCATCAGCGAGACATTCGCGTCGCAGCGCATGTTGCCCTGCTCCATCTTGGCCTCGGAGACACCCAGGGCCCGCATCAGGTCACGCAGATGGGACATGTAGGCGCGTCCCACCTCGGGCGCCTTGTCGCCCAGGCCCTGGATGGGCCTGGTGACGATCTCCATCAACGGCATCCCGGCACGGTTGTAGTCGACCAAGGAGTAGTCGGCACCCTGGATGCGTCCGGCTCCGCCCTGGTGGGTGAGCTTGCCGGCATCCTCCTCCATGTGCACGCGCTCGATCTCGATGCGGTAGGTCTTGCCCTCCACCTCGAGGTCGACGTGGCCGTCGAAGCAGATCGGCTCGTCGGACTGGCTGATCTGGTAGTCCTTGGCCATGTCCGGGTAGAAGTAGTTCTTGCGCGCAAAACGGCACCATTCGGCAATCTGGCAGTTCAGGGCCAGACCGATGCGGATGGCGGACTCGACGGCCTTGCCGTTGACCACGGGCAGTGATCCCGGCAGGCCGAGGCAGACCGGACAGGTCTGTGTATTGGGTGCGGCACCGGGCGTGGTCGCGCAACCGCACCACATCTTGGAGGCGGTGTTGAGCTCGACGTGGACCTCCAGGCCCAGAACCGAGTCATAACGGTCCATCACGTCGTCGTAGTCGAGCAGTTCGTCGCTCATGCGCGGGCCTCCTGGGCGGCGTCGGAATCGTGGATCATGGCGAGCAGGGGCATGCCCCACCGCGCCTCGAGTGCCTTCTCCAGGGCGGCACCGACGCGGTAGACGCGATCATCGGCCATGGCCGGGGCCATGATGTGGAAGCCGACGGGCAGGCCGTCCGAGGCGCCCAGGCCGCAGGGCACGCTGCCGGCAGGGATGCCGGCCAGGTTGCTGGGGATGGTGGCCAGGTCCCCGGCATACATCGCCACCGGATCGTCCACCTTCTCCCCCAGCGGGTAGGCGGTGGTCGTGGTGACGGGTGAGACGAGCACGTCGCACTCGGCAAAGGCCGCCTCGAAGTCGCGTTGCACCAGCGTGCGGACCTTCTGCGCGGAACCGTAGTAGGCGTCGTAGTAGCCCGAGGACAGGGCGTAGGTGCCCAGGATGATGCGACGCTTGACCTCGTCGCCGAAGCCGGCGGCGCGGCTCGCCCGCATCACCTGCTCGACACCATTGCTGCCGTCGTCCCCAACGCGCAGGCCGTAACGCATCGCGTCATAGCGGGACAGGTTGGAGCTGACCTCAGCGGGCATGATCAGGTAGTAGGCGCCCAGTGCGTAGCCGAAGTTCGGGCAGCTGACCTCGACCACCTCGGCACCGGCGGCCTTCAGCAGCTCGACGGACTCCTCGAAGCGCTGGCGCACATCGGCGCTGAAGCCCTCACCGCTGAGCTCGCGCACGATACCGATACGCATGCCCGCGACGTCGGCAAGCTCTGCCGCCTCCACGACCGCCGGGACGGGCGCGTCGAGGGAGGTGGAGTCGGCTGGGTCGTGTCCGCAGATGACCTCGTGCAGCAGCGCGGCATCCCCCACATTGCGGGCACAGGGTCCGGGCTGGTCCAACGAGGAGGCCATGGCGATGACCCCGAAGCGGCTGGTCCCGCCATAGGTGGGCTTCACGCCCACCGTGCCGGTGAGGGCAGCGGGCTGCCGGATGGATCCGCCGGTGTCGGTGCCGATGGTCAGGGGTGCCTCGAAGGCTGCCAGGGCGGCTGCCGAGCCGGACCCGGAACCGCCGGGGATGCGGGAGCTGTCCCACGGGTTGCGGGTGGCGCCATAGGCGGAGTTCTCACCGGTCGACCCCATCGCGAACTCGTCAAGATTGGTCTTGCCGATGATCACCAGCCCGGCATCCAGCAGCCGCTGCACGATGGTCGCGTCGTAGGGGGGCACCCAGCCTTCAAGGATCCGGGAACCCGCCGTGGTGGGCGATTCGTTCCAGCACAGCAGGTCCTTCACGGCAATCGGGACGCCGGCCAGGGGGCCCAGCTCCTCGCCTGCCGCCACGCGCTCGTCCACGCGCCGGGCAGCGGCCAGGGCGGCTTCCCTGTTCGTGCTGATGAAGGCATTGACGGTGGAGTCCACCTCGTCGATGCGGTCCAGGAAGGCCTCGGTGACCTCCACCGAGGTGTGTTCACCGCTGCGGACCCATGCGGCGAGCTGGCGGGCCGTGGCGTGCAGGATCAGATCCGTGGTCTCACTCATGGCGCTCACTCCTCGTCCAGGATGCGGGGCACGCGGAACTTGTCGTCCTCGACGGCCGGGGCGCCGGCCAGCATCGCCTCTGCGGGGAAGCTGGGACGCGCCTCGTCGGCACGAAAGACATTGCTCAGCGGGATGGGATGGCTGGTGGCCGGCACATCGTCGCCCGCCGCCTCGGTGACGCTTGCCACCGATTCGAGGATCAGGTCGATCTGCGGTGCCAGGTGCTCGAGCTCCGTGTCGGTGAGGTCGATGCGTGCCAGCGCCGCGAGGCGCGCCACGTCGTCCTTGGTGAGTGCCACGTTTTCTCCTGTTCGGATGGGTCCTACGGGCGACCACTCTAGTGGCCCCACCGCAGGCCCGGACCATGGCGCGGCGCTCCCGCCCTGTGGAAGGTGTTGAGGCTGACCGGCTGGGTTTGCAAGACTTGCGCCGTGCACCTGCTCCGCGTCCAGCTCCCCGACCGCCCCGGTTCCCTGGGCGTGGTGGCCAGTGCCATGGGCCTGTGCGGCGCCGACATCACCGCGATGGAGATCGTCGAGAAGGGCGACGGCTGGGTCATCGACGACTTCATGCTCACCATGCCCAAGCGCGAGGGAGTCTGGATCGATGACCTGGTGAGCACGTGCAATGCCCTTGACGGGGTGCGGGTCCTGTGGATCTCGCGCCACCCGGAGGGCTGGGGCCTGGAGGCCGATATCGCCGTGCTGGAACGCATGGTCGCCGAGCGGGAACGCGCCGTCGAGATCCTCACCCTCGCGGCCCCGCAGGTCTTCCACTGCCAATGGGCGGCACTGCTGGACCGCCGCGACGGGAGCCGTCTGGTGGGAACCGAGCTGGCCCCGGACTTCACCCCAGGTCAGGCCGACGGTCTTGGCCCGCTGGACGAGCTGACGCGGCTGGACCTCGCGGCGGGCTGGTTGCCCCACTGGTCGGACACGACGGTGGCCATCTGCCCCGTCGACGAGAACCAGGCCCTGGTCCTCGGGCGAGCCGGCGGCCCGGACTTCCTGGACTCCGAGCTGCGACGCCTCTCGCACCTGGCAGCCCTCGCCTGAAGCCGAGCCTGTCGAGGGGTTCAGGCCCCCGGATTCATCTTCTTGTAGAAGAACCAGCCCAGCAGGCACAGGGCGGTCAGTGCCGCGATGAAGGCCAGGCTCACCCAGATCCGTAGCCGCTTCTTGGCCTGCGTGGTCGGGACACGCTCGGGGCCCCACTCACCCACCTTGGGCTGGACCCGGGCAGGCGCGTCACCGTTGAGGTTGAGGTCGGAGAAGCCACGCATGCGCCCACCCTACCCGCGGCCGCCGACACGCCGGCCCTACCGAGCCAGCTGTTCCGCCAGCAGCGGGACTGCCTCCAGCAGGGCATCCAACTGGCGCATCGCCGGACGCAAAGTCCACCCCGCAAGGCCACAGCCCGTCGAGACGGCCAGCGATCGCTGCAACAGGTCAGGATCCAGTGCGAGGGGCCGCAACAGGTCCAGCCCGCGCCGCACGATCTCGTCGGGCGTGCTGACCACGTCGGGCCGCTGGGTGGGAGCCAGCCCGATCAGGAGCTCGTGCCCCGCCTCGAGCCAAGAGGCGACTGCGTCCAGGTCACGCAGGCCCAGCGTCCCGACGTCCAGGGCCGCCTGCGCGATGCCACTGCGAGCCAACAGGTCCAGGTCCAGCCCGGGCGCACAACAGTGCACACCCACCCGGACGACCTGCTCTCCCAGGGCCTCGGAGAGCACGGACAGCAAGGCGCTGGCCTGGGGACGGTCGACGGCGCGCAGCCGGGAGAAGCCCGACGCCGTCGCCACGCCCCCGGAGACCACGGCGGGCAGCAGCGGCTCGTCCAGACGGACCCGCCAGCGCACCTCGGGGAGCCGACGGCCCATCTCAGCCAGCAGCGCGGAGGCACCGGCGGCGAGGCTCTCGGCCAGCTCACGACGGGCACCGTGGTCGGCCAGCACCTTGTCACCGCGACTCCGCTCCACCAGGGCGGCCAGCGTCCAGGGCCCGGCCATGGTCAGGGTCACCGTCCCGGTGAATCCTTGGGCAGCCTCCTCCAGCTCGTCGAGGTCCCGACGCAGCAGGCCTCGCGCGCGGCCATGGTCGACGCCGGAACGCTCCAGGAGGCGCCAGCCCTGCGGTTGCAGGTCGAAGCCCAGCCCCTCGGTCATCGCCAGCGTGCGGCCCACCATGTCCGCGCCGACGCCGCGCCCCGGTAGCTCCGGCAGCCAGGCCTGCTCGAAGGAGCCCAGGACATGGCGCAGTGCGCCCGGCATGTCCGGCCCGGGCAGGGACCCGATCCCCGTCGCGTACATCAGGCGACCCCCCGATCGGTGGATCGTGCGGCGCTGATGGTGGCGCTGCCGACCACCCGGTCTGCGTCATAGACGACGACGGCCTGGCCCGGCGCGATGCCGGTGGCCGGGGAGTCCAGCTCCACCAGGAGGCTCTCCTCATCGGTGCTGGTGATGGTGGCGGGCATCGCCTCGCCGTGCGCACGCACCTGGGCCAGCCCACGCCACGGACCACTCACGCGGGCTTCGGTCCAGGTGGGCCGGATCCCCTCGATCCGGTCGACGGCGAGCAGCTCCTTGGGGCCCACCACCACGCGGTTGTTGACCGGCTCGACCTCCAGCACGAAACGGGGCTGACCATCCGCCGCGGGCACGCCCAGGTGCAGGCCCCTGCGCTGCCCGACGGTGAACTGGTGGAAACCGCTGTGGCTGCCCACCACGGCACCGTCCTGGTCGACGACCTCCCCCTCGCGCTCCCCCAGGGCCCGGGAAAGGTATCCGGCGGTGTCACCGTCCGGAATGAAGCAGATGTCGTGGCTGTCCGGCTTCTTGGCCACGCCCAGGCCCAGCTCGGCGGCCTCGGCCCGCACCTGGCTCTTGGGCACGTCACACAGCGGGAAGAGCGAGTGGGCCAACTGTGCCTGGTCCAGCATCCCGAGCACATAGGACTGGTCCTTGGCGGCATCCGCGGCCCGGTACAGGCTGAAGCGTCCGTCGCACTCCTCCAGCCGCGCGTAGTGGCCCGTGACCACCTTGTCGAAACCGAGCGCCATGCCACGCTCCAGCACGGCGGCGAACTTGATCTTCTCATTGCAGCGCAGACAGGGATTGGGAGTTCGCCCGGCGGCGTACTCGGCGACGAAGTCGTCCACCACGTCAGCCTTGAAACGGTCCGACAGGTCCCAGACATAGAAGGGGATGCCCAGCCGGTCCGCCACCCGACGTGCGTCGTGACTGTCCTCCAGGGAGCAGCACCCCCGGGCACCTGTGCGGAAGCTCTGTGGGTTCTTGGACAGCGCCAGGTGCACGCCGGTCACGTCGTGCCCGGCCGCCACCGTCCGCGCGGCGGCCACGGCCGAGTCCACCCCGCCGGACATGGCGACGAGCACCCTCATGAGGGGTCCTGGGTCACGTCGACGGCCACGCTGGCTGCGGCCCGGGCCCGCGAGACCACGTCGGGCAGCAGACCCGCCAGGGTGGCCAGTTCGTCGGCGGTGGTCGTCGGGCCGAAGCTGAACCTGATGGAGGCCGAGGCCTGTTCCAGGGTGCGGCCCATCGCCAGCAGCACGTCGCTGGGCTGGTGGACCCCGGCGCGGCAGGCAGATCCCGTGGAACAGTCGATGCCCGCGTGGTCCAGCAGCATCAGCACGTCATCGGCGCGCGTGCCGTCGAAGGTCAGGTTGACGATGGCCGGGCTGGCCTCGGCGGGGGCATTGACGTAGCAGCCGGTGATCGTGCTGCGGACTCGCTCGACGAAGCGATTGCGCATCCCGCTCAGGCGGGCGTGCTCCGTCTCGAGGTTCTCGACGGCCATTGTCGCGGCCGCGGCAAAGGCCGAGGCCAGCACGGCGGACTGGGTACCGGAGCGCACGTCGCGCTCCTGTCCCCCGCCCAGGCCCCAGGGCGAGAGCTCCACGTCGCGCCGGGCCACCAGGGCACCGATCCCGACAGGCCCACCCACCTTGTGTGCCGACAGGCTCATCAGGTCCGCACCGCTGGTGGCAAAGTCCAGCGGGACGTGCCCCAGCGCCTGCACGGCGTCCGTGTGGAACCACGCTCCCACGCGGTGTGCGCGCTCCGCCGCCTCGGACACCGGCTGGATGGCGCCGGTCTCGTTGTTCACGGTCATCACGCTGACCATGGAGGTCGACGCGTCCAGCCGCTCGTCCAGGTCCTTCAGGTGCACGATTCCGTCACGGTCACAGGACAGCACCTCCACGCCGGCCATCCGGGTGCGCGCGGTGGCCACGGCGGGGTGCTCGGTGGCACCGATCAGCACCGTGCGACGGCCGGGGCGCCTTGTTCCGGCGTTAAGGGCGATGGTGTCCGCCTCGGAACCTCCGGACGTGAAGATGACCTCGGACGCGTGGGCGCCGATCGCCTCCGCCAGCTGCTCCCGGGCATCCTCCAGCACCGCGCGTGCCGCCCGCCCCGAGGTGTGCAGCGCGGCGGGGTTGCCGACGAGTCCGGACTGCCGGACCATCGCCTCCAGCGCCCGCGGCACGATCGGGCTGGAGGCGGCATGGTCCAGGTGGATCCGCCCCGGTGCGCGTTCGGGTGCGTTCTCGGTCTTCGCTCGCTCGTCCATTTGCACCATCGTCCCCGGCTGCACCCTCCATCGCAAGCGGAGGGGCTTCGTGGACTGCTGTGAGCAGTCACAGCCGAGGAATCGCCGTACACTGTCCAGCGGTGGCAGAATGGCTAGTCGTGCCCAAATCGCACATGCGGATTGCGCCTGCGCGGGGCATTCATCACCAGAAGTTCCCGGGCACACCGGGTGCAAGGCAGTGAGGCCGGATGAGGTCGGATGCCTCGTCCGGTCAACAATGGTGGTTCGGGTCCGTCCGACACCGCAGAAGAAGGCAAACGCTCAATGAACTCTGAGACACCCTCGCCGGTCGACTCGTCGATCCTCGGTGCCCAGCTCCTCGATGGTAGCTGTCGCTTCGCCTTGTGGGCGCCCCGCGCGACCCGCGTCGAGCTGTCTCTTGTGGCAGCGGACCGCAGCCAGCACAACGTCGACATGGCCAGGAATCCCGACGGCGTGTGGATCGTGCACGTGCCCGGCGTGCAAGCCGGCCAGCGTTACGGATACCGCGTCCATGGTGACTGGAATCCCGACGCCGGCATGCGTTTCAACCCCGCCAAGCTGCTGCTCGACCCCTATGCCCGCGCCATCACTGCGGGTGTCGACTACTCCGGCCCGATCCTGGACCACACCGCGGAGTCCAACTACCTGCCGGACGAGCGCGACTCCTTCGAGTCCGTCCCGCTCAGCGTCGTCGTGGCCCCCTCCCCCGCCCCGACGCCCATCCAGAGGCGCCGTCCGCTGTCCGAGTGTGTGATCTACGAGACGCACCTCAAGGGATTCACCAATCTGCACCCCAGCGTGCCCGAGCACCTGCGTGGCACCTACTCGGGCCTGGCCTATGACGCCGTCATCGACTACCTGGTCGAGACGGGTATCAACACCATTGAGCTGCTGCCCATCCACCACTTCGTCAGCGAGCCCTTCATCGTCGGCCGTGGCCTGACGAACTACTGGGGCTACAACACCTTGGGCTTCTTCGCCCCGCACGCTGCCTACTCCTCGGTGAGCACGCTCGGCGAGCAGGTCGAGGAGTTCAAGCGGATGGTGAGCAAGCTCCACGAGAACGACATCGAGGTGATCCTCGACGTCGTCTACAACCACACCGCCGAGGGTGGCCATGAGGGTCCGACGCTGAGCTTCCGTGGCCTGGACCACCTCGGCTACTACCGCCTCACCAATGACCTGCGCAATGACTACGACGTCACCGGCTGCGGCAACTCGGTGGACACCTCCCATCCGGGTGTGTTGAACATGATCATCGACTCGATGAAGTACTGGGTCACGGAGATGGGCGTCGACGGCTTCCGTTTCGACCTGGCCACCACGCTGATCCGCAATGAGCAGCACCACGTGGACCAGAACCACGAGTTCAAGCGTCGCATCGCCGAAGATCCCGCCTTCGACGGAATCAAGATGATCGCCGAGCCCTGGGACATGGGTCCCTACGGCTACCAGGTGGGTGCCTGGGGGGACGGCTGGAGCGAGTGGAATGACCAGTACCGCAACTTCATGCGGGACTTCTGGCGCGGTGCCACCAGTGGTGTCGCCACGCTGGCCACCCGGCTGTCCGGCTCGCCGGACATCTTCAACCATGACGGCCGTGGCCTGCACTCGAGCGTCAACTTCATCACCGCGCACGACGGCTTCACGATGCGTGACCTGGTCACCTACGACATCAAGCACAACGAGGCCAATGGCGAGAACAACCGCGACGGCGCCGATGACAACCGTTCCTGGAACTGCGGCTGGGAGGGGGAGACCGACGATCCCGGGATCAACGACTTCCGCCACCGCCAGGTGAAGAACATGATGGCCACCCTCATCCTGTCCTCGGGCGTCCCGATGATCACCGCGGGTGACGAGCTGGGCCGAACCCAGGGCGGCAACAACAATGCCTACTGCCAGGACTCCCCGCTCAGCTGGGTGCACTGGGACACGCTGGACAGCTGGGGGGACCTCTCCGAGCTGACCAGCACCCTGCTCAAGGCGCGACGGGAGTTCGCGCCACTGCGTGCCACCCAGTTCCGCAACCACTTCGAGGTCCTGGATGCCGATGGCAATGGCCTGGGCCGTTATGACCTGGCGTGGTTGGACCTGTGGGACGGAGAGATGCGCGACGAGCAGTGGCATGACGCTGGCCGTCGCAACCTCGGCATGTACGTCTCCGACGCGGACTGCGCCTTCCTGACCCTGTTCAACGGCGCCGCCAATGACGTGTTGATCCGGCTTCCCGGGGAACCGTGGGCCAAGGGATACCAGGTGGTGGCCACCACGGCGCACCGCGACGAGCTGCCGGAGTCCCCGATCGGCCCGGGCCAGGAGTTCGACCTGCCCGGCCGCAGCGTCACCCTGCTGCGCTGCGAGGTGCCCTCCCAGGCGCCCAAGCCGATCGTCGACGAGTTCGAGGAGCCGCTGCCCGCCGAGGAGACGACCGCCACCGACGAGGCGACCGCCACGCTGGCCAAGCTGGACGAGCAGGAGTACTGAGCGGCCACCGGCCGCATCGCCTCCTGGCATGACGAAAGGGCGGCTCCCCCTCGGGGGAGCCGCCCGTTCGACGTCTCGCGTGGACTATCGGATCACAGGACCGGCATGGTGTGCCAGATCTCGCGGATGTAGTCCTTCATGGAGCGGTCGCTGGAGAAGAAGCCGCTGCACGCGATGTTGAGGATCGCGGACTTGGTCCACGCATCCTCGTCGGCGTAGGAGGCCTCCACCTTGGCCTGGGCGTCCATGTAGCTGGCGTAGTCGGCCAGTGCCATGAAACGGTCCGAGGTCAGCCAGTTGGACACGATGGGCTCGAAGACGCGACGGTCCCCGTCGGAGAAGGCGCCCGAGGCGATCAGGTCGATCGCGCCCTTGAGCCGCTCGTCACCCTCGTAGTAGGAGCCCGGGTTGTATCCCTTGGCCCCCAGGTCCGCGACCTCCGGCTCGGTCATGCCGAACAGGAAGAAGTTCTCGTCGCCGACGTGCTCGCGGATCTCCACGTTCGCGCCGTCATCGGTACCGATGGTCAGCGCGCCGTTGAGGGCGAACTTCATGTTGCCGGTGCCGGAGGCCTCCATGCCGGCCAGCGAGATCTGCTCGGACAGGTCCGCCGCCGGGATCAGCTTCTCGGCCAGCGTCACGTTGTAGTTGGCCGGGAAGGCCACGTGCAGCTTGCCCTGGACGCGCTCGTCGGCATTGACCACCTCGGCCACCTTGTTGATCAGGTGGATGGTGTCCTTGGCCATCTTGTAGCCGGGAGCCGCCTTGGCGCCGAAGACGACGGTGCGGCCCTGGACATCGGCCGGGTCGAGGCGCCCGGAGATGATCTCGTTGTACAGGGTGACGACGTGCAGCACCTTGAGGGACTGGCGCTTGTACTCGTGCAGTCGCTTGACCATCACGTCAAGCATGTGGTTCTGGTCGATCTGGATGCCGTCGCGCTGCTCCAGCGTGCGGGCCAGCCGCTCCTTGTTGAAGGCCTTGACCTCGCGGAAGGCCTTGCGGAACTCGGCGTCCTCCGCATAGGGCTCCAGCTCGCGCAGCCGCTCCAGGTCGTTGACCCAGCCCTTGCCGATCGAGTCGCTGATCAGCGTGGACAGCGAACGGTTGGCCAGCCGGATGAAGCGACGCGGGGTGATGCCATTGGTGACATTGGTGAACTTCATCGGCCACATCTCGTTGAAGTCCGGCAGCACCTTGTCGCGCAGCAGCTGGCTGTGCAGGGCCGCCACGCCGTTGACCTTCGAGCCCGCGACAGTGGCCAGGTAGGCCATCCGCACCGAGCGCTCGGGGTGCTCGGCGATGATGGACATGCGACGAACACGCATCTCGTCATTGCCGAACTTGGCACGCACGTCCTCGAGGAAGGCGTCGTTGATCTGGTAGATCAGCTCCAGGTGACGGGGCAGGAGGCGTCCCAGCAGGGAGACCGGCCAGACCTCGAGGGCCTCGGGCAGCAGGGTGTGACAGGTGTACGCGAAGCACTTCTGCGTGACCTCCCACGCCTCGTCGAAGCCGAAGCCCTGCTCGTCGACCAGGATGCGCATCAGTTCCGGCACGGCGATCACGGGGTGCGTGTCGTTGAGCTGGAAGATGATCCGCTCGTCCAGCTTGTGGAGGTCGAAGCCCTCCTCCAGCTGGTTGGCGATGAAGTCGTGCAGCGAGCAGGCGACGAAGAAGTACTGCTGCTGCAGACGCAGCTCCTTGCCCTGCGGGGTGGAGTCCTCGGGGTAGAGCACCTTGGAGATGTTCTCCGCGAAGGTCTGTGCCCGGACGGCATCGGCGTAGTCGCCGGAGTTGAAGATCTGCAGGTCGAAGGCCTTGGTGGCCTGGGCGCTCCACAGCCGCAGCGTGTTCACGCGGCCGTTGAGGTAACCGGGAACCATGTAGTTGTAGGGCACGCCGAGGACATTCCAGTCCGGCACCCAGGTGGTCTTCTCGTTGCCGTTCTCGTCGACGGTCTTCTCGGCGTGTCCACCGAAGTTGACCTGGACGCCGTGCTCGGGGTGGGCGAACTCCCACGGGGAGCCGAGCGAGAGCCAGCTGTCGGGCTGCTCAACCTGGCGGCCGTCGACGAAGGTCTGACGGAAGATGCCGTACTCGTAGCGGATGCCGTATCCGATGCACGGGACGTTCATGGTGGCCAGCGAATCGATGAAGCAGGCGGCCAGACGGCCGAGGCCACCATTGCCGAGGCCGGGCTCCACCTCCTGGGCACGCAGCACCGCGAAGTCGATGCCGCACTGGTTGAGGGCCTCTTCGGCGATGTCGATCAGACCGCTGGAGAGCAGGTCATTGCCCAGTTGGCGGCCCAGCAGGTATTCGGCGCTCAGGTAGCCCACGGTCTTGTGCGGGTTCTCCCGCTGGAGGCGCTCGGTCTCGAGCCAACGGGCCATGAGGTAGTTGCGCACGGTGGAGGCCAGCGCCATGTACTGGTCGTTCACGCTGGAATTGGACAGCGAGACACCCTGGTTGGAGTTCAGCTCGTGCAGGAACTCGCGCACGAATCCGTCGACGGTGACCGGCGGGGTGCCCACGGGCGCCTTGGCGACGGGGTGGGTGGGGTCCCACTGCGGGCCGAAGGTGCGGCCGGTGCGGGGAGACTCGTCCGAGTGCTCCGGGGCAGCGGTGCGGGTTTCTTCATTGGTAGTTGACACGCAAGGGAGCCTAACCGACTTTGCGGGGCGGGGCCCGCCCGCCCACCTGCATTCCGCCAGACGTTCACGCGTTCTTTGCGCATCGCGAACAGCGGGTGGCATTCCCTCGCCAGTGCGGCCCTGCGTGGCTAGGCTGACCGCGTGAGCAACTTGAACCCCAGCCCCAAGGCCGCCCCCGTCACGCAGCAGCCCAAGGCATCCGCCGCGGCTGCGCAGCCCATCACGCCCGTGGCGGGCTTCGGCCGAATCCCGGTCACCAACGTCTCTCCCGTCGTGGAGGGAGGCAACTATCCCGCCAAGGCGGTTGCCGGTGAGTGGTTCCCAGTGCGCGCCAATGTCTTCCGGGAGGGCCACGACGCGGTGAACGCGACCATCGTGCTGACCGCTCCCGACGGGCGGCGCGTGGACTTCTCGATGGTGCAGCAGGAGCCCGTGGGCCTGGACATCTGGGAAGGCTGGGCCTGCGCCGACGTCGAGGGTGACTGGACCTTCCGTGTCGAGGGCTGGTCCGACCTGTGGCACACCACGCACCACAATGCCTCAGCCAAGCTGCAGGCCGGGATGGACGTCGAGCTGGTGTGCCTGGAGCTGGACGACGTGATCCAGCGCGCCGCCGCGAATGCGCAGCAGGCCGGCGACGAGGTGCAGGCCACCGTCCTGAAGGCCTCGGCGGCCCTGATGCTGCCCGAGCGTCCGCCGCACGAGCTGCTCGAGGCGCTGAACGCGTCCGCCCTCGCGCGTGCCATGACGATCTACGGCCCGCGCGAGCTGGTCACCCCCACCCGCGAGTACGGGCTGCGGGTGGACCGTCGCCTCGCCCTGTTCTCCAGCTGGTACGAGTTCTTCCCGCGCAGCCAGGGCGCGTGGTGGGATGAGGAGAAGCAGTGCTGGCACTCCGGCACCTTCAATTCCTCCCACGAACGGCTCGAGTCCGCGGCCCAGATGGGCTTCGACATCGTCTACCTGCCCCCGATCCACCCGATCGGCACCGCCTTCCGCAAGGGCCGCAACAACTCGCTGACGCCCAGTGAGCACGATCCCGGTTCCCCCTGGGCCATCGGCAGCGCCGAGGGCGGCCATGACGCGGTACATCCGGACCTGGGGACCATCGAGGACTTCGACGCCTTCGTGGCCAAGGCCAAGGGCCTGGGCCTGGAGATCGCCCTGGACTTCGCGCTCCAGGCATCCCCGAACCACCCTTGGGTCACCGAGCACCCCGAGTGGTTCACCACCCGTCTGGACGGCACCATCGCCTATGCGGAGAACCCGCCCAAGAAGTACCAGGACATCTACCCGATCAACTTCGACAACGACCGCGACGGCATCTACCGCGAGTCGCTGCGCCTGTTGCAGTTCTGGATCGGCCACGGCGTCACGGTCTTCCGGGTGGACAACCCGCACACCAAGCCCATCGACTTCTGGGCCTGGATCATGAGCGAGGTGCACAAGACGAATCCGGAGGTCATCTTCCTGGCCGAGGCATTCACCAAGCCCGAGATGATGCACGCGCTGGGCAAGGTGGGCTTCCACCAGAGCTACACCTACTACACCTGGCGCAACACCAAGTGGGAGCTGGAGACCTACCTCACCGAGCTGTCCCGTGAGTCAGCCCACATGTACCGGCCGAACTTCTTCGTCACCACGCCGGACATCAATCCCGCCTTCCTGCAGTCCGGCAATCCGGCCGCCTTCTCAATCCGCGCGATCCTGGCGGCCACCCTCTCGCCCAGCTGGGGCGTCTACTCCGGTTTCGAGCTGTGCGAGCACGAGGTCTTCCGCCCCGGCGGCGAGGAGTACCTGAACTCGGAGAAGTACGAGTACCGGCCGCGCGACTGGAAGAACCACCAGCCCAACCTGTCGATGCTGATCGGGCGGCTCAACGAGATCCGCAAGGAGCACACCGCTCTCCATCAGCTGCGCAAGATCGACTTCCACCATGCCCCGCATGACCAGGTCATCGTCTTCTCCAAGACCGACGGGGAGGACCGTGTCCTGGTGGTCTGCTCGCTCAATCCGTGGGATGCCGTGAGCAGCGAGGTCTACCTGGACATGTCGAAGCTGGGGCTGGACCAGCACGCCGTGCTCGAGGTCCACGACGAACTGGGCGGCGGTACCTGGACCTGGGGCGCCCGCAGCTTCGTCAGCCTGCACCCGGGCAACCCGGCCCACATCTTCCGCGTGACCGCGAAGTGACGCCCCGTCCGCACCCGACCAAGGACACGATGAGCGAGAACAACACCCCCGATCAGCCCGACGGCACCGAGGCCCTGCAGAGCCTGCAGGACTTCGTCCTGGGGGCGCGCTGGTTCGCCGGCAAGGGCCGCGACGGCCAACTGGCCGGGCTGGAGCAGCCCGACTGGATCGTCGAGCCCGGAGGACAGGCCCCCGCGGTCCGCGCGGAGTACGTGACGGTCGTCTACCCCGACGACAGCCACGAGTACTACCAGCTGCTGGTCAGCTACCGTCCGGAGCCGGTGGGTGAGTTCCTGATCGGCCCCGCACTCGACCCGGACCTGGGCTATGCCCATGACGCCCCGCGTGACGTCGAGGCCATGCGCGCCGTGCTGCAGTCGGTCCTGGCCGGTTCCCAGGTGCCGCATGCGTGGGCGGAGAGCCTGCCGGACGGTGCGAAGCTGCGTGGCGACCTCACGCCGAGGGTCTTCGGTGGCGAGCAGTCCAACACCAATGTGCTGCTCGGCGACGTCGCCTTGATGAAGATCTTCCGCAAGCTGGAGGTCGGACCCAACCTGGACATCCAGATGCACGATGCCCTCGGACGAGCCCGCGTCAGCTCGGCTGCCCGGCTCTATGGCTGGGTCAGCGGCTTGCTGACGCCCTTCAGCGACGAGGACTGGGTTGACGGCGCCGAGCCGCCCGAGGCCCAGCGCGTTGACCTGATGATGATCAGCGAGCTGCTCCGCGACGCCCGTGACGGCTGGGAGCTGGCCTGTGGGTTGGCGCAGTCGGGCGAGGGCTTCGCCGGGCATGCTGCGGCACTGGGTTCCGCCTTGGCGGAGGTCCACCTGGCCCTGGCGGACACCTTCGGGGCCAGCACGCTGACCGGCACCGATGTTGCCGCCACCATGCGGGCCCGTCTGGAGACGGCGTCCGCCCAGGCCCCTGACCTGCGGGATCGGCGGCAGGCGCTCTCGTCGGTCTTCGACGGGCTCGAGGCGGATGCCCTGCGCGCCCAGCGGGTGCACGGTGACTTCCACCTGGGGCAGACCCTGCTGACACCCGATGGCTGGAAGATCATCGACTTCGAGGGTGAGCCGATGAAGTCCTTCGCGGAGCGCCAGCTGCCCGACAGTCCTCTGCGTGACGTCGCCGGCCTGCTGCGCAGCTTCGGCTACGTGACCAGTGTCTTCGACGACCCCACCGGGGAGCAGGCCCGGGCGTGGCTTGCGGAGGCGCGCGAGGCCTTCCTCGACGCCTATTCCCGGGATGCAGGCCCGATCGACCCGGCGGCCCTGGCCGCCTATGAAGCAGACAAGGCCATCTACGAGGTGGTCTACGAGACGAGGAATCGACCCGACTGGGTGACGATCCCGTTGAGTGCACTGGAGGCAATTGCCTTGAGTGCTGACACGACGTCGGATGCGACGTCTGACGCGGCCGCCCCGGCTGCAGACCAGGAGAACTGATATGGGATACGACCTTGCAGGTGGCCTGACCGGTTGGGACATGGAGGGCTTCCAGAGCGGTGGAGACACCGAGCTGTGGAAGCGCCTCGGCGCCCACGTCGTCACCATTCCCACCGATGACGGCGGCACGGTCACCGGAACCCGCTTCTCCGTCTGGGCGCCCAATGCCCAGGCTGTGCAGCTGATCGGTGAGTTCAACTACTGGGGCGGCGACGAGATGTACCGCCTGCCCGGCACCGGTGTGTGGAGCCGTTTCATCGAGGACCGCGGCACAGACACGCTCTACAAGTTCCGCATCCAGGGCCCGGACGGTGTGTGGCGGGAGAAGGCCGACCCGATGGCGACCTTCTGCGAGTCCGCCCCGTCGACCGCCTCGATCGTCTACGAGAGCCAGTACATCTGGAGCGACGACGAGTGGATCGCCCGCCGCGAGAAGGCGCAGGCCCACCAGGAGCCGATGAGCATCTACGAGCTCCACCTGGGCTCGTGGCGCAAGGGGCTGACCTACCTGGAGCTGGCCGACGAGCTGGTCGAGTACGTCAAGTGGCAGGGCTACACCCATGTGGAGTTCATGCCGGTCTCGGAGCACCCCTTCGAACCGTCCTGGGGCTACCAGGTCACCGGCTACTTCGCTCCCACCAGCCGCTTCGGCCGTCCGGATGACTTCCGTCACCTGGTCGACACGCTGCACCAGGCGGGTATCGGCGTCATCCTCGACTGGGTTCCCGGGCACTTCCCGAAGGATGAGTGGGCGCTGGGACGCTTTGACGGCACCGCCCTCTACGAGCACGCGGACCCGCGCCAGGGCGAGCACATGGACTGGGGCACCTACATCTTCAACTACGGCCGCAATGAGGTGAAGAGCTTCCTGGTCAGCAATGCGCTGTACTGGGTCAGCGAATTCCACATCGACGGCCTGCGCGTGGATGCCGTCGCCTCCATGCTCTACCTGGACTACTCCCGCAAGGAGGGCGAGTGGGTGCCCAATGTCTTCGGCGGCCGCGAGAACCTGGAGGCGATCGACTTCCTGCGCTACACCAACAAGCACCTCTACGAGCGCCATCCCGGGGTGTTGATGATCGCCGAGGAGTCCACCAGCTTCCCCGGAGTCACCCGTCCGGTGCACCACGACGGCCTGGGTTTCGGCTTCAAGTGGAACATGGGCTGGATGAATGACTCGCTTCGCTACATTGAAGAGGATCCGGTCAACCGCCAGTACAACCACCACCTGATGACCTTTGCGATGGTCTACGCCTACTCGGAGAACTTCATCCTGCCGATCAGCCACGACGAGGTCGTGCATGGCAAGGGATCGATGGTCAACAAGGTGCCTCAGGATGACTGGCGCAAGTTCGCCACCATGCGCGCCTTCTACGCCTACATGTGGTCCTTCCCGGGCAAGCAGCTGATCTTCATGGGCCAGGAGTTCGGCCAGCGCAGCGAGTTCAGCGAGGAGCGGGGTCTCGAGTGGTGGGTGGCCGACATGTGGGGCCATGGCGGCCTCAAGCGCCTGTTCAAGGACATGAACGACATCTACCGCAATGAACCCGCGCTGTATGCGCTGGACAGTGACCCGGCCGGTTTCGAGTGGATCGCCTCCGATGATGCCGCGGGCAATGTCTTCGCCTGGGCCCGCACGGACGGCGTGGGCAACAAGGTGGCCTGCCTGTTCAACTTCTCCGCGGAGCCGAAGAACACCTACGGCATCTGGCTTCCCCAGGCCGGCGTCTGGAAGGAGATCCTCAACACGGACTCCCCCGCCTACGACGGCGACGGCAACTTCGGCAACTACGGCCAGGTCATCGCCCGCGAGGGCGCCTCGCCGTGGGGCGATGGTGCCGGTGCGACGGTGTGCATCCCGCCGCTGGGTGCCATCTGGTTGAAGTACGACGCAAGCGCCACGGCCGAGCTGCCCGGCGACATGGGTCTGGCCTGACCCCATGGAAGCGGAGTTCACGGTCCAGGTCCAGGTGTCCGGTGATGTCGGTGTCGTCATGTGGAGTGGCGCCACCGACGCCGGCACCTTGGCCCGGGCCGTGAGCATGGCCAGCGATGACATCCTGCTGGGCCACGAGGTGCGCCGTCTGGAGGTTTCGGTTCCTGCCACCGACCAGATGGCCCGCCGTGCGCTGCACCTGGCGGGTTTCCGTCGCGAAGGGATCCGGCGTCACGCCATGTCCGTCGATGAGGGTCAGTTCGTCGACGTGCATCAGTACTCGCGGCTGTCAGGTGACGTGGTCTACGGCCCCGAGGGCTTCAGCGGGGTGATGGACTCCGTGCTGCCCATGAAGCGGCTGATCGCGCATGCGGTCTTCCGCAACCCGTCGGGTCAGGTCCTGCTGCTGCAGACCACGTACAAGAGCGACTGGGAACTGCCGGGTGGCGTCGTGGAGCCCGGTGAACCTCCGCGCGTCGGGGCCGAACGAGAGATCGCCGAGGAGCTCGGGCTGTCCGTGCTGCTGGGCGCCCCGGCCGTGGTGGACTGGATGCCGCCCAGCCTGGGATGGAGTGACGCCCTGGAGTTCATCTACGACGGCGGGGTGCTCGGCCAGGTCGCCATCGAGTCGCTGGTGCGTGAGGAGCTCGAGATCCACTCCATCCACTGGGTTGATCCCGCCGATGTTCCGCACCACGTCTCACCGCTGTCGGCCCGACGGATCGCCCTGGTCCTCGACGATTTCACGGGCTTCACCGAGGACGGCGTTCCCATCGGCTAGGGCTTCGCTCACTGTTGGGGTGAGGCGGTCCAGCCCACGCGGATCGTCGACGAGATGTCGGAGGAGGCCTCCTCAGTCTCGAAGTCTCCGAGCTGCAGGCACCCGGTGGCGGTGACCGTCTCGCCCACCACGGTGGTGCGCAGGCTGGCGGCTCCCTGTTCGCAGTGGCCATTGCTCAGCCAGTGCAGGCTCAGGTAGGCCACCTCACCCCTGGCAAGATCCAACGAACGCGTGGCTTTCTGCCAGTCCATGCGCAGGGCAAGCGCTTGCCCCACGGCATCTCGGGCCATCGGGGTCGGGCGTTCGGGCAGGGTGAGCGTGCCCGGGCCGCAATTGCGTACTGCCAGCGTCAGGTACCGGTGTCCCAGACCGGCATCGACGGGGGACCATGCCAGCCGCTGTCCTGTTGATGCCCCCTCACAGGTCGGCGGCCAGGTGCCCGTCTCGGCTTGCTCTCCGGGCCGTGGGCCCACACGCACCGTGGACGGCCCCGCGGTGGGTGTCGGTCTCACGGGAGCCCGCGAGGAGTCCTCGCTCGGGATGGCGGCTCGGGGCCCCATGCCGAGCCCCTGCCCGCAACCGGCCAGGGCGCCGGCGAGCAGGAGGCCAACCATCGATGCTGCCCAGCCGTGGGGGGTCATGCCTGGATCAGGCAAACAGCGCGGTGGACAGCTGGCGGCGGGCCTTCAGCACGGCCTTGTCGGCCTTGCCGACGACGTCGAAGAGCTCCAGCAGGCGCAGCCGGGCGCGCTCGCGGTCCTCGTCGCGGGTCTCCCGGATCATCTGCAGCACCCGATTGAAGGCGGCCGCGGGGTCACCATTGATCAGTTCCAGGTCCGCGGCATCCAGCTGGGCGTCCCAGTTGGTGGGTTCGTCGTTGGCGGTCTGCACGATGGCCTGCGGGTCGAAGCGCGTCGAGCGCTCCAGCAGCTTGGATTGGGCCAGCCCCTGAGTCGCCTCGGGATCCGTGGGGCTCTGGTCCAGCACCTTCTGGAACTCCTCGACGGCCTTGGCGTAGTCACCGGCCTGCAGGGCGGCATCCGCCTCCGCGAAGCGCGGGTCGGTGGCGGGATCCGTCGGCTGGTCCCCCGCAGGATCAGGTGCCGCGGTGCCGACGGGCTCGGCGCGGCCGGTCAGACCATTCGCGACGGCCACCTGCACCAGCTGGTCGAGGTAGGCCTGGACCTCCTCGGCGGTCTTGGTGCCCTGGAAGAGCGGTGCCAGCTGCCCACCGATGATGGCGACGACGGTGGGCACGGCCTGCACGCCCATGGCCTGGGCGATGCGCTGTTCGGCGTCGATGTTGACCCGCGCCAGCAGCCAGCGTCCACCAGCCTTGTTGGTGGCATCGATCAGGGTGTCGGAGAGCTCCTGCGCATTGGCGCGGGGAGAATAGAGCTCCATCACGACGGGGTGGGTCACGGACTTGCGGACCATGGCGTCGAAATCGGCCTCCCCCACCTGCTGCACATAGCTGCCGGCCGCGGCCCCGGTGGAGCCGGCCCCGGCGTTGCTGCTCGCCTGCGCGCTGGAACCCAACGCAGACAGGTCGATGGCGCCAGGACGGTTGAAGCTGTCATAAGTCATGGCCCCATTGTTCCCGTGCCGGTCAACGATGACAAAAACGGGCGCGGCCTGTCCGCGAACCGCGAATGCGGGCAAGATGGGTGCCATGGCACACGAACGCGCTGGGCAGGTTGCCCAGGAACAAGACCTGATCAATGTCGACGAGGTTCTGTCGGCCTACTACGACATCACTCCCGACGTCGACAATGTCGACCAGCAGGTGGTCTTCGGCACCTCAGGACACCGTGGCTCCAGCCTCGACGGCAAGTTCAACGAGCTCCACATCGCCGCCACCACACAGGCGATTGTCGAGTACCGCGCCGAACAGGGCACCACCGGCCCGCTGTTCATCGGCAAGGACACTCACGCGTTGAGCCTTCCGGCGTGGAAGACCGCCACCGAGGTGCTCGTCGCCAATGCTGTCTCCGTGATGGCCGAGAAGGAGGACGAGTACACCCCGACGCCGGCCGTCAGCCGCGCCATCATCGTGTACAACCGTGACCATGTCGGCCAGCCGCAGGCCGACGGCATCGTCGTCACCCCCTCGCACAACCCGCCTCGCGACGGTGGCTTCAAGTACAACCCGCCGAACGGTGGCCCGGCCGACACGGATGCCACCAGCTGGATCGCCGACCGCGCCAATGAGCTGATGCGTGACGCCTCGGCCATCAAGCGTGTCTCCTACGACGAGGCCTCCGCCGAGGTGACCCGCTTCGACTACCGCACGGCCTACTGCGAGGACCTGGTCAACGTCATCGACATGGACGCCATCAAGAAGGCGGGTGTGCGCATCGGCGCCGACCCGATGGGTGGTGCCGCCGTGCAGTACTGGCAGTACTTGGCCGAGAAGTCCGGGCTGGACCTCACCGTCGTGAACCCCGAGGTGGATCCCACCTGGCGTTTCATGACCCTGGACACCGACGGCAAGATCCGGATGGACTGCAGTTCTCCCAATGCGATGGCGAGCCTGATCCAGAGCCGGGACAAGTTCGACATCTCCACCGGAAATGACGCGGACTCCGACCGCCACGGCATCGTCACGCCCGACGCCGGCCTGATGAACCCGAACCACTACCTGGCCGTGGCCATCCAGTACCTCTTCACCCACCGCCCCGGGTGGCGCGAGCAGGCCCGCGTCGGCAAGACGCTGGTGTCGAGCTCGATGATCGACAAGGTCGCAGCCGAGATCGGCCGTGAACTGGTCGAGGTTCCGGTCGGCTTCAAGTGGTTCGTTCCCGGCCTGATCAGTGGCGAGATGGGCTTCGGTGGCGAGGAGTCCGCAGGCGCCAGCTTCCTCACCCTCGACGGCCAGACCTGGACCACCGACAAGGACGGCATCATCCTGGACCTGCTGGCGAGCGAGATCCTCGCCGTCACCGGAAAGACCCCCAGCCAGCACTATGCCGAGCTGGAGGCCAAGTACGGCAAGAGCTACTACGCCCGGATCGACGCCGACGCGGACCGTGAGCAGAAGGCCCGCCTCAAGGCCCTCTCCCCCGCCGACATCACCGCCACGGAGCTGGCCGGCGAGACCATCACCGCGATCCTCACCGAGGCACCGGGCAATGACGCCGCCATCGGTGGTGTGAAGGTCACCACCGAGAACGGCTGGTTCGCGGCCCGCCCGTCGGGTACCGAGGACAAGTACAAGATCTATGCCGAGTCCCTGAAGTCGGCCGAGCACCTCGCGGCCATCCAGACCGAGGCCAAGGACGTCGTCAACGCGGCCCTCAACGCCTGACCCACGGCACTCAGCGAGCCCCGGGAGGACACCCTCCCGGGGCTCGTCGCGTCACTCCCCCACGGCTCGGCTGGTCTGCGCCATGCCTCCCGGGTTGCGGCCACAGCCACCAGGTCACCCGGCTGCAGCAGCTCCGCACGCCGTGGATGCCAGGACCAGCGGCCGTCGCGATGGTGCGCGAGGATTCGCACCTGCCCGGGCTTGTGGAGGGCTCCCACGGGCACGCTCCGCCGGGCCTCGAGCTCGGCCAAGATGACGACCCGGTGGCCCACCGGGACCACCGTCTCGGGTGAACGCCCCAACGCGGCCGCCGCGAAGGCAGGGTGCCGCCAGCCGCGACACCCAACGGGTCGGCTCAGGCGCCGTCCGAAGGCTGGGTTGTCCAGCTCGAGGACGATGCGAGCCGACGGGTTCATCTCCTCCACCGTCAGGGCCACCCGAACCGTGGTCATCTCGTCCAGGCCTAGGACGACGACATCGTCGGCCCGCTGCACCCCGGCATTGCTCAGGTCATCGTCGCGATGCTCGCGACGCATCGCACAGTGGCTCCAGACCGGCCCAGCTAGTCGAGCATCCAGTCCTGGGAGTCCGGGAGCACCAGGGCGACGACGCGCTCCCCGCCCCGCACCAGCTCATTGGCAAGGCGAATGGCCGTGGAGCTCGCACCGACCACGAGGATGGTCATCAGGAACCGTCGTCCAGGTGGTCGGAATCCTCGCCCTCATAGTCCTGGCGGCTGAACAGCGGCTCGACGGCCTTGCGCAGGCCCGCCCGCTGGATGACGCCTTGGATGGTGAGGTCTCGCTGTTCGGGGCGCCCGACGAAGCGGATGTCACGAAGCCCCTGGTCCTGGGCGGCGGACTCGAAGGTGAAGTGGCCGTATCCGAGCAGCCGTCCCAGGAAAGGCTGGGAGACGGAGATGTCGAGGATGCGGGTCATCGGCATGGTGGCCAGGTTCTGGTCCAGGACGCCGTGCACCCGGAAAACACGCATGTTGGTGATGACGAAGCGGTCCATGAACTGCAGGTGGATCAGGAGCATGCAGTAGCTGAACAGCCCCAGACCGACCAACAGGGCGAGCCACCAGAAGGCGCCCAGCAAGGGCATTGCCCAGAAGATGGGGATGCAAGCGGCGATGCCCATCGCCGGCAGGACGACGGTGACCCAGTGCTTGGCCACCTCGTCGATGATGAACTCGCCCTGGTCCACCAGGAGGTGACGGTCCACCTCGGGGGCCAGGAAGCGGGAGAGAAAACTCATCGCGGGAGCCCCGGGTGCGGGCTCAGGCCCACCACAGGCTCAATTCCCGGCCAGAGCGCTGAACAGCCGTCCGATGGCCTCGACCACGGACTTCACGCCCGCCGCAAACTCCTCGGGCTGCGTGGCGATGTAGTAGATGATGAAGGCGATGACCAGTGTCCACAGGATCTTCTTGGCCCACTCGGGCATGGCATGTCTCCTCGTTCAGGTTGACCCGCGGGTCCTTGGGGAAGTTGTCGCGGCCCGCGCCCACACTCCCTCACCCCGATCTTTCGGAAGGTCGCCTGGCGCAGTCGAGTCCACTATGCCGCAAGTCACCCGCCCCGGCCGAGTCAGCACGCCCAAGTCTGCATCACCAGTTGAAGAAGCGGAGCCCGCGGAAGGCGCTGGTGAGAATGGTCTCACCACAGCCGAATGTCCGCCCCACCATTGGCGCCGCCGGGGCCCTGTGGAAACATGGTGCCCATGGACAATAGCGATCTCTTCATCTGCATCGACCACGTCGGCCTGGCTGTCGCCGACATCGACGAGGCCATCAAGTTCCACACCGAGAAGTTCGGTTTTCGCGTGCTGCACAAGGAGGTCAACGAGGAGCAGGGCGTCGCCGAGGCGATGCTGGGCACCGGCACCCAGCAGCCCGAGAGCGCCCAGATCCAGCTGCTCGCTCCCCTGAACGAGAACTCGACCATTGCCAAGTGGCTGACCCGCAACGGTGGCCCCGGCATGCAGCAGCTGTGCTACCGCGTCGCGGACATCGACGCGGTCTGCGCCACCCTGCGTGAGCGCGGCCTGCGCCTGCTCTACCCCGAGCCCAAGACCGGCACCGGCGGCGCCCGGATCAACTTCGTGCACCCCAAGGATGCCGGCGGCGTCCTGCTCGAGCTGACCCAGCCCCCGGCCGAGGCAGCCCACTGAGCACGACCAGCACTCGATGGACGGCGGCACTCCCCACGGAGTGCCGCCGTCCTCTGTTGCCAGGGGTTCGCTAATCTGGCAAAGGTATGGGCTGCCAGCCCTGGCGAAAGGACCTGACGCGTGAGCGAGTACTACGACGAGGACTCCGTCCACAACGAGGAGACGGGCCTCAACCTGTTCGACGACTCGGCTTCGGTCGCGGGGTCCTTCCCCAAGGCGATGATGGGTTACGACCGCGCCAGCGTGGACAACTATGTCCGTGAGATCGAGATGCAACTCTCGACGCTCAAGCAGCTCACTCGCCACCTGCGCCGCGAGGCCGCCCAGACGGCGCGTGCGAATGGCACCACCGATTTCACCCGGCTCGGCTCCCACGCCACCGGCATCCTGCGTGCCGCCGAGGCCCAGGGCAAGGACCTGGTGCACAAGGCCGAGCTCGAGGCCGAGCGGATCAAGGAGGAGGGTCGCCGGGTCGCCGCAGACCTGCGCGCCAATGCCCAGGCCGAGGCCGACGACATTCGGGTTGCAGGGCTCGCCAACCTGCGCCAGCTGCGCGAGGCACTGGACAAGGACTCCACCGAAACCTTGGAGAAGGCGCGCGCGGAGGCCGCTTCCGTCGTCGCGGCCGCGCAGCGCCAGGCCGACGCGATCACCACCGAAGCCACCCAGAAGGGCAATGCCACCACGCACTCCGCCGAGGTCGAGGCCACCCGGCTCGCCGCCGACGCGCAGCGCCAGGCCGACGAGAAGCTGGGCGAAACCGCCGCCACCATCGAGAAGAAGGTGGCCGAGGCCGCCACGGCCGCCGCCGCCATCATGGCGGCCGCGCAGACCCGCGCGGCCCAGCTGCTGTCCGATGCCGAGAGGCAGGCGGCCACGGCCAAGGAGTTGGCCAGCAGCCAGGCCGAGAAGCTGCTCACCGATGCCCAGCAGCGGCACACCGACGTGACCGAGAAGACCAACAGTCTGCTCGCCGAGGCCACGCGTCACCACGAGGAGTCCACCGCCCTGCTGAGCAGTGAGTCCGAGGCCGCCCAGCAGCTCCGCTCCGCGGCGCTGGCGGATGCCGAGAAGACCAAGACCGACGCGGCCCGTGATGCCGAGGGCACCATCGCTGCTGCGCACCGCCAGGCCGCGATGATGAAGGATCGTCTGGAGGAGCAGTACGCCTGGCGCAAGGAGCAGTTGGAGCGTGAGGTCGCCGCACTGATCACCCGCAAGGGCTCGATCGTGGCGCAGCTGTCCAATCTGCGCCAGCTCGCCGGCGATGCGCCGCTGGACTACCCCGACGACGACCCGCTGGGCACCTCCGATCCCCGCGACGACGACAACGCCTCGTGGCGCAAGAACCTCAGCGTCGATGCCCCCGCAGTGGACCCGACGCTCGCCGCAGCTGCCCAGGCCGGTGCCACCGCGGCGACGGCCCCCGAGAAGACCCAGGTGGTCGAGGGCTCCGCCACGGCGAAGCTCTCCGACGCGGAATCCGAGACCCACGTCATCCAGCTCCCCGATGCCGAGCAGACCACGGTGATCAAGCTCGAGGACCGCAACTGATCACCACCGGCCGGTCATGACCGCTCGGTGACGGTGCGCCCGTCGGCCGTGCGGTAGGTGATCGCCGGGTCCTTCATCTGCTCGGCCGGCAGGCCGGACCGGGTGTGGGCGACGAAGAAGGTGCCACCGTCGGCGGTCCGTTCGCCCTGCCCGAACTTGACGACCTTTCGGCTCGGCGCCCACGACACCCGCTCCAGCCGAGCTCCCTTCGGCAGGGTGGCGGCCACCACCCAGTGGTCATCGCTCGCTCCGGCATCTGGATCCGCTGCTTCACCCGTGACGGCCAGCTGCTGGCAGTGAACGGCTCGCCGATCACGCCGAAGGTGTCCAGCGGGAGGTCTTGGTAGACGCGGAAGGTCTTGCCTGCGACGGTCAGGTCTGCTTGGGGCACCGTGCGTCCCTCAGAGTCCTTCATGGACCCGTCGCCGGACCTCCAGACGAAGCCCCACAGGTACTGCAGGTAGCGGCCAGTCGTCCTGGCTCCGTCCAGGCCGACCTCGCACAACAACTGGACGGTCATGTCGGTCCCCGCGATGCGTCGGTCCGGAATACGTCCTCCCCGGGCCACCGCCCGTGGCGTTGCTTGCGGTGACTCTCTGGATGTCAGTGGCGGCCCCGCGCACCAGGACGAGGGCGCAATGGTCCGCCAACCGCTGGTCCAGCACCAAGTGGTCCGCGGCTCGGGTCGCCGGGATGGTGCCGCGTGGGCTGGGACCGACGCGGGCCCCGTCCTCGGCCAGCCCAGCCAGCTCCACCTCCGTAGCGCCGGGGACGTGCTTGGTCCTGACCTGGAGCTTCGCAGGCCGGCCGGGGACGACGTCATTGAGGTCCAGCACCAACGTGGCAGCGTTGGCGGCGCTCGGGGTGGACGCGGGTGCCTGCGAGGTCTTCGCGCTCCCCTGCCAGACGCCGCCCGCGACCATCGCGGCCGCGGCGACCAAGCCGACGGAGGCCGCGGCCCAGCGACGAGTGCGACGGGTCAGCACCTCCTGCCCGGCGTCGATCACGTCGTCCACGTCCAGCTCCAGCGCATGGCGGTCTGCGGCGGCACGAAGGCTGGTGCGCAGGGAGGCTCTCGAAATCCTCGTTCTTGCCACTGCTCCTTCCGGGTGCAGGGTGCGCAGGGTGGCCAGACCTCGTGAGGTGGCCGACTTCACTGCGCCGATGGAGATTCTGAGGGTCGCTTCGGTCTCACGTTCGGAGAGGTCGCAGAAATAGCGCAGGGCGATCACCCGTCGCTGGGCTGGAGGGAGCTCGTCCAACATCCTGACCACTTGGTCGTGGCCGTCGGCATGCCGCGCGGCGTCCGGCACGACGAGGGTCTCCCCCGCACGGGCGTCCGGTAGTGCCGTACCCTCGGCCAGGCCACGTAGACCTTCACCAGCGCCGCCTGCACCAGGTCGGCCGCCTGCTCGCGGTTGCCACACAGCAACCAGGCAGTGCCGGTCAGCGAGGGTTGTGACTCGCTCACGAAGCGTGCGAAGTCCTCGTCGCGCTCCGCCTTCGACATTCCGAACACCTGCCCCCTCCTCTCATGGTGGGTTCTCACCCCGCACTACGGAGAAGTGGCCCGAAAGGTTGCCATCGGGGGCAGACGAATCCCCCGGGAGGTCAGAAGAGCCGGTCCTCGGGATTGTCCAGCCCGCGCAGCTCGTCGTAGTTCACGGTCACGCAGGTGATCCCACGGTCCGCGGCCAGGGTACGGGCCTGCGGTTTGATCTGCTGGGCCGCGAAGACGCCCGCGACGGGAGCCATCTGCGGATCGCGGTTCATCAGCTCCAGGTAGCGGGTGAGCTGTTCCACTCCGTCGATCTCCCCGCGTCGCTTCACCTCCACGGCGACGTACTGCCCTTCGTCGCTGCGCAGCAGCAGGTCCACCGGACCGATCGGGGTGAAGAACTCGCGCTGCACCAGCCGGTAGCCCTCGCCAAAAGTGGTCGGATTCTCCGCCAGCAGTGCCTGCAGGTGGGCTTCGACGCCGTCCTTCTGCAGGCCAGGGTCCACCCCGAACTCGTGCTCGGAATCGTGGAAGACCTTGCCGATCGAGATCTTGAGGGTGTCGCCGTGCGGACCCGTCACGTCCCAGACCTGCGTGATGTGGGCGTCGACGTCGTCGGTCGTCGCCGGCAGGTCAGTGCCTGGCAGAACCTCCTGCACCGTCATGGTGCACGGCGGACTCATCCAGTTGAGGGGCTTGTAGGCACGGTCGTCGGCATGGATGGAGACCGACGTGTCGGACTTCACCATGATCAGACGCTTCGCCATGGGCAGATGGGCCGTGAGCCGACCGGCATAGTCGACCTGACACTGGGCAATCACCAAACGCACTTGGGACAACCTACCGGACACCGTGCCCCGGACCAGCATCGGCGAATCTGGCGCCCAGATAGACGGCCTCCATGCACAAATACGTCCCACGCCGCTTCTCCTTCCGCTCGCCCTGGCCATCACCGCGTGCGGCGGCAGCGACGTACCGGCCACGAGCTCGAGTGGTTCCAGCGCCACCACCCCGACGGCCAGCACCACCAGCTCCAGCTCCGACGCCGCCGCAACGCCCGAGAGCAGTACGGATTCCGCCGTCCCGGACGCGTCAAGCGGTGCGACCACCCAGGTCACGGCCAAGTCCGGTGGCTTCACCATCGAGGTGCCGGCGGATCTCAAGCCCGCCAAGGAGACCTACGGCGCCGATGAGGTCGCGCTGGCAAAGGACGGCAGGCAGGTTCTGGTGGGGGCGATTCCGGCAAACAAGCGCGCCTCCCAGCTGAAGAAGCTGCGCGAGCTGTGCACCACCGGTGTCAAGGAGATGGGCGGTTCCGCCATCTCCGCCAAGCCCCGACTGATCGACGGTGCCAAGGCGGAGGGCTGCCTGCTCGAGGTGCCCAAGGGGGACAACGGCCGTGCCAAGGGCCGTGGCGCCCTTCTACATGGTCCAGCACAATGGCACCGACTACGCGGTGATGGTTGCTCCCAACCTGTCTGGTGAGGACGGACAGGCGGCGATCGACCCCGTGCTCGACTCCTTCCACTGGGCGAAGTAGCCCGGCTAACCCTGCCCCGGCCCGGATAGGCTGTGTGGGTGGCCAAGAGACCAAGCAAGCATCTGCGTCCGGCGCGCCCCTTGAACGGCGGGCACGCCACCAGCGCGCACAAGGCCGACGGTCGATGGGTGGTGCGCAGCATCCCAGGTTCGCGGGCCACCAAGACCTACGTCTGCCCCGGCTGCCTGCAGACGATCGGGATCGGCGTCCCCCACGTGGTGGCGTGGCCGTCGAGCCCGACGGGCTGGAACCAGTCCGCCTCCCCCATCGACGAACGCCGTCACTGGCACTCCGGCTGTTGGAACAGGAAGCACTGATGAGCACTTTGCACACCACCACGATCGGAGACGGCCCTGCACGCGTCGTCTTCCTGCACGGCCTGTTCGGTCAGGGCAAGAACTTCACCGCCGTCGCCAAGGCCATCTCCGACCTGGCCACCAGCACCCTGGTCGACCTGCCCAACCACGGCCGCTCCCCCTGGACCGAGGACCACACGTACCCCGCGCTGGCCGCGAGCGTCGCCGAGCTGCTGAGGGAACTCGACGCTCCGGTCTGCCTGGTGGGCCACTCGATGGGCGGCAAGGTGGCCATGCGCACAGCTCTGGACTTTCCCGAGCTGGTGGAGCGCCTGATGGTGGTGGACATCTCCCCCGCCGTCGGACTGGGGAGCAATTTCGGCCCCTTCTTCGACGCGATGTGCGGGCTGGACCTCGCGGCCCTGTCCAGCCGCTTCGAGGCCGACGAGCTGCTGCGCGACGGGATCCCCAGTGACACGGTCCGCGGCTTCCTGATGCAGAACCTGCGCCACGAGATGGGCCCGGACGGGCACCGCCACTGGCGCTGGCAGATGAACCTCGACGTGCTGCGACGAGAACTCGACGGCGGCATCGCCGACTGGCCGGTCACCGACGCGATCTACGACGGGCCTGTGCTGTGGGTCGCCGGGGAGACATCGCCCTATGTCCGCGAGGACGCGGCACCGACGATGCGTGCCCTCTTCCCGAAGTACGTGCAGGTCACCGTCAAGGGAGCCGGCCACTGGGTGCATTCCGAACAGCCGGGGCCCTTCATCACCGTCCTGCGGCACTTCCTGACGATCTGATCCCCGTCCCCCGAGCTCGTCTCCCCGTTCCCCGAGCCTGTCGAGGACTCAACCCATCGTGACGTCGCTGATCAGGCCCGGGGCATTCGGCTTGGTGCCGTCGGCTGCCACACCCTCGGCCGCGACCTTGGCCACATTCTCCACCGAGGCCTCGTCCATCGTGCCGAGCACGGTGTAGTCCGGCAGAAGCGGGCTGTCCTGCCAGACCAGGAAGATCTGCGAGCCATTCGTGTTCGGTCCGGAATTGGCCATCGCGACCGTCCCCTTGGGGTAGGTGACCATGTCCCGCCCCTGGTACTGCTGACCGGTCTTCGCGAAGGTCGCCGCTCCCCCCAGCTCGTCGGCGAAGGTGTAGCCCGGGCCACCGCTGCCCGTCCCCGTCGGATCGCCGCACTGGAGCACGAAGATGCGCTGGTCGGTCAGTCGATGGCACTGGGTCTTGGTGTACCACCCCTGCTTGGCCAGCGACTCGAAGGAGTTCACGGCGCACGCAGCCTGTCCTCGGTCAAGGGTCAGGACCACCGGTGCGCCATCCAGGGTGAGGGTGATGGCGGTCTTCCCGGCGCTGGCCACGCTCCCGCCGGATGGCGGATCCACCGGTTTGGCCGGCCGCCCAGCGCTCGGATAGCTGCACGTGCCGGCTTGGCCGCCTCCCGCCGAATCAGCAGTCTTCTCCCCTTGGGCACACCCCACGAGGGCCAGGCTGGCGGCCAACAGGGCGGTCGAGAAGACAGGCAGACGTGACATGCGGTCAGCCTAGCCAGATCCGGCCCCACACCGAGGCCCTGACACACCGCACCGGGCTAGGGTGGTCCCATGGTGAACCTGACGCGCATATACACCCGTACCGGCGACGCTGGCGAGACCCGGCTGAGCGACAATTCCGTGGCCCGCAAGACGGACCTGCGCGTGCAGGCCTATGGCCATGTCGACGAGGCCAACTCCGCGATTGGGGTGGCCCTGGCCACCCCCGGGCTCCCCACAGCGATCGCCGCGGCGCTGGCCGTCGTGCAGAACGAGCTCTTCGACGTCGGCGCGGACCTGTCCAACCCACTGGTCAAGGATCCCCAGTGGGAACCGCTGCGAATCATCCAGTCATCGATCGATCGGCTGGAGGCGTGGTGTGACGAGTTCGGCGAGCCGCTGCCGAACCTGCGCTCCTTCATCCTGCCCGGGGGAACGATGGCCGCCGCACAGCTGCACGTTGCGCGCACCATCGTGCGCCGCGCCGAGCGCACGGCATGGGAGGCAGCCGATCAGTACGGCATGGAGGTGGGTTCATTGGAGGATGACATCCCGGGGGGCATCAATCCCTTGGCGATCAAGTACCTGAACCGGCTCTCGGACCTCTTGTTCATCATGAGCCGCGCCGCCAATGGCGACCAAGAGGTGTTGTGGGTGCCCGGAGGCGAACGCAATCCGGCGCACACCGCCCACGGAGAGGGCTGAGTCAGTCCCGCTCGAGGCCGCTGTAGCGATCCCCGCCCGGAGGCGCGGCCTCGAGCCAGCTCATCAGCCCCGTGACCGACTGCGGGTTCATGGCCAGCTCCCATACCGTCTCGTCGGTGGTGTCCCGGTTGCGCAGGCGGATGATCTGGTCGTCGCTGAACAGCACGACCGCTTCGGCGTCCTCCGGGCTGCGACGGCCGATGGACATGGTGTGCTCCCGGCGCAGCACCAACTTGGGCCGGGCGCTGAAGGAGAAGATCCGGAACCACTGCAGCTCTTCGGCTGCATAGCGGGCCACTCCTGTTGCCCAGGAACCGTTGCGCATCCGCAGTGCGCAGTCGAAGACCCCGCCGCGGCTGGACAACCACCGGCGCCGCGCATACAGGCCGGCCAAGGGGGCGAGCACGGCCAGCATCAGAACCAGGCCTGTCAGCTCGAACGTCTCGGTCCACCCCATGGAGCCAAAATACCTGATCATCCCGGGGTCGGCAGCATCAGGTGCCGAATTCCACCCGCGCGGTCAGGACGCAACGAGGGGCCCGACCTTCATGGTCGAGCCCCTCGTGGATGATCCGGTGAGATCAGCCCTGCTTGCCCTTCATCTTGGCGGCAGCCTTCAGCTGCGCCTGGGCGAGGTGGAGACGGTGGAGCTCCTCGTCCGTGGCGTCACCGTCATCGAGGACCTCCGTCAGACGATCCACCTCGGCCTGGGCCTCTTCGGTGGATATCTCGTCGGACAGTGAGGCCTTCTGGGAGACCAGACTCACCTTGTTCTGCGCCACCGAGAGGAAGCCGCCTTCCAGGGCGACGATCTTCCGACGGCCTTCGCCGGTGACGATCTCCGCGGCACAGGGCACCAGGGCCGCGAGCATCGGCTCGTGACCCGGGAGGATGCCGATGTCGCCCTCCGTGGTGCGCACGATCACATTGGTGGCGGTGCCCTCCCAGACCTTGCGGTCCGCGGCGACGACCTCCACGTTCATGGGATCTGCCATGCTCACTTGCCGTTCTTCAGGTCGTGCCACTGGCGCTCGACGTCTTCCATGCCACCCACATTGAAGAAGGCCTGCTCGGGGATGTGGTCCACATCGCCATTGCAGATCATCTTGAAGGACTCGACGGTCTCCTTGATGTCGACGGTCGAGCCCTCGACACCGGTGAACTTGGTGGCCATGTAGGTGTTCTGGCTCAGGAACTGCTGGATGCGACGGGCGCGGTTGACAATGATCTTGTCCTCCTCGCTCAGCTCATCGACGCCGAGGATGGCGATGATGTCCTGGAGTTCCTTGTTGCGCTGCAGGATCTGCTTCACACGCACCGCGGTGTCGTAGTGGTCCTGACCGACGTACTGCGGGTCGAGGATACGCGAGGTCGACGTCAGCGGATCCACGGCCGGGTACAGACCACGCGAGGCAATGTCACGGCTGAGCTCCGTGGTGGCATCGAGGTGCGCGAAGGTCGTCGCCGGAGCCGGGTCCGTGTAGTCATCGGCGGGCACGTAGATGGCCTGCATCGACGTGATCGAGTGACCACGAACCGAGGTGATGCGCTCCTGCAGCTGGCCCATCTCGTCAGCAAGGTTGGGCTGGTAGCCCACGGCGGAGGGCATGCGACCCAGCAGGGTCGAGACCTCGGAGCCAGCCTGGGTGAAGCGGAAGATGTTGTCGATGAAGAGCAGCACGTCCTGGTTCTGCACGTCGCGGAAGTACTCCGCCATCGTCAGGGCCGACAGGGCCACGCGAAGACGCGTGCCCGGCGGCTCATCCATCTGGCCGAAGACCAGGGCGGTGTCCTTCAGAACGCCGGCCTCGTCCATCTCCATGATGAGGTCATTGCCCTCACGCGTACGCTCGCCGACACCGGCGAAGACCGAGGTGCCACCGAAGTTGTGGGCGATGCGGTAGATCATTTCCTGGATCAGAACCGTCTTGCCGACGCCGGCGCCGCCGAACAGGCCGATCTTGCCGCCCTGCACGTACGGGGTCAGCAGGTCGAGGACCTTGATGCCGGTGTGCAGCATCTCGGTCTTGCTCTCGAGCTCGTCGAACTTTGGCGCATCGCGGTGGATGGGCCAGCGCTCGCTGATCTCGACGCCCTCGGCCTTGAGGTCCTGGTTCAGGCAGTCGCCGGTCACGTTCCAGACGCGGCCCTTGGTGACATCGCCGACGGGCACGCTGATGGGGGCGCCGGTGTCGGTCACCAGGTCACCACGACGCAGGCCGTCGGTGGGCTTCAGCGAGATGGCGCGCACGATGTTGTCGCCGACGTGCAGGGCCACCTCGAGGGTGAAGCTGCGCTTGCGGGCCTGGCCATTGCTGTCGGTGTCGATGTCATCGACGGTGACGGTCAGGGCATTCATGATGTCCGGCATGGCGTCCGCCGGGAACTCGACGTCCACGACGGGGCCGATGACCCGGGCAACGCGGCCGGTGCCACCGGCGCGCTGCTCGGTGGTGGGATTGACAAGGGTGTCAGTCATTTTCGCTCTTCCTTGTTCACTCGGCCGCGGAGGCCTCGGTCAGCGCGGAGGCGCCGCCGACGATTTCGGTGATTTCCTGGGTGATCTGGGCCTGACGTGCCTGGTTGATCTCGGTCGTGAGGCTGTTGATCAATTGCTGCGCATTGTCCGTTGCAGACTTCATGGCCTTCTGCCGGCTCGCCAGCTCGGAGGCTGCGGATTCCAGCAGGTAGAACCAGATGCGGTTGCGGACGTAGAGCCCGAGCAGCTGGTCGAGGACGGTTTCGGCGTCGGGCTCGAAGGTGTACTCCAGCAGCTCGTCGCCGCTGTCCGCCTTCTCGGTGTCCGGGCCTTCCTCGACGACCTCGATCGGCAGGACGCGACGCACGCGGGGCTCCTGCACGAGCATCGAGACCATCCGGGTGTAGACGGCGTAGACCTCGTCGGCGCCGCCCTCCTCGTAGGGCTTGAGGAAGGTCTCCAGCACGGCATCGCTGATCTTCGAGGCATCCTCATAGGTCGGCGCGTCCGTGTACCCCTGCCAGTCCTGCGCGACGGGGATCTCACGGAAGCCCAGGAAGTCGGCGCCCTTGCGGCCGCTGACATACATGTCCACCTCGAGACCCTCCGACTCCAGCTTCTGCTTCAGCTGCAGCGCGGACTTGATCGCATTGGTGGAGTAGCCGCCGGCAAGCCCTCGGTCCGAAGTGAAGAGGACCACCGCAGCGCGTCGACGCTCCTTGGGCTCCTGGGTCAGCGGGTGCTCGATGTCGGTGTGGTTGGCCACGGTGGCTACAGCGCGGTTCAGCACACTCGTGTAGGGCAGGGCCGCACGCGCGGCGCGGTCTGCCTTCACGATGCGAGAGGCCGCAATGAGCTCCATGGCCTTGGTGATCTTCTGGGTCGTGGCGACAGACGTCTTGCGCTGTCGCAGTTCCCTCAGGCTTGCCGGCATGCGTTCAGCTCCGCTTCACGACGATCTGCTCGTTCGAGACGTCCTTCGCCTCGCCCGATGCAGCATCCTGGCCGAGCAGCTTGCCGTCAGAGGTGCGGAAGCCCTTCTTGAACTTCACGATCTCGTCCTCGGCCGCCTTGGCGGTGTCGTCGTCGAACTTCTGCGTCTCGACGATCGTCTTCAGGATGGGAGTGTTGAGACGCAGGTGCTCCAGCAGCTCCTGCTCGAAGCGCAGCACGTCCTCGACCGGAACCTCGTCGAACAGGCCCTTGATGCCGGCCCAGACGCTGATGACCTGGTCCTCCACCGCATAGGGCTGGTTGTTCTTCTGGCGCAGCAGCTCGGTCAGACGAGCACCACGAGCCAGCTGGCGACGCGAGGTCTCGTCGAGGTCCGACGCGAACATCGCGAAGGCCTGCATGTCGCGGTACTGCGCAAGGTTGATCTTCAGCGTGCCGGCAACCGACTTCATCGCCTTGATCTGGGCAGCGCCACCAACTCGGGAGACCGAGATGCCGACGTCCACGGCGGGACGCTGGTTGGCGTTGAACAGGTCAGACTGCAGGAAGATCTGGCCGTCGGTGATCGAAATCACGTTGGTCGGGATGTAGGCCGAGACGTCGTTCGCCTTGGTCTCGATGATCGGAAGACCGGTCATCGAACCGCCGCCCAGCTCGTCGGAGAGCTTGGCGCAACGCTCCAGCAGACGGCTGTGGAGGTAGAAGACGTCGCCGGGGTAGGCCTCGCGGCCCGGGGGACGACGCAGCAGAAGCGACATCGCGCGGTAGGCCTCGGCCTGCTTGGTCAGGTCGTCGAAGATGATCAGGACATGCTTGCCCTGGTACATCCAGTGCTGGCCGATGGCCGAACCGGCGTAGGGGGCGATGTACTTGAAGCCGGCGGCGTCGGAGGCGGGAGCGTGCACGATGGTGGTGTACTCCAGCGCACCGGCGGCCTCCAGAGTGCCACGCACCTCGGCGATCGTCGAGCCCTTCTGGCCGACGGCGACGTAGATGCAGCGGACCTGCTTCTTCGGGTCTCCGGACTTCCAGTTCTCCTTCTGGTTGATGATCGCGTCGATCGCAATGGCAGTCTTGCCCGTCTTGCGGTCGCCGATGATCAGCTGGCGCTGGCCACGGCCGATCGGGATCATCGCGTCGATGGCCTTCAGGCCGGTCTGCAGGGGCTCGCGGACCTCCTGGCGGTCCATCACGCCGGCGGCCTGCAGCTCCAGGGCACGACGGCCCTCAGGGTTGGCGATCTCGCCCAGGCCGTCGATCGGGTTGCCCATCGCGTCGACGGTGCGGCCGAGGTAACCCTCGCCCACGGGGATCGACAGGACCTCGCCGGTGCCACGCACCTTGGAGCCTTCCTCGATGCCCTCCGAATTGCCGAGCACGACGACGCCGATCTCACGGGTGTCGAGGTTGAGGGCGATACCGGTGGTGCCGTTCTCGAACTTCAGCAGCTCATTGGCCATCACGGAGGGCAGGCCCTCGACGCGGGCGATGCCGTCGCCCGAGGTGACCACGGTGCCGACCTCTTCGCGCTCGGCCGCCGCGGGGGTGTAGTTCTGGACGAAGTTGTCCAGTGCGTCGCGGATCTCGTCCGGACGAATCGTCAGTTCCGCCATTGCGTCCCTACTCTTTCGATGTGCGCACCCGCGAGGGAGCGCTGGATTGTGGGTTGGTCCCGAGCCGTCCGTCAGGACAGCTGGCGCTGCACCTGGTCGAGACGATCAGCCATCGTGCCCTCGATGATGTCGTTGCCGAGTTCGACGCGGACACCTCCGATCACCGACGGGTCGATCGTGAGCTGGAGGTCAACCTCCCGGCCATGGATCCGCGCCAGTGCAGAACGCAGACGGTTGACCTGGTCGTCGTCCATGGGACGGGCGACCGTCACGTGGGCGACATTGCGGTTGCGGACCTCGGCGGCCTCCTCGAGGACCTTCTCGAGGGTCAGCTCGAAGGTGCGTTCGCGACCGGCCGCGGCTCGCGCGGCCAAGGCCTCGGTCCAGCCGTGGGCCTTGCCCTCGAGGAGCCGGTGCACCAGCTGCTGACGCGCGGTCAGCGGCTTGCTGCGGTCAGCCAGGGCCTCCCGCAGTTCCGGCGTCGAGGTGACGGTCTTGAGGAAGCCGAACAGCTGTTCGGTGACCTCGTCGAGACAGCCCGCATCCTGGGCCTGGCGCAGCTGGCCGCGCACGGCCTGACGCTCGAGTGCGTCAGCCAGGCCGCGCCCGGACTTCCAGCGCTGCGCGACGGCCTGCTTGACGATCCAGATCGTCTGGCCGCCCACCTTGCCCTCGAGCAACCGCTCGGCCATCTGCGCGCGCGCCTCGGCCGGGGTGGCCGGGTCGGTCAGGGCCCGCTTCAGTGCCGACTGGGAGTCGAGCACGTCGACGACTGCGAACAACTCCCCCGGCGTGACGCCGTCGAAGGACTGATCACCAAGAGCCTTGTCCAGATCCGTGCGCCGGGCCTGTTCGGTTGCAGTCAAGGTCATGCCTGCTGCCCCCCGGAACGGACGGGCTGGCTCTCGAGATCGGCCAGGAAGCGGTCGACAGTTGCGCGGGCGCGCTGGTCGTCGGTGAGCGACTCGCCGACGATGCGTCCGGCCAGCGCAGTGGCAAGGCCACCGACCTCGCTGATAAGGCTCTGCATCGCCTGCTGGCGCTCAGCGGCGATCTTGGTCTGGGCGGTCTCGACGATCCGATTGGACTCGGCCGTGGCCTGGTCACGCATCTCCGCGAGGATCTGCGCACCCTGGTTCTTGGCCTCCTCACGGATGCCTGCCGCCTCGTCACGTGCCGCGGCGAGCTGGGCGTCGTACTGCTGGCGAGCAGCCTCCGCCTCGGCCTGGGCACGCTCGGCGCGCTCCAGACCGCCCTGGATCGCCTCGCTGCGCTCCGCATACATCGTCTCGAAGGCGGGAACCACCTTCTTGGCGAAGACCGCCGTGATGATCAGGATCAGCACGACGCCGACGATCGCCTCGGACGGGTGATGCGGCCACAGCGGGCCCAGGGCAGACTCCAGCGGCACCCACATGATGGGCACCATCAGAGGACTCATTACTTGACGGCGAAGGCGAGGGCGAAGCCGAACAGCGCGAGGGCCTCGACCACGGCGAAGCCGATCATGGCGGTGCTGAACATGGCGCTACGGGCCTCGGGCTGACGAGCCGTGCCGTTGATCACGGAGGCGAAGATCCAGGCAACACCAAGAGCCGGGCCGAGGGTGGCGAGGGCGTAGCCGATGACGTTGATCGAGCCACTGATTTCCATGAGGGACAGCATTGTGGTTCCTTTCGGGTTTTTCTTCGGGCGAAGAAAGCTAGGGGGTCAGTGTTCGTCCGCGATGGAGGACGACACATACTGTGCTGTCAGCACAGTGAACACGTAGGCCTGCAGGGCGCCGACGAAGAGCTCCAGGGCGAACAGCGCGAAGCTGAAGACCAGGGACAGCGCGCCGGAGACATTGAAGAACAGGTTGTCCGGGTAGGTGGCCAGGAAGGCGCCTCCCACCACGAAGAGCATGATGACCAGGTGACCGGCGAACATGTTGGCGAACAGTCGCATCGACAGGGTCAGCGGGCGGGTGATGAAGTTCGACAGGAATTCCAGCGGGATGATCAGCGGCATGATCCACCACGGGACGCCCTCGGGCATCAGCGAGTGCTTCAGGTAGCCACCCAGGCCGTGCTTGGCGATGCCAGCACCCACGTAGACAAGCCACGTGACCAGCGCGAGGCCGTAGGCGTAGCCGATGTTTGAGAAGGTCGGGAACATCGTGAAGAACATCTGGCCGTACCAGTTGTTGATCAGGATGAAGCTGAACAGTGCCAGCAGGTAGGGCAGGAACTTGCGGTAGTCATGACCCAGCGTGTCGCGGGCAATGCCATTGCGGACGAACTCGTAGATCCGCTCCATCACCACCTGCTTCTTGGTGGGACGCACCTTGAGTCCGTGCGAGGCCCACAGCCAGAATCCGATCACCACGAGGGCGGCGAGGATGGCCTGCAGCGTCGGCTTCGTGAGCCATTCATGGCCCCAGTTGCCGTGGAACTGGAAGTCCTCGACGCCGGGCGCCTTGTAGCCTCCGTCGCCCTCCATGGGAACCAGCTTGAGCGGGAGTGTGGTCATCAGGTGCAGCATCACTGGTCAACTCCCCGGGAGTTCATGTTCACGTCCGACTTTCCGTAGCGCTTGATGATGAGGTACATGCTCGCGCCCAGACCAACCAGCAGTCCGGCGGGCAGCATCCAGCCGTGGTGGAGGTAACGGGCACCGAGCCACCCGAGGCCGCCGTAGAAGATCATTCCGGACAGCACGTAGCTGAGCGCAACCATGCCCTCGTCCCCATTCGGTCCCTTCTTCGGGGCTCGATGGTGTGATTCTCGGGGCTGCGGCTGCTCGTCCATCTCGTGCTGGACTATATCAGTCTGGGCAGCGGTTACCATCTCAATCACCGTCCCGTGCCGGTGCCCGGTATTCGGTGTCGAAGACCGGGATACGAGTACGCGAATGGGTGATGACCAGACCCGCAATCCAGGCCAACGAGGTGAGGACAATGCCTACCACGGCCGAGTTCACGTCCGGATTCCAATGGCTTCTGCCAGGGCCCAGGGCGCCGAGCACCAGACCCAGCATCGCCACCCGTGAGACATAGCCGACCAGGACCAGACCGACGGCCTGGTGGGAGCCCTGCCCCATTGCCGCCAACTGGATGGGCGTTCCCCCACCCAGGAAGGCGATCACGGTGACTGCACCAAGAAGTCCCGACACGAGACCATTCGGCCCGGCATTGAACCAGCCGAAGGTACCCACCGGGAGCAGTGCGACCAGGGAAGCCAACAAGGCTCCGCCCATCATGCGGAAGGAGGCAGCCAGGTGCGGCATGTGCCACAGCGCAACCCGCTGATCAGGCACTGACATGGCGCTCATCCGCTGCTGTTTCCCGTCTTCCGGAACCTCGCCCGAGATCCTTCTCGGGGTGCTTGTGAAACCTAGCACAATCGATCTCTTGATGTCGAAATACTTTCCGGTCCATGGCACGCATCCGGCTTCACCGCCCGCGACGAAGCGACGGGTACCAGGTCAACCAGGCCGCAAGCACTGCCAGACACAACACGACCACCGCCACCCACCACCGGCCCGTGGTGCCGATCAGGACCGCACCGAAACTGATCAGCCCAGTCCACAGGTACATCAGCAGGCAGGCGCGCACCTGGGAGTGGCCGCGCTGCAGGAGCCGGTGGTGCAGGTGCTGCTTGTCCGCCACGAACCACCATGTGCCGGCCATCGTGCGACGCGTATAGGCCAGGACCAGGTCCAGGAAGGGCAGGGCCATGATGGCCAGCGGCAGGACGATCGGCAGGTAGCTGGGCAACAGTCCTCCGCCACTGGCAGACAGGGCCGCCGAGTCGATCTGCCCGGTCAATGAGATCGTCGAGGCCGCCATCAACAGCCCCAGCAGCATGGCCCCGGAGTCCCCCATGAACATCCGCGCCGGGAAGAAGTTGTGCGGCAGGAATCCCAGGCACACTCCCCCGATGGCCACCGTCACGAGACTCGAGGTGGTCGCCAGCACCAGGTCCTGCTCGTGCGCCAGCAGGTAGGTGTAGCTGAAGAAGGCCAGGCTGCCGATCGCCACCACGCCACTGGCCAGACCGTCCAGTCCGTCGACGAAGTTGATGGCATTCACACACAGGAAGATGAAGATGACCGTGATCAGGATCGAGCTGGCGGTGTCCAGCACGATGATCCGGTTCGGCAGGGCGATCCAGAACATCCGCACCCCGTTGAGAACGACGATCCCGGCGCTGAGCACCTGCCCCGCGGCCTTGACCATGGCCGGCAGGTCCAACATGTCGTCGAGCACACCGACGGCACAGATCACCGCCCCGGCCACCAGGATCGCCGACGCGTCGTGGGAGACCACCGCATGGCGCCCCAGGAAGGGCAACTGCGCCGCGAGCAAGAGGGCCGCGGCCACACCGCCCAGCATCGCCAGTCCACCGAAGTAGGGAATGGGGATGGCGTGGACGTCACGCTCGCGCACCTTGGCGACGGCGCCCACCCGCAGGGCAAGCCGACGGCACAGTCCCGCCAAGAGATAGGTGGTCGCGAATGCCGTGAGCAGGACCAGCGAGTACTCGCGCATCAGCTGGCCGGGGCCTCATCCTCGGCGTCGGGAGCCAGGTCAGGTTTCGGCTCGGCGCTGGGCTCGTCCTCCCAGACCAGGAAGGGGTCCACCTCACGCAGCTGGTCGATGCCCAACGCGCCCATCCGTACGATGCGTCCCAGCGGCTCGCTGACGAAGTTGATGATCGTCGACGGAGTGGGGCCCGCCGTGGCTCCCGCATCGAGGTAGACGGCGACGCTGTCCCCCAGCTGCCGCAGGGCCTCGTCGATGTCCGTGCTGGCCTCCTGCCCCGAGACATTGGCCGAGCTGACGGCCAGCGGGCCGGTGCGGCGCAGCAGGTCCCGGGTGAAGTCGTGGTCAGGGACACGCACCGCAATGGTTCCCCTGGTCTCGCCCAGGTCCATCCGCAGGTGCTTCTGTGCCGGCACGATCAGCGTCAGGGCCCCGGGCCAGAAGGCCTCGGCGAGACGGATCGCGTGCGAGGGCAGCTCATCGGCCAGGGCCTCGAGCATTCCGGTCTCCGCCACGAGCACGGGGGGCGGCATGTCCCGGCCGCGGTGCTTGGCATCCAACAGGCCCTGCACCGCCTCTGCGGAGAAGGCATTCGCACCGATGCCGTAGACCGTGTCCGTCGGGAGCACGATGCATCGCCCCTCCGCGATGGCGGCTTGGGCCGCCGCGAGGGCCTCGGAGGTTTGTGCCATGGCATCGAAACGTGCCCACTGGGGCTCATCGGGGGACGTCGTCGGCTCGTCGGGGGTCTGGTCCAGCTCACTCACCCGTACATCCTGCCACGCATGGGCGTCGACGCCGACGAAGCCGGCTCAGCGACGCCGAGCGGTCACGAACCGTGGGCGTCCCGCCAGGTCAGGCTGGTCACGCACCTGGTCGAAGTCCCCCTCACGGACGAAGACCTCCGGCGCAGAGTGCTCCTGCACCTCCGCGTGCTCGCTGCACACCCAACCTCCCGGCCGCAGCAGCCGCCTTGCCACGGCCGCCACCACGCGAGTGGCGTCCAGTCCGTCATCCCCGGACCACAGGGCCAGAGCCGGGTCATGGTCACGCACGTCGGGCGCGACCGACTCCCACGCCTCCAGGGGAATGTAGGGCGGGTTGGCGATCACGAGGTCCACGCCGCCGTCCAGTTCCGGGAAGGCGTCCGCCATGTCGCCCAGCACCAGCTGCACGTCCGTGTCGGCCAGGTTCCGGGAGGCCCACTGGTGGGCCGCCGGATCCAGCTCGATGGCGAACTGCCGGGCCCCCGGGTGCTCTGCGGCGATGGCCCGGCTGATGGCGCCGGACCCGGCACACAGCTCCGCGACAACCGGAGCCTCCACGGCTGCGATCCGCTGCAGACCCCAGCCCACCATCACCTCGGTCTCGGGACGCGGAACGAAGACTCCGGGGCCGACCTCCAGCCGCACCGTGCGAAACCAGGCCTCCCCCGTCAGGTGCTGCACCGGAATGCCGGCGACACGGGAGTCCAACAGCGCGGAGAAGGCGGCGGCCTGGTCGTCGTCGACGGTGGCCAGGACCAGGTCACGAGGCTCACGATGCAGGACATGGCTGAGCAGGGTGCGCGCCTCGGCCATCGGCGAGGCCGTGCCTGCCTCCGCGAGACGCGCGCTGCCCTCCCGCATGACCTGGCCGGCCGGGCGGCTCACTCCCCCACCTGCTCGAGGCGCTCCGCGAGGTCTGCCGCCTGCAGGGCCTCCACCAGCGGGCCCAGGTCCCCGTCGAGGACTGCGTCGAGATTGTGCGCCTTGAAGCCGATCCGGTGGTCGGCTATCCGGTTCTCCGGATAGTTGTAGGTGCGGATCCGCTCGCTGCGGTCCACTGTGCGCACCTGCGAGGCGCGCGCCGCGGAGGCATCCTGTGCGGCCTGCTCATCGGCCAAGGCCACCAGGCGGGAGCGCAGGATCCGCATGGCCTGTTCCTTGTTCTGCAGCTGCGAACGCTCGTTCTGGCAGGTCACCACGACGCCGGTGGGAAGGTGGGTGATCCGCACCGCGGAGTCCGTGGTGTTCACGCCCTGCCCGCCCTTGCCCGAGGAGCGGTAGACGTCGATGCGCAGGTCTTCGTCATCGATCCTGACCTCGTCGTCGTCCTCCACATCGGGCATCACCAGCACCCCCGCGGCAGAGGTGTGGATCCGGCCCTGGCTCTCGGTGACCGGCACCCGCTGGACCCGGTGCACACCACCCTCGAACTTCAAGGCACCGAAGGGGGTCTGGGCGGCGCCGGCCCCTGCCTTCACCGCGACAGTGACACTCTTGTAGCCACCCAGGTCAGTGGTCTGCTCGTCGAGGAGCTCCACCTTCCAGCCTTGACTCTCGGCGTAGCGCGAGTACATCCGCAACAGGTCACCGGCGAAGAGGGCCGACTCCTCGCCGCCCTCGCCGGACTTGATCTCCAGCAGGGCATCCAGGCTGTCGTGTGGATCCCTCGGGGCCAGCAGGCGGTTGAGCCGCTCCGTGACCCCCTCGCGCCGCACGGTGAGCTCTTGGGCCTCTGCAGCGAAGGAAGGATCCTCGTCGGCCAGTTCGAGGGCTGCCTGGAGATCCTCGGCCACCTGCTCGTACTCGGCGAGCGCCTTGATGATGGGGGTCAGCTCCGCATACCGTCGCCCGACCCGCCGCGAGCGCGCCATGTCAACGTGCAGCGCCGGATCTGCCATCTGGTGCTCCAGATCGGCGAACTCGGCGCGCAGTGGATCGGCATTCTCGAACATGGCGTCTCCTGGCCCTCGACAGGCTCGGGCATCGTGGGGCGGGGCGGGCATCGTGGGGTGTGGGCTGGCACCCCGTGGCTGGACAAAAAGAACGAGCGCCGGGGGCAGGTTTCCCTGCCGCCCAGCGCTCGTCGGAGTAGTTACTTCTTGGCGTAACGACGCTCGAAGCGGGCCACGCGGCCACCGGTGTCGAGGATCTTCTGCTTGCCCGTGTAGAACGGGTGGCAGGCCGCACACACGTCGGCGCTCAGCGAGCCGGACTTGTTGGTGCTCTTGGTGGTGAACGTGTTGCCACAGGTGCAAGTCACCGTGGTCTCCACGTAATCGGGGTGAATACCCTGCTTCATGGTCATGTCTCCTTGATGATGGATGCACCGGGTCGTCCTGACATGGATTGTGGACGTGAACCGGCACCGACGGTCAATTATGCCGTGCGGAGTGTCCAACACCAAACCCACCCGGATTGTTCCCGGGTGGGTCTGGCCATCCGGATCACTCCGCCGGCGTGGTCTTCGAGATCTGGACCAGGAATTCTGGATTGCTCTGGGACTTGCGCATCTGCTTGAGCAGCATCTCCAGGGCCTGCTGGTCGTCCATGCCGGACAGCACCCGACGCAGCTTCCAGATGATCGCCAGTTCCTCGCGGCCCAGGAGCAGCTCCTCGCGACGCGTGCCGGAGGCATCCACGTCGATGGCCGGGAAGATGCGCTTGTCCGCCAGGTTGCGCTTGAGCCGCAGCTCCATGTTGCCGGTGCCCTTGAACTCCTCGAAGATGACCTCGTCCATCTTGGAGCCGGTCTCGATCAGGGCAGTCGCGAGGATGGTCAGCGAGCCGCCGTCCTCGATGTTGCGCGCGGCACCGAAGAACTTCTTCGGCGGGTACAGGGCGGCCGAGTCGACACCGCCGGACAGGATGCGCCCCGACGCCGGAGCGGCCAGGTTGTAGGCACGCCCCAGACGGGTGATGCCGTCCAGCAGCACGACCACGTCATGCCCGAGCTCCACCAGGCGCTTGGCGCGCTCGATGGCCAACTCACTGATCGTGGTGTGGTCGTCGGCCGGGCGGTCGAAGGTCGAGGCGATCACCTCGCCGGCGACGGTGCGCTGGAAGTCGGTGACCTCCTCGGGACGCTCGTCCACCAGGACCACCATCAGGTGGACCTCGGGATTGTTCTCGGCAATCGCGTTCGCAATGTTCTGCATGATCATCGTCTTGCCAGCCTTGGGCGGCGAGACGATCAGGCCACGCTGGCCCTTGCCGATGGGGCTGACCAGGTCGATGATGCGGCCGGTCATGTTGGTGGGGGTCGTCTCCAGGCGCAGGCGTTCCTGCGGGTAGAGCGGGGTGAGCTTCTGGAACTCGGGGCGGACCTTCATCTGCTCCGGGTCGGCACCATTGATGGTGTCCAGACGAACCAGCGGGTTGAACTTCTCCTTGCGCTCCCCCTCACGCTGCTGACGGATCGCACCGGTGACAACGTCGCCGCGACGCAGGCCGTACTTGCGCACCATCGAGAGGGAGACATAGGCGTCATTGCTGCCGGGCAGGTAGCCGGAGGTACGGACGAAGGCGTAGCTGTCGAGCACGTCGAGGATGCCGCCGATGTTCAGCAGGACGTCGTCCTCACTGATGACCGGCTCGGCCTCGTAGCGGTCGATGGCCTGGTTCCCGCCCCGCTGACGACGGTTGCCCCGGTCCCGCTGGCGACGCCGACGCCCGCGCCGGCCGCCGTTGTCGTCGTCGAAGTCCCGGTTGTTGTCGCGGTTGTTGTCGCGGTTGTTGTCGCGGTTGTTCTCGCGGTTGCTCTGCTTGTTGCCCCCGCCGTTGCCCTGGTTGCTGTTCTGCTGGTTGTTCTGGTTACTGCTCTGGTTGTTGCCCTGACCGCCACCATTGCCGCCGGCATTGTTGTTGCCACCGCTTGTGCTGGCGTCATTGTCCTGGCTCTGCTGTCCGGCGTTCTGGGCCTCGCCGTCGGCATTGCCGCCACGGCGACGACGCTGGCGTCCGCTCTGGTTGCTCAGCTCGGCCAGACGCGCACCGACCTCGGCGCTGACATCGGGTTCCCCCTGGGGAGCCTCCTGCTCCCGCTGGGTGTTCGAGACCTGCGGCTGAACGCCCTCCGGCTGCTCGGCGCGCCGGCGACCGCGACGACGCTGCTCCGGCTGCTCCCCCGCACGCTCGTCCTGTCCGGCCGGCGACTGCTCCGCATTCGGCTGGGATTCATTTCTCGGCTGGGACGCCACCACGGGCCGCTCGGTCTTCGACTCACTGCCCTCGGGTGCCCCCGCCGGACGGCTGGCGCGACGAGTGCGATCGGGCGCCTCAGAGCGCGGCTGGCCGCCTCCGGCGATCGCGCTGATCAGGTCGGCCTTCTTGAGGCCGGTCGTCTTGATGCCCATGGAGGAGGCCATGGCCTTGAGTTCGGGCAGCTTCTTCGCGGACAGCCCGGTGCCGGCAGAAGGCTCGGTCACATTGTCAGTCACTGGATTCCTTTCGCGAACCGGGCGCGGGATGGTGGTGGCAGCACAGTGCTTGCCGGGCATCGCCCGATGTCGATTCAGGTCGGGACCGCGTCGCCGCGCTGGCGGACATGGTTCACGTCTCGAATGGCAAGAGGGGAAGGACCACGCTGATGAGCAAGGGAAGGGACCCGACGAGACTGACGGGGTTGTTCTCCAGTGGTTCTCCGGCCCAGAACCTGGGTCGAGATGGCACCTGACCTGTGAGGTGCGGACGATTCCGCGATGCGGTCCTCATCCTGCAGAAGAGCGTAGCATCCCGCCCTCGCCAGCCCGCAATTACCCCGCGGCACGGTTCCGGAGGCCTTCAGCCCCGCAAGATCTCGACGCCGCGCCCCAGGGACAGGTCATGCCGCGTGAACCCGTCCGCCCGGACGTCCTCGGCGGCCGCCAACTGGTCCGGGGTGCCCATCGCCAACACCGTGGGCCCGGCCCCGGAGATGAAGGCCGCAATCCCCTGCGAGCGCAGCTCAGCCATCAGGTCCGCCGAGGGCTGCATCAGCGGAGCACGATAGGGCTGGTGGAGCCTGTCCCGCGTACCGTCCAGGAGTTTCGACGGATCCTTGGTGAGGGCGTGCACCAGGAGGGCTGAACTGATGGCCTGGGCCAGCGCATCCACCCGCGGCACGTCGACGGGCAGGACCTGTCGCGCTCCCGCGGTGCGGACCTCGAATCCGGGCACCCAGGCGATGGCCCGGAGCCCCGGTGCCGCCTCGAGGCGGACCACCTCGACGTCGTCCCCGACGCCGGGCCAGGCCAACACGATGCCGCCCAGCACGGCCGCACAGGCATTGTCCGGGTGACCCTCGTACCGGGTGCTCACCCGACAGGCCCAGTCCAGGTCCAGCGGCTCACCCGGCCGGGCCAACCCCCAGGCCAGGGCGAGCCCGGCCACGATGGCGGCTGCCGAGGAACCCAGGCCGCGGCTGTGTGGGATGACGTTGTGCGCATCCAGGCGCACACCCGGCAGCCAAGAGCCCAGCTCCGCAAGGGATTCGGTGAGCACACGCACCACGAGGTGCGAGCCGTCCCGCGGTACCTGATCGGCGCCCTCGCCGGTGACCTGCACCTCGACGCCCTCCTCCAACACCTCGGCAGACAGCTCGTCGACCAGGTCCACCGCGAGACCCATGCAGTCGAAGCCGGGCCCCAGGTTCGCGCTCGTGGCGGGCACTCGCACTCGCGCCCGGCGCCCCGCCGGCAGGCTCACCATCGCAGGCTCCATCTCACTTTCCCTCGACCCTCAGGACCTCCACCGTGCCCCGCGTGAAGCTGCGTTCCTCCAGCTCACGCACGACGGCCTGGAGGTCCGATTCCCTGGCCTGGTGGGTCATCATGGCCAGCACTGCAATCTCCTCGTCCTCCCCGTCACGCGCGACGGCGGGCGACTGGTCCACCGTCTGCACCGAGACGTTGTGGTTGGCGAAGATGGCGGCGGCTGCAGCCAGCACGCCGGGCTCGTCGACGACATTGATCCGCACCAGGTAGCGCGTCTCGACCTCACCCATCGGGGTCATCGCGCGCTGGGCGTAGACGGACTCCCCGGGACCAGCGACACCGCGAACGCGGTTGCGAGCCACGGTGACCAGGTCACCCATCACGGCTGACGCGGTCGGGGAGCCGCCTGCGCCGGGGCCCATGAACATCAGCCGCCCGGCATCCCTGCTCTCCACGAAGATGGCGTTGTAGGCACCGCCGACGCTGGCGAGCGGGTGGCTGGAGGGAACCAGTGCGGGGTGGACCCGCACGCTCACCGCTCCCTGCACGTCGGTCTTGAGGACGGCCAGCATCTTGACCACGCAGCCCAGCTTGCGGGCCAGGACGATGTCGTTGCTGGTCACCGAGGTGATTCCCTCGCGGTAGACGTCCGCACCCCGCACCCGGGTGTGGAAGGCGAGCGTCGCCATGATGGCCGCCTTGGCCGCGGCGTCATAGCCCTCCACGTCTGCGGTGGGGTCCGCCTCCGCATATCCCAGGCGCTGCGCCTCGGCGAGGGCATCGTCGAAGTCCGCCCCCGTGGTGGTCATCTGGTCCAGGATGTAGTTCGTCGTGCCGTTCACGATCCCCATCACGGTGGTGATCTCGTCACCCACCAGGGACTCTCGCAGCGGCCTCACGATCGGGATGGCGCCAGCGACGGCCGCCTCAAAGTAGAGGTCGACGCCCCGGCTCTCGGCAGCTGTGAACAGTGCCTCCCCGTCCTGGGCCAACAGGGCCTTGTTGGCGGTGACGATGCTGGCACCGTGGTCGATGGCGGTCAGCACCAGCTCGCGGGTGGGCTCGATGCCGCCGACGACCTCGATCACGATGTCCAGGTCATCGCGCGAGACCAGCGCCTTCGCGTCATCGGTGAACAATTCCGGGTCAAGGCCGCCGAAGTCCCGGTCCAGGTTGCGCACCGCGATGCCGACCAGCTCGAGCCGACAGCCGATCCGGTTGGTGAGGTCCTCTGCCTGTTCGGTGATCACGCGGGCCACCTGGCTGCCCACCACGCCACAGCCCAACAGGGCAACCTTCAGGGGCGCGAGCTTCGCGGGGTCTACGGGTTCGAGCCTGTTCATCGTCGTCCTTCGTCCTTCGTGGATTGTTTCGGGCGGGGAGTGCTGCTCAGTTGCCGACGTCGAGGCTCATCAGGTCCTCGAGGCTCTCACGGCGCAGCAATGTGGTCAGTTCGCCGTCGCGCACCGCGACGACCGGAGGCTTGGTCAGCATGTTGTAGTTGCTGGCCATCGCCCGGGAGTAGGCACCCGACGCGGGAACCGCCAGCAGGTCTCCGGGGGCGATGTCCGCGGGCAGGAAGACGTCGCGGACCAGGATGTCGCCACCCTCACAGTGCTTGCCGACCACGCGGCACAGGACGGGCTCGGCCCGGGAGGCGCGCGAGACGACGGCCGCCGAGTACTCAGCGGCATAGAGGGCGGGACGGATGTTGTCACTCATCCCACCGTCGATGCTCACGTAGACCCGGTTCTGTCCCCCGTCGATGTCGACCACCTTCACCGTACCCACGGTGTAGAGCGCCATGGTGGTGGGGCCGCTGATGGCGCGGCCCGGTTCGATGCTGATCTGTGGGATGGCGATGTTGTATCCGCGCGCCTCATGCTCGACGATCTCCCGCAGACTGGTGGCCAGGGCGTCGGGCGTTGCGGGGGTGTCGGCATGGGTGTACGCGATGCCGAAGCCGCCACCGAGGTCCAACTCGGGCAGCTCCGTCCCGGTCGCCGCGGCGAACTGGGCCAGGAGCTTCATGGTGCGGCGGGCAGCCACCTCGAAGCCGTGGGTGTCGAAGATCTGCGAGCCGATGTGTGAGTGGATCCCCAGCAGGTCCATGTGCTCGCTGTAGTGGCAGCGCACCATTGCGACCATCGCCTGCCCATTGGTGATGCTGAAGCCGAACTTCTGGTCCTCGTGCGCGGTGGCAATGTACTCGTGGGTGTGTGCCTCCACGCCGGTGGTCACCCGCACCATCACCCGGGCGCGCCAGCCATTGGCCGCACAGAGCTGTTCGATCCGGCCGATCTCGTCCAGCGAGTCGACGATGATCCTGCCCACACCCTTCGACAAGGCCAGGGCCAGCTCGTCGACGGACTTGTTGTTGCCATGCAGGCCGATGCGTGCCGGGTCCATGCCGCCGGCCAGGGCCACCGTGAGCTCTCCCCCGCTGCACACGTCGAGGTACAGGTCCTCCTCCCGGATCCAGCGCGCCACGCTCCGGGTCAGGAAGCTCTTGCCTGCGTAGTAGACCTGCCAACCGGCAAAGGCCTCACGGAAGGCGGCAGCCCTTGCGCGGAAGTCCGCCTCGTCGACCACATAGGCGGGAGTGCCCACCTCTTCGGCGATCTCCTTGACGCCCAGACCAGCCACGCTCACCTCTCCTCCATCGACACGCTCGACCGAAGCGCTCCACAGCGCGGGATCGAGTTCGTTGACGTCGGTGGGGCGGTTGAGCCACTGCGGTCCCGCCGCGGTGGCGTCGGCATGGATGGAGCCGGCGACATGGGTGTGCGTCATACCCCTGATCCTTCCAGAAGCCACCACCGACCCTCGACCACGTTCCAGACGCTGACACGCGACGCGCCACCCCGACCCTTGTGACGAAGCACTGCCGGAGCCTGCTACTGTGGTCCACGCCCCAACAGGGGCTGGCCCCCGTAGCTCAGGGGATAGAGCACCGCCCTCCGGAGGCGGGAGCGCAGGTTCGAATCCTGCCGGGGGCGCCAGAAGGACGGATTCTCGTCCATCAAGAGCAGTGTTCGTCCATGTAGTGACTGGGCCCGGGCGCGGCCCGCCGACCGGGGGCCCCAGTGAGCCAGACTTCCACCAGTGAACAAGCCAGCTTCCTCACCCCCACCTCACCGTGGCGGGCCTGGTGGGACTCGGAACGGCTCAACGATGCCCGCCTGATGAAGAAGGTGTGGCTGTTCAGCCGCATCGTCCTCTTCCTTGAATGGGCAGCCATGCTCTTCACCCTGGGAGACACTCGCTACTACCACGAGAACATCACCCGGATGGGCCTCAACGGCCCCCAGTCGACGATGATCGAATACCCCACCCCCGTCCTGTGGCTGCTCAAGCTCCCGGACCTGGTGAGCTTCGGCCACCGGTGGGCCTATGTGGCCGCCTTCTTCTGCCTGATGTTCCTGCTGGACGCCGCCTTCACCTGGACGCTGTGGCACGACGCTGGGCGGCTGCGCGGCAAGGCCGTCGCCTTCTGGTCCGCCTTCGTACCTCTCGTGGGCACCACCGCCTACCTGCGTTTCGACATCATCACGGCTGTCCTGGCCGGCTGGGCCTTGCTCCTGCTGCGCAAGAAGCAACCCGTCGCGTCGGGCGCGATGATCGGGATCGGCGCGGCAATCAAGCTCTGGCCGGCGCTGCTGTGGCCAGCGCTCCTGGGGGACCGGGAGCACGGCTCACCACGGCGAAACCGGTTGCTCACCAGCCTCGGCTTCTGGGGATCGGGATGCCTGCTCGCGATCGCCAGTCTGGTCTGGGCCGGCTGGGACCGGCTCGTCTCCCCCCTGGGCTGGCAGGGTCAGCGCGGACTGCAGATCGAGAGCGTGTGGGCCACGATCCCGATGCTGTGGCGGATGATGACCCCCGAGACCTTCTGGGTGGCCGTCAGCGACTTCAACGCGTGGGAGATCTCCGGGCCCGCCACCGAGCTCTTCCAGACCCTCGCCTCCGCGGCAATGGCGCTGGGCCTGCTGGCCACTGTGGCCTGCTACCTGCTGTGGCTGCGCCGCGGGGACCAGCGCCTGATCGAGGGAGCTGCCCTGATGCTGCTGGTCATCTTCGTGATGATCGTGGCCAACAAGACATTCAGTCCGCAGTACATCATCTGGGTGGGTGGCCCGCTGGCCGCGGGCTGGGCCATGGCCAGCGAGAACCCCAAGGGCAGCCACCGGGCCCGCAGCGACGAGCACCATCTGGCGGAGATCAGCGAGTGGACGCTGGTGATCACCCTGCTGACCCAGATCATCTACCCCATCGGATATGCGTCGCTGGTGGGTCACCGGCCCGGCATGCACGGCGCCACGCTGGTGCTGGCCGCCCGCAATGTGGTCCTGTGCTGGGTACTGTTCAAGATCGCGGCGTGGATCTGGAGCTTCCTGCATCCGCGCCAGATCGAGGCCACCCGGTTGGCCACAGACGCCGAACGCTGAACGGAGAACGTGAGCTCCCCCGCCCCCGAATCCAGTCCCCCGTCCCTGCTCGGCACCGACATCCGTCGGCTGCTGCTGGGCAGTGCCGTCCCGTGGGTGGCGCTCTGGGTGCTCTCCCGCTGCTGGATGCTCCACCAGTGGGCGAAGGACTACACCTTCATCATCAACGACGTGCGCTACTACTTCGGTCAGTTGCAGGGCGCACAGGACTACTCCACGGTGCTGCGCGAGTACCCGATGCCGGTGGTCTGGCTGCTGGACGTGCTGCGCCAGCCCATCGATGACGACGTCTCGCTCTACTGCCTGCTCTTCGCGCTGCTGATGGCCGTGCTCGACGGAGGCTTCTCGGTCTGGTTGTGGCAGGGCCGCTCCAAGGTGGCGGCCATCTACTGGATGGTCTTCACCTTTGCGATGGGGCCACTGATCTGGTTCCGCTATGACCTGCTGGCCGGCGTGGTGGTGGGCGTCGCGGTCTTCCTGGTGGCCCGTCGGCCAGGGCTGTCCGGGGCCCTGATGGCCTTGGGAGCCGGCATCAAGCTGTGGCCGGCGCTGCTGATTGCCCCCCTGCTGGGGCGTGACCGTTCTTCCCGGGAACGCCTCGTCTGGTTCAGCGCGACGGGCATGGGCCTGGCCCTGGCCTCCCTGCTCGTCGCCGGCCCGATGCGGCTCGTCTCACCCCTGTCCTGGCAGTCCGGACGGGGACTTCAGATCGAGAGCGCCTGGGCGAGCGTCCCGATCCTCCTGCGCGCCTTCGGCGGGCCGGAACAGGCGGGCAATGCAGCGGTCCGGTGGGACGTGAGGATGTCTCCCTTCAATGCCTTCGAGGTCTTCGGTCCGCACGTCGAAACACTTCTTCGACTTTCCTCCGTCGCCATGGCTCTGGGTGTCCTCTACACCGGAGTCATCGCCGTGCTGGTCTTCCGGGAGGGGGCCAGCCCCGACCTGCGGGCTCTGGCCTGCCTGTCCATCGTGCTCGTCATGCTGAGCGCGAACAAGACCCTCAGCCCGCAATATGTCGCGTGGCTGGGGGCCGTCAGCGCTGCCTGGCTTGGACTCGCGCCCCGCGGCAAGCACCGGGCCAGGGCCACTCTGGTGGCCGTCACATGCCTGGCGATCGCCTGGGCCACCCAGTACGTCTACCCCAACCACTACCTCGGCCTGATCGTGCCCGAGACAGCCGACCGGGGCGCGACGGCGGCGCTCGTCGGCCGAAATCTGGGGCTCGTGGGCTTGACGGCCATCACCGTCTGGTGGACTGTTGAAGGATTGATGACAAACAGGTTTGCCCAAGCCACCCGGGTAACGGATAACATCGCATCCAGGTAGGCGCAGGGGCCTGCCGCAGGCCAACACACACCGGAAGAAGGCGATGGTGGCCCGAGCCACCGCACAACACATGTCAAACAACGACTCCTCCAGTGACTTCGGCGCCAACGACTGGCTGATCGAGGAAATGTACGAGCAGTACAAGTCCGATCCGAGCAGCGTGGATGCCGCGTGGGCGGCCTATTTCGCCAAGAACTCGCCGGCGCAGGCGCAGCAGGCGACGCCCGCCGCCGCACCCGCTCCTGCTGCCGCCCCGCAGCAGGCCACCCCGGCGCAGCCCGAACAGTCCGCCCCGGTGCAGCCCGAACAGTCCGCCCCAGCGCAGCCCAAACAGTCCGCCCCAGCGCAGCCCAAACAGTCCGACCCAGCGCAGCCCAAACAGTCCGCCCCGGCCGAGGCCCCCAAGCCCACCAAGGTCGAGCAGCGCGAGGTGCGCACCGAGACGCCGTCCACGCCCGGACACGCCTCGGGCCTGAGCGCCAATGCGCCGAATCCCGCCAACCGCCCCAAGGTGGCCAGCCAGGAGCCCAAGAAGACGGTCATGAAGGGCGTGCCGATGCGCACGGCCAAGGCCATGGACGCCTCGCTGACCATGCCGGTGGCCACCACCGTGCGGTCGGTCCCGATGAAGCTGGTCATCGACCAGCGCACCGTGATCAACAACTTCCTCAAGCGCTCGAAGGGTGGCAAGGTCAGTTTCACCCACATCATCGGCTTCGCGATGGTGCAGGCGCTCAAGGCCATCCCGGCCATGAACAATGCCTACGGCGAGGAGAACGGCAAGCCCGTCCTGATCGAGAACCCGTCGATCAACATCGGTCTGGCCATGGACCTCGTCAAGCCCGACGGCACCCGCAACCTGGTCGTGCCCGCCATCAAGGGCTGCGAGCAGCTCGACTTCATGCAGTGGTGGGCCGCCTACGAGGAGGTCGTCAAGAAGGGCCGTACCGGCAAGCTCGGTGTCGAGGACTTCCAGGGCGTCACCGCCTCGCTGACCAATCCCGGTGGCCTGGGCACCAACCACTCGGTGCCCCGCCTGATGAATGGCCAGGGAGTCATCGTCGGCGTCGGATCCATCGACTACCCGCCGGAGTTCCAGGGCACCAGCGAGAGCCGGATCAACGAGCTGGGCGTCAGCAAGATCACCACGCTGACCTCCACCTATGACCACCGCGTCATCCAGGGCGCACAGTCCGGTGAGTTCCTGCGCAAGATGCACCGGCTGCTGCTGGGCGAGGACGGTTTCTACGACCAGATCTTCGAGAGCCTGCGCGTCCCCTACCCGCCGCTGCGTTGGGACACCGACGTCAGCGCCCACCGCTACAGTCAGGTGCCCAAGGAGGCCCGTGTCGTCGAGCTGATCCAGGCCTACCGCAGCCTGGGCCACCTCATGGCCGACGTCGACCCGCTGGAGTACCGCCAGCGCACCCACCCCGAACTCGAGCTGGAGACCCACGGCCTGACTGTGTGGGACCTGGACCGCGAGTTCGCGGTCGGCACCTTCGCTGGCGAGGCCCGCAGCTACATGACGCTGCGCGAGATCCTGGACATCCTGCGTGACTCCTACTGCCACACCATGGGCATCGAGTACATGCACATCTCGGACACCGAACAGCGTCGCTGGTTCCAGGAGAAGTTCGAGAAGCCGCACACTCCCCTGCCCCGCGAGGAGCACCTGCGCATCCTCGACAAGCTCAACGAGGCGGAGATCTTCGAGACCTTCCTGCAGACCAAGTTCGTCGGCCAGAAGCGCTTCAGCCTCGAGGGTGGCGAGTCCACCATCGTGCTGCTCGACGAGATCTGCGAGCTGGCCGCCGACAACTCGCTGGACGAGGTCTGCATCGGTATGCCGCACCGTGGCCGTCTGAACGTGCTGGCCAACATCGCCGGCAAGAGCTACGGCCAGATCTTCCGGGAGTTCGAGGGCAACATCGGCATGGCCGGTACCCAGGGCTCGGGCGACGTGAAGTACCACCTCGGCGCGGAGGGCAAGTTCTCCGCCGCCAGCGGCGCCACCATCCGCACCTCGGTGGCGGCCAACCCGTCGCACCTGGAGACCGTGGACCCGGTGCTGGAAGGCATCACCCGCGCCAAGCTGGACCGCCTGCCCAGCGCACTGAACGACGGCGAGGGCTACCCGGTCCTGCCGATCCTGCTGCACGGTGACGCGGCCTTCGCCGGCCAGGGCGTCGTCTACGAGGTGCTGCAGATGAGCCAGCTGCGCGGCTACCGCGTGGGCGGCACGGTGCACGTCGTGGTCAACAACCAGGTGGGCTTCACCACCTCGCCGGTGGAGTCCCGCTCCAGTGTCTACTGCACCGACGTGGCCAAGGTGATCCAGGCGCCCGTCATCCATGTCAACGGCGATGACCCGGACGCCTGCGTGCTCGCCGGCCGGATCGCCTTCGAGTACCGGCAGCGGTTCAACAAGGACGTAGTGATCGACCTGGTCTGCTACCGCCGTCGCGGCCACAACGAGGGCGATGACCCGAGCTTCACCCAGCCGAACATGTACGACCTGATCGAGCAGAAGCGCTCCACGCACAAGCTGTACACGGAGAGCCTGATCGGCCGAGGTGACATCACCACCCAGGATGCGGAAGACGTGATGAACAAGTTCCGCGCCCGTCTGGAGGATGTCTTCAAGGAGGCCAAGCAACTCACCGGTCCCGACGACGAGTACACCCGCGTGCCCTTCTACCCCACCAAGCCGAGCCGATGGGACGAGGGCGACAACAACACCGCCATCACCCAGGAGATGCTCGAGCAGGTGGCGCGGGTTCATCTCGAGATGCCCGAGGGCTTCGAGGGCCACGCGAAGGTGTTGCCGCAGCTGGCCCGTCGCGCCAAGCAGATCAAGGAGGGCCCGATCGACTGGGCGACCGGCGAACTGCTGGCGGTGGGTTCCCTGCTGATGGAGGGCCGTCCGGTCCGGATGAGCGGTCAGGACACGCGCCGGGGCACCTTCAGCCAGCGTTTCGGAGCGATCGTGGACCGTCGCACCAACGAGGCCTACGTCCCGCTGAAGCACCTCACCGAGGACCAGGCGAACTTCGACATCTACGACTCGCTGCTCAGCGAGTACGCAGTGATGGGCTTCGAGTACGGCTACTCCGTTGCGGCGCCCGAGGCGCTGGTCATGTGGGAGAGCCAGTTCGGTGACTTCGCGAACGGTGCCCAGAGCATCGCCGACGAGTACATCAGCTCCGGCTTCGCCAAGTGGGGCCAGAAGTCCGGTGTCGTGCTCCTCCTGCCGCACGGCTACGAGGGTCAGGGTCCTGACCACAGCTCCTGCCGCATCGAGCGGTGGCTGCAGCTGTGCGCCGAGAACAACCTCGCGGTCTGCCAGCCGTCGACGCCGGCCAGCCACTTCCACCTGCTGCGCCAGCACGCCTACGTCAACTGGCACCGCCCGACGGTGATCGCCACCCCGAAGTCCATGCTCCGCAACAAGCTGGCCACCAGCCAGCCCGAGGAGTTCACCTCCGGCAAGTGGCATCCGGCGCTGGGCGATCCGACGATCAGCGACCCGAGCGCCGTGCGCACGGTGCTGCTCTGCTCCGGCAAGGTTCGTTGGGAGCTCGTCGCGGCCCGCGCGAAGGCCGGTCTGGACGGACAGGTGGCCATCCTCTCGCTCGAGCGGCTCTACCCGCTGCCCGCGCAGGAGCTGGCCGAGGAGCTCAAGGCCTACGAGCACGTCACCGACATACGCTTCGTGCAGGACGAGCCCGAGAACCAGGGTCCGTGGCCCTTCATGGCGCTCAACCTGCCCGCCGCGGTCAAGGAGCACCTGCCCTCCCGCGACCTGTCCACCATGCGTGTCATCTCCCGTGAGGTCGCCGCGGCCCCGTCGGTCGGCTCGCACAAGGTGCACACGGACCAGGAGAAGGACCTGATGGAGCGCGCCCTGGCCCAGTAGTAGTAGTTTGTGGGTCGTGTATTTCACCGACCGTGGCCTGGAGGAGCTGGCTTCCCGTCGAGGAGACGAGGAAGTCAGCTTCTCTTGGCTTGCAGACCAGATGAAGATCTTCGTTGACCTGAACCCCGAGTTCGAGGTCAGCGTGGAAAGACTGGCGACCTGGCTCGCCCGGCTGGATGACGAGGACGATTGATGGCAAACGCTGAACAGACCGTGACCGAACGCTTCACCGAGCTGACCGGTCACGTACCGGCCGGTGTCTGGTTCGCGCCCGGCCGGGTCAACCTGATTGGCGAGCACACCGACTACAACGACGGTTTCGTGCTCCCCTTCGCCCTCGAGCTCGGCGCCACCCTCGCCGCCGGTGTCCGCGACGACGACCGGATCCGGGTCGACTCGGTGGACCTCAAGGAGACCGTCGAGCTCGACGTGCTCCGTCCATATGACCAGCCGGCCGCCACCACCGGGTGGAGCGCATACCTTGCCGGCGTCGTCTGGGCCCTGCGCCAGGCAGGGCACGCCGTGAGCGGCGTTGACCTGGTCCTGTGCTCCGACGTGCCGATCGGCGCCGGACTGTCCAGCTCCGCCGCCATCGAGTGCGCCGTCGTCGCGGCATGCTGTGACCTGTTCGGCCTGGACATCTCCCCCATCGACCGCGCCAAGCTGGCGCGCGTGGCGGAGAACAACTTCGTCGGGGCGCCCACGGGCCTGCTGGACCAGGCGGCCTCAACCCTGTGTCAGGAGGACCAGGCACTCTTCCTGGACTGCCGCAGCCTCGAGACGGCACCCGTCCCCCTGCCGCTCGGTGACCAAGGCCTCGAGATCCTGGTGCTGGACACGCACACCCCGCACAGCCACGTCGACGGCGAGTACGCCGAGCGTCGGACGACCTGTGAGGCGGCCGCCAAGGCCCTGGGCGTGCCCGCCCTGCGTGACGTGACCGATCTGGATGCCGCACTGGCCACGCTGACCGACGAGCTGCAGCGCAAGCGCACCCGCCACGTCGTGACCGAGGATGAGCGCGTGCTGCAGACCGTCGAGCTGGGCAGGGCCGGCCGGCTCCGCGAGCTGGGTTCCCTGCTCGACGCTTCCCACGCCTCGATGCGCGATGACTTCGAGATCACCGTGCCCACCGTCGACCTCGCCGTGGACACGGCGCGGGCCAACGGCGCCCTGGGCGCCCGGATGACGGGCGGCGGATTCGGCGGCTGCATCATCGCCCTGTGTGAGCAGGGGGACGGTGACCGGATTGGGCAGAGCGTGGCCGCAGCCTTCGCGGAGGCCGGCTTCAATGCCCCGAGCTGGTTCTGCGTCACTCCGGCGCAGGGAGCCCGTCAGCTCTGAGCGGCAGACTGGCCGTCGGCCTTCACCTCGTCGAGGTGCGCCTTGAGCGCCCCGACGAGGGTGGCCGCGGCCAGCGCCACGAAGATCCACAGCCACCACTGGTTCGAGCCCCGCGCGGTGGACACACCGACCAACATGTGCAGCAGTGAGCTGGCGACCACGGCACCATTGCCCGGGCCCCAGCCGGTGTGCGCTGCCTGCGCGATGAGCCCCAGCAGGGCTGCGTAGCCGATCAGCATCAGCGCGATCCCGGCGGAGAAGACGCCATTGTTGACGCCCAGGGATCCGACTCCGACGAACAGGAATACCAGGGCCGCCAGGACCGTTCCACCGGTGGCACAGGTCTGGGCGAGCGAGCGGCGCGGGCTGGTTCGGGTGTCAGTCACCTGCATTACTGTATGCGCCCTGAGCATTGGATTGCAGAATCTCTTGTCAACGGGCCTCCGAGTTGCCAAACTCATCTAGGCTGGTTTCACGGTTCGTTCGTGGATCCAGTGGGTTGCCGGGTTTCCCTCTGTTCGTCAGAGGTTCTGGACTACGGCCCGTCGCAATTTTCTCCAAAGGAGTAGTACTGATGGATTGGCGCCACAAGGCTGCCTGCCTGACCGAGGATCCGGAGCTGTTCTTCCCGATCGGCAACACGGGCCCGGCCATCCTCCAGATCGAGGAGGCCAAGAAGGTCTGTCGACGCTGCGAGGTGCGTGAACAGTGTCTGGCCTGGGCCATCGAGGCCGGTCAGGACCACGGTGTCTGGGGAGGCCTCAGCGAGGACGAGCGACGAGCCATGAAGCGTCGCCAGGCCCGCTCCCGCCTCCGGAATTCCTGACCCCACACAGCTGATCAACGAGGACAGCCGCCCGGTTCGCCGGGCGGCTGTCCTCGTGTGTGGGCTCAGTTGCCACCCCGGTGCTCCGCCAGCGGCAGCACCACGCGCGCACGGGCTCCCGGACCGTCGTCACGGTTGCCCAGTGTGAAGGTCCCACCCAGGTCCTCCACCAGCGTGCGCACGATGGACAGGCCCAGACTGTGGCTGGCACGCATGTCGAAGTCCTCGAGAATGCCCAGGCCTGCATCCAGCACGTCGACGACCAGCTCGTCGCCGGTGCGCACGGGCCGCACCGTCACGTCCCCGGAGGAGGACTCGAGGCCGTGCTCGACGGCGTTCTGGCACAGCTCGGTCACCACCAGGGACAGGTTGGTGGCCACGTCGGCAGGAATCATCCCGAAGCTTCCCTCCCGTCGGGCGTGCACCTTGCCGGAGGAGGCGGACACGTCGCCCACCATCCGCAGGATGCGGTCCGCGACGTCGTCGAAGGCCACCGCCTCATCGAAGGCCTGGGACAGGATCTCGTGCACCACTGCGATGGCGCTCACCCGGCTCATCGCGTCCTTGAGGGCGCCCTTCGCCTCCTCCGACTGGATGCGGCGGGACTGCAGGCGCAGCAGGGCGGCGACGGTCTGCAGGTTGTTCTTCACGCGGTGGTGGATCTCGCGGATCGTGGCGTCCTTGGTGACCAGCTGGCGCTGCTGCAGACGCAGCTGCGTGGTGTCGCGGCAGAGCACCAGGATGCCCGGCGGCCGGTCGTCGTAGGAGAGCAGCGGGATGATCCGCAAGCGGACGCTCGCCCGGGAGTTCGAGACCTCCAGTTCCCGCGCCGCTCGGCCCGACAGGTCCTGGCCGAAGCTTTGACCGACGTCCTCGAGACCTTCCACCAGGGACTGGGTGAGCTGCCGGAACTCCTCACCCTCCAGGTCTCCGGCATGACCCAACTTGCGGTAGGCGGAGACGGCATTCGGGCTTGCGAAACGGATGACCCCGCAGTCGTCGAGGCTGAGCAGCCCGTCACCCACTCGCGGGCTGAAGGTGTGCTCACTGGGTGGGGAGATGGGAAACGCCCCGTGCTGCAGCATCTGCGCGAGGATGTCCGCGGTGTCCAGGTAGCAGTCCTCCAGCGCACCGGGGGCGCGCACACCCATCTGGTTGGTGTGCCGTTCGACGACGGCGATGCAGCGTCCGCCGCGCATCACCGGGATGGCCCAGACGTCCACCGGGATGCCGGCACTGAGCTGGTTGTCGCTGGTCTCGCTGATCTCTTGGCACATGTACGCCGCGGTGACCAGGTGTTCAGCGTCGTAGGAGATGTCATCGCCCACCACGTCGTCCTCCAACGCGGTGGGGCCGGTCGTGGGGCGGATCTGTGCGGCGGCCCAGAAGATGTTGTCGTCGACGTCGGGGACCCACAGGATCAGGTCTGAGAAGGAGACGTCCGCGAACAGGTGCCACTCGTTGACCAGGCCCCTGAGCCACTGCCTGTCGCTCTCGGACAGGTCCGTGTGCTCGGTCATCACGTGCGCCATCGACAACATGACCCCACCCTAGCCAGCGCCCGACCGATGGTCCTACTTGGTCTGGGGCGCAGCAGATGGAATAATCAGTACTCGTGCCCGGCTCGGCCGGGGGAGGCCACCACACGGTGGCCGTCTACTGACCACAGATTTCTTGAACGAGGAGTTGTCATGAGCAAGCGTGGACGCAAGCGTCGGTCTCGCAAGAACAGTGGCGCGAATCACGGCAAGCGTCCCAACGCCTGATTCCGCAACTGTGAACGAAGAAGCCCCCGGTCTGATGATCGGGGGCTTCTTCCTGTGATGCGTGCTGTTCAACGCTCGTGCAGGGTCAGCGACATGCTGATGATCCTCATCCGCAGTTGGGTGCTGGCGGCCTGCGGCGGATTGCAACGCTTGATCAGAGTCGCGATGGTCTGCTCGATGTCGTAGTTCTCCAGGCACTTCTCGCACGCATCAAGGTGATGGCGCACGAGGTCGGCGTCGCACTCGGTCAGTTCACCGTGCAGGAAGGCCTGCACATGCCCGAGTGCCTCGGTACAGGCGTCGTGGTCCTCGGCGTGGCTCATCGCGGGATCAGTCATCGGGGCCTCCCCGGCGTCCGATGCCCTGCGCGGCTGCGTGCTCGGCCAGCTTGCTCCGCAGCTGCGAACGGCCCCGGTTCAGGCGGGACATCACGGTACCGATGGGCGTGCCCATGATCTCGGCGATCTCCTTGTAGGCAAAGCCCTCCACGTCGGCCAGCAGGACCGCGGTGCGGAAGTCCGGCGCCAACGAGTTCAGCGCGTCCAGCACGTCACCGTCGGGAATCCGGTCCAGCGCCTCCATCTCGGCCGAGCGCAGACCCGTCGAGGTGTGCGACTCCGCCTGGGCGAGCTGCCAGTCCTCGACGTCGGCACCACCAGTGGTCTTGGGCTGGCGCTGCGCCTTGCGGTAGGTGTTGATGTAGGTATTGGTGAGGATGCGGTAGAGCCAGGCCTTCAGGTTCGTACCCGGCGTGAACTGCTTGAAGGAGCTGAAGGCCTTGGCATAGGTCTCCTGCACCACGTCCTCGGCATCCGCCGGATTGCGGGTCATCCGCAGGGCGGCACCGTAGAGCTGGTCGAGGTAGACCATCGCATCGCGTTCGAAGCGCTCCGCGCGCTGCTCGTCGGTCTCCTCCGCGAAGGCCGCCTCCAGCTCGTCGACGGCAGGGTCGGCTGCGCGGACGGTCTCTGCGTCCGGCTCGTCATGGGTTGCACCTGGGAGAGTCATCACGTACGACAGTACCGAATCCTCGGCCCGTGTGGCCGCATCGTCCGTTCGCCCTGGGCGTTCTCGCAACTTCATCACGGCGGCAGAACGCAGCCGGTACGGCGGTTTATTCCCCTGCCGTGCCGCGCACGAAGGCCGCGACCCGCGACGCGATGGCGGCCCACACCAACTCCGGCTCCTGCCGGCCCCGCACCGGTGGCACCAGCTCGTGCCTGGCGCCGGCGACAGCGAGCAGCTGCAGCTCTGCCTCCTCGGCCAGCAGCCCAGCGAACTCAGCCGGGCCACCAAAGGGGTCGCGCTCCCCCTGCACCACCAGCGCCGGCAGGGCCAACCCCAGCAGTTCGTCCGCGCGGGACTTCTCGGGGCGGCCGGGCGGGTGCAAGGGGAAGGACAGGGCGACGATGCCCGCCGCACCAAGTTCGCGCCCTGTCCGGCAGGCCACCCGCGCTCCCGCCGAACGACCACCCAGCACGAGGGTGCCGGGCCGGAGACGGTCAACCAGCTGGGGCAGGGCCTCACACATCGCCTCATCGAGCCGCCGGGGAGCGACGGCGACCTTGCGGCCCGCGGTGCGCCAGGGCTGCTCGAAGCGTGCCACGGTGATCGACCCAGACGTGTCCGAGGGCAGCCGATGCGCAAGCTGCAGCAGGTCAGGGGCCTCGATGCCCCCGCCTGCTCCGTGACCCAGCACCAGCAGGCGCGAGGGGCGCTCACAGACCCCATCGACCACCATCCGGCCCGGCCCCTGGGACGTCTCGACTTCGATCACGTGGCTCACAGCAACTCCTCCTGGGTGGGGAGGTCCTCTACGCTGGGCAGCGGCACGATCAGTTCCGGCCCGTCATTGCGGACATTGCCCACCAGCCGGGAGACGGCCCATGCGGTCATCTCTTCCGGGACGGGGGCGTGCAGCAGGTCATGGGCGGCCAGCGGGTCGGTGAGTGCAGGATCCAGCCAGTGGTCCCAGTCCGCGCGCCGCACCTGCATCGGCATCCGGTCGTGGATGTGGCCCAGGGCATCAGTGGCCTGCGTGGTGATCACGGTGCAGGTGGTGAGCCATGCCTCTGGATGGTCCTGCGGCAGCGTCGGATCGCGCCAGAACTCGTAGAGACCGGCCATCACCATCAGGTCCGGCTCCCCCATGCGGGGCAGCGGGTGGATCCAGAAGGGTTGCTTGACCGGGCGTCCCTTCCCTGTGGCCGGGCCCGTGTACCACTCGTAGTATCCGTCGGCCGGCACGAGACAACGCCGGGTGGCGAAGGCCTTGCGGAAGGACGGCTTCTCCGCGACGGTCTCGCTGCGGGCATTGATCAGGCCGGCAGCGCGAGAGCGGTCCTTGGCCCAGCTGGGCACCAGCCCCCAGCGGGGCCGGGCCAGCTTGCGTCGCACCTCACCCCAGTTCTTGTCCCGTCGCTCCATCACCGCGGGAACCGGATCGGTCGGCGCGATGTTGTAGCGCGGGGCCAGTGGCGGCAGCGTCTCCAGCTCCACCACCTCGTCGACCTCGAAGGTCTCCACGAGCAGGTCCTGACTGGCCGAGGCCGCGTAGCGTCCGCACATGCGCACCATCTAACCAGTGCCCGATTTCGCCACCTGCGCAATCGCTTGGCGTCGACCCAGCCGCTCCGGTATGAAGGGAGCATGAACCTTACTCGTGCAGCCGGGCGGACCATGCTCGCCAGTTTCTTCGTCGTCAACGGGGCCAAGGCCGCGACCAAGCCTGACGCGCTGGTCGCCGACGCCGAGCCCATCGTCCGCAAGGTGGTGCCACTGGTACAGCAGGTGGCACCGCCGAGCGTGGCCAACTACGTGCCGGAGGAGACCAAGACGCTCGTGCGCGCCACCGGTGTCGCCCAGGTGCTGGGTGGTCTGGGCCTCGCCACCGGCCTCGGACGCAGGCTCTCCGCCGGCCTGCTGGGCGCCTCGATGGTTCCGCACGTGCTGGCCTCCCGCCCCGCCAAGGGCGCCACGGCCGAGGAGAAGGCCGCTGCACGCTCGGTCATGCTGCGCAATGTCGCCCTGCTGGGCGCCGCGATGATCGCCAGCCAGGACACCCAGGGCAAGCCCTCGCTGGGATACCGCGCCAACAAGCAGGTGCAGGCACTCAGCCGCGAGGTGTCCGACCAGAAGAAGCAGCTCGAGAAGACCGCCGCGCAGCATAAGAAGCAGCTGGCCAAGAGCACCAAGAAGGCTAACAAGAACGCCAACCAGCAGGCGAACGAGATTGCCGACACCATCACGGGACTGTTCAGCTGACACAATCACCTGTGTGAAGACGCTGCAAGACACTGCCGGGCCCTGGCCGATTCCCGTCGCGCCGGGGCCCGTCCATGCCCGGGTGGAGGTCCCGGGGTCCAAGTCCGAGACCAACCGCGCCCTGCTCCTGGCCGCTCTGGCCGACGGACCCAGCACCATCACCGGCGCCCTGGACGCCCGTGACACGGCGCTGATGCGCCGGGCGCTGGTGTCGCTGGGCGTGCAGATCGACGACGACGCGGGGCTTCTGCGGGTCACTCCCCCGCAGCGCTTCTCCCCCGCTCCGGAGCCCATCGACTGCGGACTGGCGGGAACCGTGATGCGCTTCGTGCCGCCGCTGGCCGCGCTGGCACACGGCAGCACGAGCTTCGTCGGGGATGCCGCCGCCAGTGTCCGGCCCCTGGCACCAGTGCTGCACGCGCTGCGTCTGCTGGGCGCCACCGTCGAGGGCGACGCCATCCCGTGCACCGTGACCGGCCCCGAGCTCCTGGAGGGCCGCGAGGTCACCATCGACTCCTCGGGCTCCAGCCAGTTCGTCTCAGGGCTGCTGCTGGCCGGGGCTCGTTTCCCGAACGGGCTGGTGCTGAGACACCACTCGCCCACCGGGGCGAGCATCCCCAGCAGGCCACATGTGGAGATGACGCTGCAGATGCTTCGCGACCGTGGGGTCCAGGTCACCGAGACCGAACCGGACCACTGGCAGGTCCTTCCCGGGCCCGTGCTGGCCAATGACCAGCGGATCGAGCCCGACCTGACCAGCGCCGCCGTCTTCCTGGCTGCCGCCGCCCTGACCGCGGGATCCGTCACCGTCCCCGGCTGGCCGTCCGCCACCACACAGGGCGGCGACGAGGTCCGTGACGTGCTGCGCCGGATGGGCGCACACGTGGAGCTGGCCGGCGACGAGCTGACCGTCACCGGGACGGGCACGCTGCGTGCCGTCGACGCCGACCTGCACGGCTCCAGCGAACTGACGCCCGTCGTCGCTGCCCTGTGCCTGTTCGCCGAGGGCACCTCCACCATCCGCGGCGTCGCCCACATCCGAGGCCACGAGACGGACCGACTGGCCGCCCTGGAGACCGAGCTGCACCGCGCCGGTGGCAACGTGCGGCAGACCGACGACGGACTGGAGATCCACGGCGCCGGCCTTGCTGGCGAAGGACTCCGCCCGGCGGACCTGCTCAGCTACGCCGACCACCGCCTGGTACACACCGCGGTGCTGGTCGGACTACTGGTGCCCGGCTGCACCGTTGACGACGTCGCCTGCACCAGCAAGACCATCAACCACTTCGACACCCTGTGGAGCACCATGGTGAACAGCCCGGAAGACCACCGATGAGCCCGCGCGCGATTCGTGGAGCCATGGGGCGCAATGTGCGCTCCGATGACATGGAGTCCTTCGACCGTCCCGGCAAACGCACCCGGCCCCGCACCAAGGATCGTCCGGACTACTCGAAACTCCCCACGGCCCGCGTGATCACCATTGACCGGGGACGCTACCGCTGCCAGTTGGACGATGACGTGCTGGTCTCCGCCACCAAGGCACGCCAACTTGGGCGCAAGGGCGCCATCGTCGGCGACATCGTGCGGCTGGATGGCGACGTGAGCGGCGAGGAGGGCACCCTGGCCCGGATCTGCGCCGTAGAGGTGCGGCGCACCGTGCTACGCCGCACCGCCGATGACAATGACCCCTTCGAGCGCCCCATCGTCGCGAATGCGGACCAGATCATGATCGTCACCGCGCTGGCCGACCCCCCGCCGCGAGTGGGGATGATCGACCGGATCATGGTGGCCGCCTATGACGCCGGGGTGAAGCCCATCCTGTGCCTCACCAAGGCGGACCTGGCCAGCCCCGACGAGCTGATCGCCGCCTACGAGCCGCTGGACGTGCCCGTCGTGGTGACCTCCCCGGGAAGCGACCTCGCCCCGGTCCGCGAACTCCTGGCAGGACACGTCACCGTCTTCGTCGGCCACTCCGGCGTCGGCAAGTCAACCCTGGTCAACGCCCTGATCCCCGGGGTCAACAGGTCCACTGGAGTCGTCAACGACGTCACCGGACGCGGCCGGCACACGTCGACCAGCGCCATCGCCCTCGAGCTGCCCGACGAGGACGGCTGGGTGATCGACACCCCCGGGGTGCGCAGCTTCGGACTGTCCCACGTCACGCCCGAATCGGTGCTCGCCTCCTTCGGTGACCTGTCCGCCTTCACCGACCAGTGCCCGCGCGGTTGCCAGCACGGCACCAATGATCCCGAGTGCGGCCTGGACTCTGCCGTCGCACGCGGCGACCTGGCGCCCGAACGGCTCGACAGCTACCGACGCATGTGGCAGGCCGGCCGGCTCAAGGACTGGGAGCTCTGAGCGGGGGCCCACACACTGTTCTGGCGAAGCGCCGAATTGATCGCGAGCCTCGTGGATTCCTGCCAGTAAGCCGGGCCGCTCCATGGAATTGTTGCTTCCATGACTGCATGGGCTCATAGCGCCAACACGAACGGAAGTCGCCAGACTCGCAGCCCAACAGCGTGCAGCTGCTGAGGCGGCCGACACAGGGCTCTATTTCCCCTGCTCAGGCAGGGCAGCGTCCCTCCTTCGGGAGGGACGAGGAACGCAACAGACCTGAGCCCCAGTCTTCCAAACTGGCTACGCGGGCAGCGCCCCCCTCGGGAGGGCGAGGATCAGGAAGGACGGGGATCGCAACAACACCCACGTGGACGCATCGCCCACGTTCAATGCCAGGCACAGCGCCAGACCGCATCCTCCTAGGGTCGGGATTGAGACCGGACCGCTAGTCTTTGCCCCATGGCCCCCCTGAACCGCGACAACTTCACCGATGACCTGCGCCTGGCACACCTGATGGCGGACAATGCCGACTCCATCACGATGAGTCGGTTCAAGTCCGGAGACCTGCGCATCGACACCAAGCCCGACATGACGCCGGTCTCCGACGCCGACGTCGCCGTCGAGGAGGCGATCCGCTCGACGCTGGCCAAGGCCCGCCCCCGCGACGCAGTGCACGGCGAGGAGGGCGACGACACCGGGTGGGGACCCCGACGCTGGGTGATCGACCCGATCGACGGCACCAAGAACTTCGTGCGCGGCGTGCCCGTCTGGGCCACGCTGATCGCCCTGATGGTCCACGACGAGGTGGTGGCCTCCGTGGTCAGCGCCCCGGCCCTGGGACGACGCTGGTGGGCCAGCAAGGGCGACGGCGCCTATGCCGGCAAGAGCCTGATGAAGGGCGAGCTGATCCACGTCTCGCAGGTCTCGACGCTGCACGACGCCTCCTTCAGCTACTCCTCCGTCGACGGCTGGATGACCTCCGGCCGCGGACAGAACTTCGTCAACCTGCTGCGGGAGAGCTGGCGTACCCGCGCCTACGGCGACTTCTGGAGCTACATGCTGGTGGCCGAGGGCGCCGTGGACCTGGCAGCCGAACCCGAACTGGCGCTGCACGACATGGCCGCACTGGACGTCATCGTGCGCGAGGCCGGTGGCCGCTTCACCAACCTGGACGGTGCCGACGGCCCCAAGGGCCCGGGTGCGATCGCCACCAACCGCCTGCTGCACGAGTCCGTCGTGCACGCCCTGCGCCCCGATGCCCGGCCGGAGGGCGACCTCGACGCCTGAACCGCACCGGGCCCGCCATGCACGAGAAGGTGGCCCCGCCCTCATGAGCTCGCATGAGGACGGGGCCACCTTCGACGTCCAGAGGCCGCTGGGGCCGGATCAGATCACGCGGACCCGGATGGTCTCCTCCAGCTCCGCCAGCTCGTGCTGCAGGTTCGGGTGCTCACCGCTCACGTCGGTGATGGCGTAGCCGATGTTGCCCCGGGTGGACAGCGTCTGGAAGGTGATGTTGCCGTCGTGGTTGGCGAAGACATTGTTCAACCGGGCCATCACGCCGGGCACGTTGTGGTGCATGTGCAGGACCCGGGTGCCCTCGAAGGGCTCGGTGTTGATCTGCGGCACGTTCACGCTCATCTGGGTGCCGCCGGTGTTCACGTGGTCCAACAGCTTGCCCGCCACGAAACGGCCGATGTCCACCTGCGCCTCCTTGGTGGAACCGCCGACGTGCGGGGTCAGGATCACGTTGGGGATGTTCTGCAGTTCGGAGCTGAAGGGCGAGCCAGCCTTCTTCGGCTCGGTCGGGAAGACGTCCAGCCCGGCCCCGGCGATGTGGCCGGACTTCAGGTGGCGGACCAGGGCATCTACGTCGTAGACGTGGCCGCGGGACAGGTTCAGGAAGATCGCGCGGTCCTTCATCATCTCGAACTGCGCCTCGCCGAAGAAGTCCTTGTTCGCGGCCCGCCCATCGACGTGCAAGGTCACCACATCCGCCTCGGCCAGCAGCTCGTCGAGGCTCTCGCAACGACGAGCATTGCCCAACGCGAGCTTGTCCGCGATGTCGTAGAAGATGACACTCATGCCCAGGCTCTCGGCCAGCACCGAAAGCTGGGCGCCGATGTTGCCGTATCCGACGATGCCCAGGGTGCGACCCCGGACCTCGTGGGAACCGGCGGCGGACTTGTCCCAGACGCCCTCGTGCATCAACCGGTTCTTCTCGTTCAGCCGGCGCGCCAGGGAGATGATCTCGCCGATCGCCAGCTCCACGACGGAACGCGTGTTGCTGTAGGGGGCGTTGAAGACCGGGACGCCGGCATTGGCCGCCGCACCCAGATTCACCTGGTTGGTGCCGATGCAGAAACAGCCGGCGGCAATCAGGTCGGGGCAGGACTGGATGACGCGTTCGGTCAGGTGCGTCGCGGAGCGGATGCCCACCAGACTGACCCCCTGCAGTGCCTCGATGAGCTCGTCCTCGCCCAGGGCACCGGGACGTGCATCAACCTCGAGACCGGCCTCGGTCAGGATGCGGGTGGCTTCGGAATGGATGTTCTCGAGCAGGAGTACCTTCACCCGCGGAAGTCTATCCGCGCTGGTCAATGCTGTGATGCATGTCTCACCGCAACCGGATGGTGGGCACCGCCGCCAACAGCTCCTGGGTGTAGGGATGCTGCGGGTCCTCATAGACCTGCTCGATCGGCCCCTGCTCCACGATCTGGCCGTGGCGCATCACCACCACACGATCGCACGCGTGACGCACCACCCGGAGGTCGTGCGAGACGAACAGCATGGTCAGCGCATACTCGGCGACCAGCTCCCGCAAGAGGTTCAGCACGTGGCCCCGCACGGAGACATCCAGGGCACTGACCGGTTCGTCGGCGATCAGGACATCGGGTTTCGGGGCCAACGCACGGGCGATGGCGATCCGCTGACGCTGACCTCCGGAGAACTCGTGTGGGTAGGCGTCGGCCTTGTCGGCCGGCAGGCCCACCTGCTCCATCACCTCGCGCAGGCGGTGGCCATGGTCCACCGGCACGTCATCTCGCTGGCGCAGCAGCGGGCTGCGCAGGGGTTCGGTGATGATCTCCCCCACCCGCATCCGTGGGTTCAGCGAGCTGCGCGGATCCTGGAAGACCATCTGGACGCTGGAGCGCAGGTCACCCATGCGCTTGTCCGGCAGCGAGGCGATGTCGGTGCCACGAAAGAGGATCTCGCCGCGGGTGGGGCGGTCCAGGGCCGCCATCATCCGGATCAGCGTCGACTTCCCGGAGCCCGATTCCCCGACGATGCCGAGGCGGTCCCCGGCATCCACCGCGAGGTCGACGTCACTGACCGCGTGCACGGCCTGGGAGCCACCGCCGTAGGTGCGGTCCACACCGTGCAGTTCGTACAGTGCCAGCCGGTCCTCCTGGACGCTCATCTGTCCTCCTCGGCGCGTTGGGCGGCGCCATCCCAGAAGTCCTCCACGACGGGGAGCCGCTGCCCGGGTTCCACGAGGTCCAACCGGGCGGTGGCCACCAGTCCCTTGGTGTAGCCGTGCTGCGGGTCACCGAGGACCTGGGCGATGCTGCCGCGTTCCACGACGCGTCCGTGCCACATCACCATCACCTCGTCGCAGACCTGGCTGACCACCGCCAGGTCGTGCGAGATGAACAGGCAGGCCGCTCCCGCGGCATCCAGCTGTTCGTCGAGGACCTTGAGCACGCGGGCCTGGACGGTCACGTCCAGGGCTGTGGTGGGCTCGTCGCAGATCACCAGGTCCGGTGCGTTCACCAGGGCCATCGCCATCATCACCCGCTGCCGCTGCCCGCCGGACAGTTCATGGGGATAGGCGTCGGCGATCCTCGACGCAATGGGCAGACCGACGCGCTCCAACATGTCGACGACGGCCTGGCGCGCGGCCCCCGGAGCGGCACCCTGGTGCAGCCGCAGCACCTCGGCCACCTGACGGCCACAGGTCATCGTCGGGTCCAGGGCGGTCATGGGTTCCTGGAAGACCATGCTCATCACATCGCCCCGAAGGCGCGACAGTTCCTTGTCGGAGCTGCCGATCACCTCGTGGGCGTTGACCTGCACCGAACCCGAGACGTGGGCATTGTCCGGCAGCAGGCCCATGACGGCCAGTGACGTGACGCTCTTGCCGGAGCCGGACTCACCAATCAGCCCCAGCCGCTGGCCTCGCCCCAGTTCGAAGGACAGGCCCCGCACCGCCGGAATGCGCCGACGGCCGAAGCAGACGTCGAGGTCCTGCACCTGCAGCAGCGGCTGGCCCGCCGTCATGGTCGCCATCACTGCACCTCCCGCAGCCGTGGGTCAAGCAGTTCTCGCAGCCCGTCACCGAGCAGGTTGAAGCCGAGGACGGCCAGGGCGATCGCTATGCCGGGCCAGATGACCTGTTCGGGATGGCTGAACAGTTGCTTGCTCTGCGCCTCGTACAGCATCCGGCCCCAGCTGGGGGTGGTGATCGCCGTGGCCAGGCCCAGGTAGCTCAGGGCGGCCTCGGCGAGGATGGCCATGGCGAAGCTGACTGAGGCCTGCACCCCCACCAGCGGCGCGATGTTGGGCCAGACGTGGCGCCGCGCGATGGTGGGCCAGGTGGTGCCGCAGCTGCGTGCCGCCATGACGTAGTCCTGGCTCATCACCTGCAGGCAGGCGGCCCGGGTGATCCGCACGAAGACCGGGACCGTCGCGATGCCGATGGCGATCATGCCGGTCACGGTGGACCCACCGACGGCCGCGGCCAGCAGGATGGCGAGCAGCAGTGCGGGGAAGGCATAGAGCACGTCGGTGCAGCGCATCACGAACTGTCCCAACCGGCCCCGCTTCATGCCTGCGAGCATGCCCAGGGGAACACCGATCACGGCGGCGATCGACACCGCGACCACCCCCACCAGCAGGCAGATCCTCGCCCCCGCCATCAGTCGGGAGAATACGTCGATGCCCATCGCGTCGGTGCCCAGCAGGTGCGGCCAGCCGGGCGCCTGCAGGCGTTGGGTGGGGTCGACGGCCGTGGGATCGAAGGGAGTCCACAGCAGTGAGACCAGAGCGGTAAGCACCAGACCGCCGACCAGCACGGCCCCGGACCACAGGGGCAGGCGACGCATCACCGGGCCTCCCCCTCCGTGCTGCGGAGCCGCGGGTCGATGGCCATGTAGGACAGGTCGACCAGCGCATTGATCACCAGCACCAGGGCAACCAGGATCATCACGATCGCCTGCACCAGCACCAGTTCCCGCTGCTGGACGGCACCGAGCAGCAGGCGGCCGAGGCCCGGCAGCGCGAAGACGCTCTCCACCACGATGGCGCCGACAAAGAGGGTGGCCAGCTGCAGGCCCAGCACGGTCACCACGCTGAGGGCCGCGTTGCGCAGCCCATGACGAACCATCGCGTTGCGCGTCGTCCAGCCCACCGAGCGGGCGGTACGGAACCAGTCCTCCCCCAGCACCTCGATGAAGGCGCTGCGCACATAGCGGGTCAGCACGCTGGCCTGCACCAGGGCCAGTGAGAGCACCGGGAGCACCAGATGCCGGGCCCATTCGACGGGATTGCTGCTCAGCGGCGTGTAGCCATTGGCCGGGAGCCAGTGAAGCTCCACGGCGAAGAGCACCACCAGCAGGATGCCGGCCAGGAAGGCGGGAACCGCCATCCCCAGTTGGCTGAGGGCGGACATCAGGGCACCGCTCCAGCGTCGGCGCCGCAGGGCCGCGACCATGCCCACCGGCACCGCGACGGCAATGGCCAGCATCATGCCCAGACCCACCAGCCACAGGGTGACGCCCAGCTTGGGGGCGATCATGCCCACGACGCTCTGGCCGGTGCCCACACTGGTCCCGAAGTTCCCGGTGAGCATGTCACCCATCCACTCCAGGTAGCGCACCACCAGCGGCCGGTCCAGGCCCAGCTGGGCGCGCAGCGCGGCCAGGGACTCGGCATCGGCCTGGTCACCCAGGATGGCGGTGGCCACGTCGCCCGGTAGCAGGTTCACCAAGCAGAAGATGACCACCGAAGCAGCCAGCAGGCTCGCCAGGAAGGTGGCGAGCCTGCCCGCGATCAGTCGGGAGCGGGTCAATGGCTCAGCCGTTGCGGGAGGCCAGCATCGTGACGTCGAAGCTGGAATTGGTGGCGTTGGCAACCATGCCGGTGATGTCGGCCTTGGCGACGGCGATGTGCGGGAAGAGCCACAGGAACCCGGCGGCGGCATCCGTGGCGATCGTCCTGGCCGCCTGCTTCATCAGGTTGACGTACTGGGTGTTGTCGGCGGCATCCGCCTGGGCGATGAGCTTGGCGAAGGCGGGGTTGTCGTAGTGCCAGTAGTAGCTGGGATCGGCGAACTGCACGATGTCTCGCGGCTCGACGTGGTTGACGATGGTCATGTCGTAGTTGCCGTCACCGTGCACCTCCTTCAGCCAGCGCGCCCAGTCCAGCTCCTCGACGCTGACGGTGATGCCGACGGCCTTGAGCTGGCTGGCGATGAACTGTGCGGCACTGGGACCGTAGGGCAGGGTCGGGACGCGAAGCCGCAGCTTGAGACCGCTGACCTTGGCCTCCGCGAGGAGCTGCTTGGCCTTGGCGGGGTCATAGTCGTAGGTCTTGGACAGGTCCTCGTACCACGGGTCGGTGGGCGGGACCATGGAGCCGATCAAGGTGCCCTTGCCACCCCAGACAGCATTCAGCAGGGCCTGGCAATCGATGGCGTGGTTGATGGCCTGGCGCACCTTGAGGTTCTTCAGGGCCGGATTGCCACCCTTGCCCTGGTTCATGCCGAGTAAGACCTCGCCATTGCTGGTGCCCTCGACGATGGTGTACTTCGAGGTGTCACTGAACTGGTCCAGTGCCTCGGGGGCCGTCAGGTCGCTGATGACGTCCAGTTCTCCGGACAGCATCGCGGAGCTCATCGAGTTGGCGTCGGCGAAGTAGCGGAAGGTCGCCTTGTCGAAGCGGGCCGCGGTGCCCCAGTACTCCTGGTTGCGGTCCAGGGAGACACTCTCGCCCTGCTTCCACTCCCCGAAGGAGAAGGGGCCGGAGCCGACGGGCTTGCTGGCCAGTGTGTCGAAGGAGTTGGGATCCGCGATGACCCCAGCCGCGGAGGCCATGTTGTACAGCCAGGACTGCGAGGGCCGGGAGAGCTTGACGGTGACGGTCTGGTCGTCCGTGGCGGCGGCATCGGCCACCACGGACATCTGCTTGGCGAGCAGGGCAAGGATCTTCTTGCCGGACTTGATCCGGTTGATGTTGTCCACCACTGCCTGGGCGGTGACGGGCTCCCCGGTGGAGAACTTGGCGCCCGGCTGCAGGGTGAAGGTGTAGGTCAGACGATCCGGGGAGACGGTCCAGGCCTTGGCGAGCAGCGGCTTGAGCTTGCCCTCCCCGTCGATCTTCACCAGCGTCTCGTAGAGGTTGTAGAGCAGGGCCTGCGGGATGGCCGCACCACTCTGGGTGGTGGGGTCCATGGACTGCGGCTGGGCAGTGGCACCGATCACAAGATTGCGCGCCTGCTCGGTGTTCTCACCGGACGGCTTGGAGGTGCAGCCCGCGGTGCCGGCGAGCACCAGGGCAATGCCGCCCGCGAGGGCGCTGCGTCGACGGATCCGGACGGGTCCCATGGATCTTCTCCTGCGTTCGTTGAAGGCCGTGCAAACCGGGCACACCTGCCACAGTTCGACGAAACTCTACCCTTCACACCGATGCCCCCAGCCGTACCCGCGCCCAACACGAGACGTGGACGGGGCAGAATGTGCCAGAGAGCTGACGAGAGAGGACCGCAATGGGTGGCAACGGCGCGTACCGTCCCGGCGAGGTCTTCCACGACGTCGCCCTGCGCGCCTTCGACCTCTCGGAGAGCGCGGCCCGGCTGGGGTTGCAGGAACAGCGTCGTCGGGTCGAGCGGTGGCGCAGCCGGCTGTTCATGATCTGCCAGATCTCCATGGCGGCAGGGCTTGCGTGGTTCCTGGGCCGCAACCTGCTGGGGCACGAGATGCCCTTCTTTGCCTCGGTGGCTGCCATCATCTGCCTGGGCTTCAGCTTCGGCCAACGGCTCACCCGCGTGATCGAGGTCTCCTCCGGCGTCTTCATCGGCGTGTTGACCGGCGACATCTTCGTCACGCTCTTCGGAACGGGGCCCTGGCAGATCAGCCTGGTCTGTCTCGTGGCGATGTCGGTGGCCACCTGGTTCAACGCGAAACCGTTGATGATCAACCAGTCGGGAATCCAGGCGGCGACGGTCATGACGCTGATGCCCGCCCCCAACGAGGGACTCAGCCGCTGGGAGGATGCCCTCCTGGGCTGTTGCCTGGCCCTGCTCTTCGCCACCGTGGCCCCCACCGGCCCGGTGCAGAGGCCGCGACTGCGGGCCGCCGAGGTCCTGGAGCACTGCGCCGGCACCGTACGTCGCGCCGCTGAGGCGCTGCGGGAGATGGACGACGCTGCCGGGGAACAGGTGCTGGAGCGGGCCCGTGCCACCCAGAGCCGGCTGACCAAGTTGTCTGACGCGGCTGCGGAGGGCGTCGCGGTGACCCGCTACTCCCCCTTCCTTCGCGGACATCGCGAACAGACGCAGGCGATCGCAGAGCTCGTCGCGCCGCTGGACCGGCTGGTGCGCAACCTGCGGGTCTTCGCCCGCCGTGCCGCCATCGCCACGTGGCGCAAGGAGGCCGTGCCCTTCGACTACCTGGACCTGGTGGACCAGCTGGCCGATGTCACCGACTTCTGCGCGCAGGAGCTGTCCGCACGTCGCATCCCCGAACGCGCCCGCCCACGGATCATTGCGCTGGCCGATGCCACGTCGGCCGCCGGCATGCACGGGACCCTCTCCGGACTGGTGATCTTTGCCCAGCTGCGCTCGATGCTCGTCGACCTGCTGGAACTCACCGGTCTGGACTATGTGGAGGCCCGGGCCCTGGTGCCCGATGTCGACTGATCGCCCCGTGGATCCCTGGGCCCGTCCCACCATGGACCCGGCTGCCCATCACGATCCCTGAGCCTGTCGAAGGGTTCTCCGACGTGCGCAGTGCACTCCGCACGTCGAATCCCCCTCTGGGCCCGCTCCATCCGCACGCCTTGGGGCCCGCCACAGCCCTCGATTTTGCGTTTCGTTCGGATCCCTGTAATGTTGTTTTCACCGACGCGGGGTGGAGCAGCTCGGTAGCTCGCTGGGCTCATAACCCAGAGGTCACAGGTTCAAATCCTGTCCCCGCTACTAACCGCAATGTGCCGCTGACTAGGTCTTATGGATCAGTCAGCGGCACATTGTCTTTGTGTCGTGCACTCCACGTGCACTTGGCTTGAGCGCCGCATCCTCCTCGAAAGAGTTGACACCCATTGTGCATGAGACTCGCCGCCGAGTCGCACACGACCTCAGTTCCCCCTGCTTCACCAGGCGTTCCCCCTCCACCTCGGCGACGGCGCGCACCACAGCAGGCACGAGGCGATGGTCTCTGGCTTGAAGGTGCATGACCACCAACAGCACATCGCCGTCGCAGCGCGGTTCCTTCCACGCATCCCGTCCATGAACTCGGATGGATAGAATCGTCTACAGATACAGTTATCTGTGTACGCTTCATTTCAGAAGGAGGTGCCTGATGTCCGACTTGCTCCGGCTTAGGCGCCGCGACCTGTCACCTGTCGCAGCTCATCGGGCGCTCCAACGAGGAGAGCTGCAGCGAATTGCCCCTGGTGTCTACCGGAAGAGCGATCGGACCGCCGTGGACCAGGACAAGCTGCAGGCGGTGGCACTGCGACCACACGCCACCATCTGTCTGGTCTCGGCCCTGGCCCATCACGATCTGGTCGACGAGATTCCGACCTCCCTGCAGGTCGCCCTGCCACGGGGAACCAGGATTCCCAAGAGAACTCCGACCTTGACGTGGCACGCCTTCGACCCCGACACGTTCGAGCTGGGGCGTGACCTGGTCACCATCGACGGGTCATCAGAGCTGATTGAGCTCTACAGCCCTGAACGCAGCATCGTGGATGCCTTCCGGCTGCGCGGGCAGCTCGGCTATGAAACGGCACGAGACGCACTGAAGGAATGGCTGCGCCGGGGAGGCAAACCCGCCGAGATCGCCCAACTCGCAATCCAGATCCCCCGGGCGAAGCGACCCGTGTTCGATGCGCTGGAGGTCCTGTCATGACCACCGGGGACCAAACGTTTCGCCGACTGCAGTTCTTGGCCCGCTCCACGGCAGCCAAGCAACGAACTGCCGCGCCCACCCAGGAATTGTTGACCCGGCACCTGCTGGAGTCCTTCCAGCACCGCCTCAGCCTCACCCCGCACCAAGGCGACTTCATTCTCAAGGGAGGAATTGCCCCGGACATGACGACACTGGTGGATTGGGTGTGCCGATGGTGGACAGCTCGCCCGTGGCTTCTCATTCCCTCACGCTGACCGAGGTCGTGGCAATCTCAGTCGAGCGCCGGGGTCAGTGGCGCCCGCGAGTTGGCGCAGCACCCGTGGCCACCGCACCCCTCGGGGGTCTGCAGCGGGCACCCAGGCTGCACTCGTGCCTGGTCCGCGCGGGACATGGCCCGGTCAATCAGCGCCGCGACGAAGGGTTGCATGGTCCCCACCGTTGCCGCGCGGACCATCGTCATGCCCAACTCGTCACAGGTCTGCCGCGCCTCGGTGTCGAGGTCATAGATGACCTCCATGTGATCACTCACGAAACCGATGGGAGCGATCACCACCCTGTCGATTCCCTTCTCATGTAGCTCTGCGAGGCGATCGTTCACGTCCGGTTCGAGCCACGGAGTCTCGGGGCGCCCGGAGCGCGAGCAGAAGACCAGCTCGTGACCGCTGGCACCCCCTGCGACGGTTGCCACCCGCCCGGCCACGTCGAGGTGCCGGCGCACGTAGGCGCCCGACTCGCCGACGGGCCCGGATGCCTCGTCCATGGCGGTGGGGATCGAGTGGGTGACGAAGAGCACGTGAGCGCCGGGCAGTTCGCCGAGAGCGGCCTGCAGCGCCTGGGCGTTGGCGGTGACGAAACCGTCGTCCAGTCCGTAGTTACCGATGCGGTCGATGACCATTGGCGCATCGAGCTCGTCGAGGGCTTCCTGCACGTCCTCACGGTAGGACCGGCAGCCCGAGTAGCTGGGGTAGGCGCTGGTGGTCAGCATCAGGACCCGATGATGACCAGCGGTGACGATCTCCTCCAGCGCCTGGGTGATGAAGGGATGCCAGTTGCGGTTTCCCCAGTAGATGGGCATGTCTGCGCCGCGGTCCGCCAGTTCCGAGTGCAGGGCGGCGATGAGTGCCCTGTTCTGGTCGTTGATCGGGCTGCGACCACCGAAGCGGAAGTAGTGCTCCCCCACATGCTCCAGCCGCTCACGAGGCACACCGGAGCCCTTCGTGACGATCTCGAGGAAGTCGATCACCTCATCGGGCCCCTCCGGACCCCCGAAAGACACCAGCAGAAGGGCGTCATAGGGGGCGAGTGGATGGGTAGGGGCGGCCCCGTTGGATGGATTGCTCACTGATGGCTCCTTGGCTGATGGCACTTGGGTTGTGCAGATGGTGGAACTAGCTGGCGAGGGAGGCGGCGATGACATCCGCCGCCATGGGGATGTCATCGGGAAGATGCGTGGCCAGGTCCGTGTCAGGCATCTGTGGGCCGCCGACGTAGATCAGCGGCACCCGGCCGCTGCAGGCCTGGATCGCGGACTGCGCGCTGTGGGTGTCCGCTGGCAGGAGCGTGCCCAGCACGATGGCCTGTGGCGTGAGCATGGCGCAGGCGGCCGCCCAGCTCTCCTCTGGGGTGTCAGCTCCCAGGAATTGGGCGTCGAAGTGTCGCCGACGCAGACAGATGGCCAGAGCGAGCGACGGGATCTCGTGCCGGGCGCCCGCGGGAAGGCCCACCAGGACCCGTGGCCCGTCCGAAGGGAGCGCGTCGAGCAAGGTCCCGAGCTTGTGTCGGATCAGAATGCTGATGAGGTGCTCCGTGGCAATGTCCAACTGCCCGTCCGCCCACGCGTCGCCGAGGGTGCGCAGGTTCGGCATGAGCCACATGGACAGGACTGTCTCGAACGGCGCAGAGGCGAAGACCTCGTCGATCGCCCGTCGCAACTGCGCCGGAGCTGCCCCATGGCGCACCAGCAGCCCGGAGTCGCCGAGCGGCCCCGCCTGTGAGACGCGGGGCTGAGCAGGCGCCGCCTGACGGAGCATCGCTGCGGCCTTGCGCGCGGGCAGCCCGGAGTCCACCAGTTGCTTCATCGTTCGGATGGTCTCCAACTGCGCCTCGGTGTAGCGACGGGTCAGACCATACGAGCGAATCGGGTCGACCAGCTGGTACCGCACCTCCCATGAGCGCAGCGTCGAGGCACTGATCCCCGCAGCAGCAGCCACGTCACCGATGCTCATGTCGTGGGCGGTTGTCGTCTCCATACGGAAATTCTATCAAGATTTCTGCGCACAGATTTGCTCACTAGTGCTGTTGTGCGTAGATTTCTGAGTAGGTCAGTGTCTCGCACTGACCGGCACCCATAGCATCGGGCGAGACCCCCGTACAGGAGAGCGCCATGATCAACCTCAGCACGAACAGCGGTTCCATGGTGGACGAAGCCGTGGACGACCTCGTCATCCTGCTCGACGACCAGGGCACCCCTGTGGGGACGTCGGCCCGCCTGGCCGTCCACACGAGCACCACCCCCTTGCACCGGGCGTTCTCCTGCTACCTGTTCGACGATCGAGGTCGCGTGCTGATCACTCGTCGTGCCCTCACGAAGGTCACCTGGCCGGGCGTCTGGACCAATGCCTGCTGCGGCCACCCTCGCCCCGAGGAGGACGACCGGGACGCGATTCGTCGCCGGGCCTTCGAGGAGCTGGGCATCGAGATCCAGGACCCGCGACCTGTGCTGCCGGACTTCCGCTACCGCGCCGTCGATGCGGGTGGAATCGTCGAGAACGAGATCTGCCCCGTCTACGTCGCCCGTACCGACGGGGGTGAGCTGAACCCTGACCCTGACGAGGTCATGGACTGGGCCTGGGTGGAATGGGAAGCGCTGGGCGCGGCGGTGACAGCTACTCCCCAAGTGTTCAGCCCTTGGTCAGTGCTCCAGGTGGAGCAGCTCGCGGACCGGCCCAGGGGCCTCACCCCGACCTCCGCGCAATGCTGCCCCGTAGACCTGACCGGGTTCCTGGCAGCCGTGGAGGACGAGTTGGTGGAGCAGCTGGGCGGCCTTGACGCGAGATGGCACCCCGATGCCCAGCCGGTCGGCCTCGACGTGCTGCCCGACGACCTGCCTGCGATGTTGAGCGCCCACCTGATCGGCAAGGGCAAGAGGTTCAGGGCAACCATGGTGTGGTGGGGATTTCTCGCAGGAGGCGGCAGCGCCGCCAACGGTCAGCAGATGGCCCAGGCGGTGCGGGCGGCCGCCGCACTGGAGCTGCTCCACCTCTTCGGCCTGATCCACGACGACGTGATGGACGAGTCGCAGATTCGGCGGGGCCTGCCCGCAGCGCACATCGCAGCCAGCCGCCACCACGAGGATGCAGGGGTTCTGGGCTCCAGCAGCGTCTTCGGTAACAACATCGCCATTCTTCTGGGCGACCTGGCGCACATGCTGGCGGACCAGATCATGGCCGAGGCTCCCCGCCCGATGAGGGACGTCTGGTACCAGTTGTGCACTGAGCTCATGGTGGGCCAGCGGGCCGACCTGACAGGTGCGGCAGCGGGGCGCAGGGACCGCGACCACGCCACCCACGTCGCGCGGCTCAAGTCGGGACGCTACACGATCGACCGGCCGCTCCAGCTGGGTGCCATGGCCGCAGACGCCAACGACACCGTGCTCGATGTCCTCGCACGCTACGCCGACCACGCCGGCGCTGCCTTCGCCCTGCGCGACGACCTGTTGGGCGTCTGGGGCGATCCCGAGGTGACCGGCAAGCCCGCCAGCGACGACCTGGTCGAAGGCAAGGCAACAATGGTCCTGAGCCTGGCCTCGGACGTCCTCGAAGGGAGCGACGCGGACCTGCTCGGACGGGTCGGATCGGAGCGGTTCGGCCAACGGGAGGCCTCCCACCTCGCCAAGGCCCTGGAGCGGGCCGGCGTGCGCAACCGGATGGAGGAGCTGATATCCGCCGAGCACGATCGCGCCGTCGCCTTCCTCGGACCACCACTTGAGGAGACCTGCATCGCTGGGCTCACCGAAGCCGCCGGACAGATCGCGTGGCGCAACCGATGAACGGCACGGGCACCACCACCGTGGTCGTCGGCGCTGGCCTCTCGGGCCTGGCAGCCGCCATGCATCTGCGGGGAGCCGGTCACCGGGTGACCATCGTCGAGCGGGAGTCCTTCCCGGGCGGGCGCAACGGCACCTTGGAGCAGGACGGCTTCCGCTTCGACACGGGCCCGGTCGTCTTCACCATGGTCCCCCTGTTGGAGGAGGCCTTCGCCGCCCTCGGGGAACACGTTGAGGACCACGTCACACTCGACCTGCTGGACCCCTGCTACCACGGCGTCTTTGCCGACGGTTCGACCCTTGACGTGCGGCCGGGCCGCGAGCTCATGCGCGAGGAGATCGCCCGTGAATGCGGGACAAAGGACGCCGCAGCCTTCGACACCTTCGTCGACTGGCTGCAAGAGCTCAACGATGTTGAACTACCGCACTTCATCGACAAGAACTTCTCCTCTCCGCTGTCACTGTTCAGCTCGCCGAGCGCCGCGCTGAAACTGTTGCGGCTCAGGGCTTTCGCAAAGCTCGGACCCGAGGTAAACCGCCGCTTCGACGACGAACGCCTCCACAAGCTGTTCAGCTTCCAGGCCATGTACGCGGGCCTCGCTCCGGCCAAGGCCCTCGCGCTGTACTCGGTCATCACCTACATGGATTCGGTGCAGGGCGTCTGGTTCCCCCGAGGCGGCATGCATGCGGTGCCCAAGGCCATGGCCGCAGCCCTGGAGTCCCACGGCGTCCACATTCGCTACTCCACATCGGTGGACCACATCCTGCGGGACGCCAGCGGAGCAGCCCGCGGCGTCGTCCTGGACGATGGGGAGCAGCTCGTCGCCGATGCCGTCGTGGTCACGGCCGATCTACCCACCGCCTACGAACGCATGCTCCCGGGCCTGCGCGCGCCGTGGGTGGCACGGCACGGTGAGTACTCGCCGTCGGCCGTGGTCTGGCACCTCGGTGTCGAAGGCACCGAGATCCCCGCCGGAGCCCTCCACCACAACATCCACTTCGGAGACCAGTGGGACGAGGCCTTCGACGACCTGATGGTTGCTGGACGACCCATGAGGGACCCGTCGCGGTATGTGGCCATCCCGTCGATCCATGACCCCGCCGCAGCCCCCGAAGGGTGCCAGAGCCTCTATGTCCTGGAACCCGTGCCCAACCTGAAGGTCGGTCACGTGGACTGGGAGCGCGAGGCCCCAGCCATGCGTGAGCGGATGCTGTCCTTCCTGCAGTCGGCGGGCTATCCCACGGCCATCCGCACCGAGCAGCTCGTGACCCCGCTGGACTGGCAGGAACAGGGAATGGCCGCCGGAACGCCCTTCGCCCTGTCCCACACCCTGCGCCAGAGCGGTCCGTTCCGACCCCGGAACATTGACCGACGAGTGCCAGGCCTTGCCTTCGCGGGATCTGGAACCACTCCGGGAGTCGGGATCCCGATGGTGTTGATCTCCGGCAAACTCGCCGCACAACGCATCATCGAGGGTCTGCGATGAACGCCTTGGCCGCGGGCTACCGTCGGTGTGCTGCGCTGACCCGCCAGCACGGCACCACGTACTACTGGGGCGCCATGCTGCTGCCGAAGGAGCAACGGCGGGACGTGTACGCCGTCTATGCCCTGTGTCGTCTGGCCGACGACATCCTGGACGAACCCGACCGGGAGATCGCCGGGATCCCGCAGGGAAGCCCCACTGAACGATTGGCCGCCTTCCGCGGCGCCTTCAGGGACGCCGTTGACAGGGGGACATCGCCGGATCCGGTGCTGGCCGCCGTCGCGGACAGCCTCACACGTCGCGGAACTGATCTGGAATGCTTCGACCGCTTCTTCGACGCGATGGCCCTGGATCTGGTCATGACGACCTGGGCCTCATGGCCCGACCTGCGCGACCGGTACATGGAGGGTTCCGCAGCGGTCATCGGGGAGATGATGCTTCCGGTCCTCGAGCCCCTCACGTCCGAGGCCACGCACCCGGCGAGGATGCTCGGGCACGCCTTCCAGCTGACCAACTTCCTGCGTGATGTCGGAGAGGACCTGGACCGCGGACGTGTCTACCTCCCGGCCGACGAACTGGCCACCCACGGCGCAGATCCGTGGCAACGGGTCGTCACCCCCCAGTGGCGCAGCCTGATGGCAATGCAGATCGAGCGGAACCGGGAGCTCTACCGTGAGGCAGAGACTGGCCTTCCCATGCTGCCCGATTCCTCACGACGTTGCGTGGCAACCGCCCTCGAGCTGTACCGCCGCATCCTGGTGCGCATCGAGGACGCCGACTACGACGTGTTCACCGAACGCCGTCGCGTCCCGACGCGAGAGAAGGCCGCGCTGGCTGCACGCGCCTGGGCCGGTCGCGACGTCATCTCTGCGTCGCCTGGCGTGACCACGCGCCCTGATCCCACCACCTGCATGGAGGAACAATGATCCCGACAACCGGCCGACCGGGCATCGATCGCCACGCGGTGCGCCACCCCGGTCACGCTGGGGATGACGTGGTGCACGACCGAACGGTGGTGGTCGTGGGAGGTGGCATCGCCGGCCTTGCCGCTGCCACGGCGCTTGCCGAACGCGGAGTCCACGTCACGCTCTTGGAAGCTGGACCGCGTCTGGGCGGCCGGGTGCAGTCCTGGCCCGTCGACGGCCAGCGCACGATGAGCCGCGGCTTCCACGCCTTCTTCCGGCAGTACTACAACCTGCGAGCGCTGCTTCGCCGTGCTGACCCCGACCTCGAACGCCTAGTTGCCATCAACGACTACCCTCTCCAACGTCCGGACGGCACCCGGGACAGCTTCACCGGCCTGCCCACCACACCGCCAATCAATGTCCTGGAGTTCGTCCGCCGCAGTCCAGCCTTCTCGGCACGCGCCCTGGCGAAGGTCGACAAGATCGCCGCGCTCGAGATGCTCCAGGTCCACTTCCCGGGCACCTACGACCGCTACGACGGTGAGTCGGCGGGCGCCTTCCTGGACCGGTTGCGCTTCCCGGAGACGGCACGAGACCTGGCGCTGGAGGTCTTCGCCCGGTCGTTCTTCGCCGACCCCTACCAATTCGCCGCCGGCGAGCTCGTGGCAATGTTCCACACCTACTTCGTGGGGTCGGCCGAGGGCCTGCTCTTCGACGTCCCTGACGATGACTACGACAGCACGCTGTGGGCTCCCCTCGGCGCCCACCTGACGCGCCTTGGCGTCGATGTCCGCACAGATACGGCGGTCACGGACATCGAAGCAGGCCCCGACGCAATCATCGCCCACACCGATCACGGCGACCATGCCGCCGACGCGGTGACCATCGCCACGGATCCGCGCGTGGCGCGCCGCCTGTGCGCGACCATCCCCGGTGAGGACCACGAGGTCGTGAAGTGGCGCGAGCGGGTGGGGGCAACCCGCAACGCCCCGCCGTTCGTCGTCGTGAGGCTCTGGCTCGACCGTCCGGTTGACGCCGATCGCCCGGCCTTCCTGGGCACCGCCGGATACGGCCCCTTGGACAACGTCTCGCTGCTCGAACGGTTCGAGCTTGGCGCGGCGCAATGGGCCGCGGAGCACACAGGTTCGGTGGTGGAGCTGCACGCCTATGCCTGTGCTGGGGACCTGATGGAGAATCCTCACCGACGCGACCAGCTGGTCGACGAGCTGCTGCAGGAACTGCATCGCGCCTACCCCGAGACACGCCCGGCGAACATCCTGCACCGCGAGGTCCTGGTGCAGGATGACTGCACCCTCGTCACCCCCGAACCGTGGTCGCGGCGACCTGGGGTCGAGACGCCGTGGCCCACGGTCACGCTGGCCGGCGACTGGGTCCGCACAGATCTGCCGGTGGCGCTGATGGAGCGGGCCGCCACCACCGGATTCCTGGCCGCCAACCACCTTCTGGCGCAATGGGGCGGCCGAGGCCATGACCTGTGGACCGTCCCGATGCACGGCCTGCTGACCGCACAGCGACTCACTCCCCCGATGCTGCGTCGTGCCAAGCCGTGAAAACACCCCGGTAGCGCGTCACACAGCGGTTCCGGTGGGGTGCCCCCGGCTGGGCTGTCAGCCTTGGTCGAGGACCACTGCCATGCCGCGCAGCTCGTAACCGCTGACCAGGTCGTCCCAGCCGATCGACGGTTCCCTCAGCATCTGCGGGTTGCGTGCCAGCAGCCGCGTCAGCAGCACGTCGGCCTCCAGGAGCGCCAGCGTCTCGCCGGGGCATCTGTGGGCCCCGTCACCGAAGCTGAGCACAGCGGCGCGAACTCCCCGGGGCAGCTCGCGAGCGGGACACAGCTCCAAGGGGTCCTGCATGGCGAGTGGATCGGCGTTGGCGTCACGCACGGACACGTCGACCAGGTCCCCTGCCGGGATGGTGTGCGAGACGCCGCCGTCGGTGATGACGATCTCCGCACACGTCCGTCGGTAGAGGTGGCCCACGACGGGTTCCAGACGGATCAGCTCGGCCAGGATTGCCAGGCGCTCGCGCGCCCCCGCGACGACATAGCGCTGCGCCAGGGCCGGGTTGGTCATCAGGTGCCACGCCGCCATGCAGATGAACTCCCGCGTCGTCACCATCCCGGCAGTGCCGTAGGTGACGGCCTCAACCAGGATGTTCGTGCTGGACCATCCCTGGCTGGCCAGGTGGCCAATGACGTCGTTGCTGGGATTGCGACGCCGCTCCCGGATGGCCGGACGCACGTCGGCAAGGTAGAAGGTGAGCAGCGGCCACAGACCCTTGTGAGCGGCCCGTGCCCATTGCCTGCCACTGCGCCCCAGGTCCTTGCGCGACAGGTCGAAGGGAGGTTGGTCGAAGAAGGCCACAAGCCGACGTGACATGGCGCGCACCGCTCGATCTCGTGCAACGGGGCCTCGCTGGGCCGACCTGTGGGTGAGCCCAACGATCTCGGCGGTCACCTCCACCGTGTAGTGCAGCGCCAAGTCGTGCAGCTCCACCTCGCCACCGACGCCCACCGCATCCAGCAGCCGATCCGCGCAGGCGTCGATCATCTCCCCGTAGCGTTCCTCCACCACCGCCGGGGCGAGGAACCGGGCGATCTGGCTGCGTTGCTCGTCATGGACGGGGCCGTCCGAGATGAGGATGGGGCGGTGCTCCATGCGTCCCTGGGGAATGAACTCTGCCGTGAACCCGGCCTGTGTCGTCTGGTGGCGCGCTCGCAGCACCTGCCGCGCTGCCTCCAGGGATCCGACGCGCCAAATGCCGCCGACCTTCTCCACCCGCCTGCCGGACTGTTCGTCCGCGCGGACCGCGCGCCGTGCCGTCATGATCGACCTCGCTGGAACAGGCCGCGGGCGGTGGCGCCAACGAGCCTGTTTCGACCCGACATCAACATCCACTGCTGCGTCAGACCCCGCAGCAGTGGCCCGTCAGGAGTGCCCGGATCGAGCACGGCCTGCTGGCTCCCGGGAGAGAGCCGACCAAAGGCGTCGAAGAGATCGACGACTGCCTCGGGCGAGAGCTGGAGCAGGGATTCCAGAGCCTGGGTTCGCCATGCAGAGGTCCGACTGCTCCACGGTTGCCCGTTCGCGAGGCAATCGGCCACCTCGTCGGCGCGGGCGAGGGAGGAGAAGACGCTGTAGCCGCTGATGGGATTGACCTCACGGCCGGCAGCGCCGAAACCGTGGCGTGCGCCGGGGCGCGGGAGCATCGGGATGTGCACCCGCTCCACGTCGGCATCGTGCTGTCCCGGCGGTTCGATCCCATGGACCCTCAGCCTGTGGTGCAGTCGTGAGGCCAGTTCGTGCTGGGACAGCGCGGGTCGGCCCGCCAGACATGTCTCCTCGGCGAGGATCCTGCCATCCGGCAAGGGCACCACGTAGCAGAAGCTGGGTGACCTGATTCCCCAGTGCGATGTTCCGTCGAAGGGCCGCCAGTCCATCAGGACGGCCTCGGCACCAGCCAGCAGGGGCCGCGCCTGGTGCGGATCCAGCCGGACCCCGAAGGCCGTCTGGGACACAGCCACCCCACCGGGCACACCCACCCGGTTGCCCCGGCAGTCGACCACTCGGGGGGCCAAACAGACCAGCTCCTTGTCGGACACCCACCGCGCCTCGACCGTGGCACCGTCGAGGACCAGCGACCGCTGCAGCCGTTCGTTGTCCAGCACCAGGTACTCGCCGGCGAGCACATGGTTGCCCCGCGCCACCAGGCGGGTGTCGCCGCTGGTGGCGCCCACCGCGGTGTCGTCGATCCAGGACGGGAGCTGATGCCGCCAGCCCCCGTAGGTCGCTGCCCAAGGGCGGTCCGGGTGCGGGTCCACGGCCATGACGCGCACTCCGCGGGCCAGGAGCCGATGGGTCAGGGCCCGGCCAGCCGGGCCCAGGCCAACCACCGCGACCTCGGCACTCACGCGGTCATCCCGTGCTGGTCTGGCCACAGGCCGGAGGTGAGGACGGTCAGTGCAGAGTACTCATCCATGCCACTACTGTCGCCCATTCCTACCCGTACGTGGCAATCCGCTGCGGGCGGACAGCGTCCCAAGCACCACGTCCGGGCACCGGACATGACGCTAGGTTTGCCCCAGGTCCCCATCGAGGGATGTACCCATCCGTTTCGCCCAAGGCAGACGATCCCCGGAACGAGGAGGAAACCCGATGAGCCATCATGACGTGATCGTGGTGGGAGCGGGCTTGGCTGGCCTGGCCTGTGCCGCCACCCTGGAGGATGCAGGCTTCGAGACCGTGGTGCTGGAAGCCACGGACCGCGTTGGCGGACGGGCCAACAGCGACGAGGTGGACGGCTTCCTGCTGGAGCGAGGCTTCCAGGTGCTCAACCCCGCCCATCCCCATCTGCGCGCCACCGGGGTGCTGGCCGGCGAGCAGCCTCCAGTGACGCACCCGACCACCACCTGGTGGTTCGCCACGGACCGGGCCCCCAGTCACAGCGGCGCCATTCACGTCGACGGCGAGCCATCCGGCCCGGTGGTCACCACCGCGGTGGTGAGCCACGCCGCACCGGACCACGCACCTGCCGGCCAGCACCTCGTCACGGCCCTGACCCTTGCCGACGGTGACATGACCGATGGTGATCGGGCCGATCGCGAGGAGGCCGATGGCGGTGTTGACGAGCAGCAGGTGCTCGCGCACCTGGGGCACATCTACGGCGCGGACACCGACGGGTGGCGCACCCTTGCGGCGCACCGGATACCCCACACGCTGCCCGCCGTCGCCCCGGGACAGTTCGCCCACGGCCGCATCGGGTATCGAGACGAGGCGGTGCTTTGCGGTGACCAGTTCGGAAATGCCTCCATCGACGAGGCGATCGCCTCCGGGCAAGCGGCCGCCAGCAAGGTCATCCGTCGCCTGCTCACCCAGATGCCCGAGGGGAGGACCGCGCAGTGACGACCCTGCTGTGGCTGCGCGACGACCTCAGGGTCCACGACCACCCGGCATTGAGTGCTGCACTGCAGGACGACGGGGTGGTGGTGGCACTGTGGATCCGCGAATCCGGCCAGCGCGATGCCACAGGTGAGGTCCGGGGACCGCGCCCGTTGGGAGCAGCGAGTCGCTGGTGGTACCACCAGAGTCTTGTCGCGCTGTCACAGTCCTTGGCCGAACTGGGCATCCCCTTGCTCTTCGCCCAGGGTGACGCGCGCCAGATCCTGCCCGACCTCGCGCAACGACTGGGAGCAAGCACCGTCAGGTGGACTCGCCGGTACGCCCCGGCAGCCCGCGCGCTGGACGTCGAGGTGAAGGCCGGACTGTTGGCGGCTGGCCTGGCGGCGCACAGCCACCCCGGCAGCCTGCTGGTGGAGCCCTGGACGCTGTCCACCACCACCGGCGGGCACTACACGGTCTTCACCCCATTCCACCGCCAAGCCTCGGAGCTCGACGTGGGTGCCTGCCTGCCGGCCCCGGACACCCCGCCGCAGGCCACAGACAGCGCGATGGCTCTGCCCGACGACCTGGGTGAGGGCGTCACCCGCCAGATCGACGACCTGGACCTGCTCGACGACCACCCGCAGTGGTGGCGAGACACGGTCGCACAGCACTGGTCCCCCGGAGAGGACGAGGCGCTGGCCCGCCTCGACGCGATCGAGCAATGGCTACCGGGCTACCGAACCTCACACGACCTGCCCGCGGACCACGACTCAACCAGCCGCCTGTCGCCCCATCTGCGCACCGGGGAGGTTTCCCCGAGGCAGCTGCTCGAGGCAACCAACCGGGCTGACGTCCCCGCGACCGACCGCCAAGCCTGGCTGCGGCAGCTCTACTGGCGCGAGTTCTGCTGGCACCTGACCTTCCACCTCGACGACCTCTCGACCCGCCCGATGCGGCCCCAGTTCGAGGCCTTTCCCTACGAACCGGACGAGGAGCGCCTGCGGTCCTGGCAGCAGGGACGCACCGGATACGACCTGGTGGATGCGGGCATGCTGCAGCTGTGGCAGACGGGTTGGATGCACAACCGGGTGCGCATGGTCACCGCCTCACTGCTCACCAAGAACCTGCTGCAGCCCTGGTGGCTGGGCGAGCAGTGGTTTTGGAACACCCTGGTGGACGCCGACGAGGCCAACAATCCGGTCTCCTGGCAGTGGGTGGCCGGCTGCGGTGCCGACGCGGCGCCCTATTTCCGGGTCTTCAATCCCGAGCTCCAAAGGGCCCGCTTCGACGCGGACGGCGCCTACACCACCCGGTGGCTCCGCGACGCGAGGCCCAGGCCGCTGACACCCGTCGTCGACCTGAAGCAGTCCCGGCAGGAGGCCCTGGAGGCCTACGAGGAGGTCCGTCAGCGGCGATGAGGGCGGCCGACAGGGTCGTCGCGACGGGTGACGCCGCACCACACGGTGACCATGCGGTGGCCCCCACTTCCGCCGTGGGCAGATTCACTGTCCAGCAAGGGCCGTGACCTGTTGGAATGTCACGACGAGGTGCCGCGACGGTCGGCGCCGATCAGCACCAGGAGACCGACATGACGCAGTCCAGCGCCGGCCAGCAGAAGATCCGCGACCTGATCAAGGACATCCGTTTCGCCATGTTGGCCACCACGGAGGCCGGGCGTGTGATGAGCCGCCCGATGACCCCCTTGCGGATAGAGGACGACCTGACGATCCTGTTCATCACCCAGCGCAGCACCGACGTCGCCCAGCAGGCCGACGCTCAGGGCGTCAACCTCGCCTTCGTGGACTCGGGCACCTTCGTCTCGCTCACCGGTACCGGTGAGCTGCGCGACGACGTCGAGCTGAAGAAGCAGCTGTGGAATGTGGCCACCACCGCCCACACCGACAGCGGCCCGGAGGACCCGGAGAACGTGGTGCTGGCCGTGGTGCCGGACAGCGCCAGCTACTGGGACTCCGATGCAGCGCCCGTGGCGGTCTTCACGATGCTGAAAGCCGCCGTCACCGGTGAGAAGGCACATTCGGGTGAGCACGGCACCGTCGACCTCTGAGCCCAAAGTCCAGACGCCCCTCGACGCTGATGCGCGATGAGCCGGATTCCACGGTGAACGGGCCCCAAGCGGCACCTCCCGGACCACCAACCACACCCGATGGGCACCACATCATCGTCAACGGCCGCAGGTGGCGGGCCAGTGATCCGTCGATCCCCGACGCCCTGCGCGCAGAACTCGTCGCGGAACTGATGCGAGCCCGCCGCGAGGTGCGTACCCGCGGTGACGCTGTCCGCCCCTGCGTCCAGGACGCCAAGGTGGCCCTCGGCGAGCGGGGAGACCCGTGGTGGCAACAGACACCCGATGGTCGCCGAGGCCGCCTCGCGTCCACGATGCGCACCCTGCTGCGGCACCGCGACGGCAGCACCATCTGCCCCAGTGACGCGGCCCGCGTCGTGGGCGGCCAGGACTGGCGCGGCCTGATGGACACCGCACGGGAGGTGGCCGGTGAACTCGTCGCCCGCGGGGAGGTCAGGGTGCAGCAGACGGGTGTCGACGTGGACCTGGCCACGGTGCGCGGCCCGATCAGACTGGCGGCAGGCCCCTCTTTGGGCCGCTGAGCGGTCCCGCGATCCCCTCGTCAGCACCGAGGGCGACCGGGTCTTTCAGCCGAACAGCGCCGCGCCGAGCGACAGGGCGCTCGGCAGCAGGAAGAGCATCCCCAGCGACCAGACGAGATGCGTGATCGTCGGCGCGAGGAAACCACCGGTGGCCCGACGCTGCAGCCCCACCACGGCGCCCAGCATGGCCGCCGCCAGCACCAGCAGAGGAATGCCGGAGAAGGCCGTCACCACGCTGTACAGCACGGTGCTCACCAGCACCTGGCGGTGTCGGGGCAGGGCCTGGAAGAGGGCACCTCGGAAGAAGTACTCCTCCCCCAGCCCGTTGAGGGCGGTGAGCAGGGCCACGATGGGCAACGATCCACGTCGGGCGTGGTCCAGCAGGTCCTGCACCGGAACCGACAGCCACGGCACCTGGGAGACCACCAGCGCGCCGGCCAGGAAGATCACCAGCAACAGCCCGCCCCACACCAGTGACTGCACCACTGCGTGGCTCGCCCGGCCCCCACGACTGGAGTGAGCGTGACCTGGCACGACAGGTCCGGACAGGCGCGCGCCCACCAGCCACAGCAGGGCGAGCGAGGCGGTGGCCGGGTAGAAGAGTCGATCACCTGGCGCCACGGACAACGAGGCACGCAGGAGCAACGCGCCCGCCACCACGGTCACGAGACACACCACGCGTCGCCTGAGCGGACCGTCCAGCCGGGCCGGTGACGACTCGATGGCCGGTTCCAGCAGCGAGTCATGCACGAACCTGCTGATCTCGTCTGGTCCCATCGGGCCCTCCTCGGTGCGGTCCGGTTCCCGGTGAAGATCCCAACCTAACGCGCCCCCGTGCACCCACACCGCCGTGGAGACCCTCATGCGCCGAGAGCAGAAAGGCCGGAGGTACCGCCTTGCGGTACGGCAGGCTGATGCCCATGACACAGGCACGTTTGGGAATGGTGACACGAGTGGGAATGGTGACAGGCGCGAGCGGCTACGTCGGGGGGCAGGTGGTCGAACGACTGCTCGACAATGGCTGGGACGTCCGGGTTCTCGCCCGCGATCCCCGCAAGCTTCCCGAGTGGGGCGAGCGCGTGCACGTCGTCCAGGGTGATGCCAGTGACGACGGTGCCCTGCGGGAGGCCATGCACGGCGCCGAGGCAGCCTGGTTCCTCATCCACTCGATGGGCAGTGAGGAGGACTTCGCCGAGCAGGATCGTCACATCGCGACCACCTTCGCCCGCGCCGCCAAGGACGAGCAGGTCGGTCGCCTCGTCTACCTCGGCGGACTGCACCCAGAGGGTGAAGAACTCTCCCCCCACCTGGCGAGCAGGGTCGAGGTGGGCGAGATCCTGATGGCCAGCGGTGTTCCCACGGCCGCGATCCAGGCGGGCGTCGTGCTGGGCGACGGTTCTGCCTCCTTCGACATGCTGCGCTGCCTCTCCGAGCGCCTGCCCGGCTCGGTCGGCCCGCGATGGCTGGACAACACCATCCAGCCGATCCACGTGGACGACGTCGTGCACTACCTCGTTGCCGCCGCAGACCTCCCGGCCGAGCAGAACCGCACCTTCGACGTCGGCGGCCCTGACGTCCTCACCTATGCCGAGATGATGGACCGCTACGCCCGCGTGCAGCACATGGGCCCCCGTCCGTCGATCACGGCCCCGGTGTGGACTCCCCGGCTCGCCTCGTACTGGATCAGCCTGGTGACCCCGATCGAGGCCGCGATGGCGCGCCCGCTGATCGAGTCGCTCCACCACGACACCGTCGTCGCAGAACGTGACCTCGATGAGCTGGTCGGTCCGCCGCCGGGTGGAACCAGGACGTTCGAACAGGCCGTGCAGCTCGCCAGTGGGGGCCACGACCAGTACCGCTTCGCCAAGGTGCTGGCCGCCACCTCGGCCGCCGTCGGGGCGACGGCCGCCCTGGGGGCCGTCGCGACCATCCCCAACACCGGTTGGTTCAAGCGCCTCGACACCCCGGCGTGGCAGCCCTCGAACGCCCTGTTCGGACCGGTCTGGACGGCGCTCTATGCCGACATCACCGTCATCAGCGCCCTGCACCTGACCGATCTGATGGAACAAGACCGCACCGATGAGGCCCGGCGCTTCGCCGCGGCGCTCAGACTCAACCTGGTGCTCAACAGCTTGTGGTGCTGGGTCTTCTGGCGGGGCAGGACCCTGGGCCCGGCGGCCGTCGTCGCCGCAGCCCTCGCCGCCAGCTCCACCGACCTCGTCCGCAGGGTCGGCAAGCGCCGGGAACGCGGTGTGCTGCTCTGCCCGTATGCCGCGTGGACGACCTTCGCGACGGGGCTGGCGGCCGAGTTGTGGCGTCGGAGCCGGTGATTGCCAGCAGCCCCGAGCTGCACGGATTGTTGCCGGCGGGTTGCCGGGCTGGGGGCGCTGGGCCCACCCCTGCGTGGGTGGCGCGCCTCGGCCACCGGTGCGAGACTCGGTAGGTGCACAATCGCGACACCGCCGCTCCAGAGCTCGCCGTGCGGTGCGTACCCGCCGACCACCCATATGTCGCCCGCGCGATCGGCCCCCACGGGGAGTCGCACGATGAAGTGGTGGTGCTGCAGGAGATCACCGGTGCTGACGGGCTCTGGTGGCCTCCGGCGCTCTTCGACCCGGCACGACGCGAGGCTGCACTTGACGGCGCCGACGTCGTCCACGTGCACTTCGGCGTCGAGCAGGTGCCGCTGCACGACATGCTGGCCACCATCGACGAGCTCGACCGCCGCGGCATCGCCCTTGTGGTGACCGTGCACGACCTGCGCAACCCGCACCTGGAGGAGGATGCTCACCATGCGGAGCGCCTCGACCTGCTCATCCGCGAGGCCGAGGTCGTGGTGACCCTGACCGCGTCCGCCGCCACCGAGATCCGGAGACGTTGGGGTCGAGAGGCCGTCGTGCTGCCGCACCCACACGTCGCGCCGTTGGGTCGGATCGGCGGCGTGGCCGGACCACGTGGCAGGCGCCGTGGGCAGGGCCGACGGCCGCTTGTGGGTGTGGATCTGAAGGGCTTGCGCACCAACACGATGCATGCGGCCGAGCTGGCCCAAGTTGCCACGGCGGTCACGGGCTGCGATTGCGACCTGCGTGTTGGAATCCACGCCGAGGTGCTCGACGGTCTGGAGACTCGAGACCCGGATCTGGCGCGGTTGCTGCGTGGCTGGCAGGCCGGCAAGGGCGATGAAGCGGGCGTCACGGTGGCACCTCACGAGCGGTACTCCGACGACGGGTTGCTGGACCACCTCTCCTCACTTTCCGCCGTGGTGCTCCCCTACCGTTTCGGCACCCACTCGGGCTACCTGGAAGCCTGCCGCGACGTGGGAACCGCCGTCGTGGCGCGGGCCGTGGGCTGCTACCACGACCAGCACGCTTGCCCCACCTTCAGTCTCGACGACATCGAGGACACCCTGCCGGGTGCACTGCGAGTCGCCCTGGATGGGCGTGTCGAGTGGACCGCGACCCGGGAGGAACGGCGCGCCGAGGCCGAGGGGGTGCGGGCCGCCCATCGCCGGATCTATCGCCAGGTGGCGACCTCGCGGCGCGACGGATCGGTGGCGCAATGATCGGCTACTACGTCCACCACCACGGGGCAGGTCATGTCTCGCGGGCCACAGCCATCTGCCACGAGGTGACGGCGCTCGGCCACGAGGTGACGGGACTATCCACCCTGCCGCGCCCGCAGGGGTGGCAGGGCGCGTGGGTGGAACTGGCAGACGACGCCGTGCCCGTCGAGGGCAACCACCAGGATCCCACCGCGGGCGGTACCCTGCACTGGGCCCCGCTGGACCATGACGCCTACCGGTCCCGGATGGGTGCCCTGGCCCGATGGTTGGTCGCACACCGCCCCGAGGTGCTGGTCGTCGATGTCTCAGTGGAGGTGACGCTGCTTGCCCGGTTGCTGGGCGTGCCCACCGTCGTCGTCGCCATGCGCGGTCAGCGAGACGACACGGCCCACCGCGCCTGCTACGGGGTGGCGACGCGGTTGCTCGCACCCTGGCCGGCCGACTGCCCGGAGCCCTGGTGGCCCGTGGTCTGGCTGGACAAGACTGACCACGTCGGAGCCCTCACCCGCTTCGACTCGGCCCCGCTTCCCGAGGCTTCCCTGGACAGCACGGGCTGGTGCTGTGGGGCCGTGGGGGTGGCACCGGCCCCGATCCGGCGCGCCTGGCGGCGGCCATGCCCGGCTGGAATTGGTACAAGCCGTCAGGAACCGGTGACGAGGTCTGGGGGGAGCTGCACGCTGCCTCCGTCGTCATCTGTCACGCCGGCCAGAATGCCGTCGCCGAGGTGGCAGCAGCCCGACGGCCGGCCGTCGTCGTCGCCGAGCCCCGACCCTTCGACGAGCAACTGCACACCGCCCGCGCCCTGGAGGCCGCCGGTCTGGCCGTGTGCTGCGAACGATCACCCGACCACGAACAGTGGCTCGCCCTCGTGGAGCAGGCCCTTGCCCTCGGCGGCCAGGGCTGGGCGCGCTGGCACGACGGACTCGGCGCACGCCGCGCCGCCGCCGCCATCTCCGACGTGGCACGCGCGCACCCCGGCCTGCTCGATGCCCAGGAGGGCCGATGAACAGCGGATCACCCGAGCTCGCCGTCGTGGTCATCGTCCACGGCCGCCATGAACATCTGCGGCGCTGCCTGTCCTCGCTGGCCGACCAGGTCCTGCCCGCCACGCGGGTGGTCGTGGTCGCGATGGCCGACGACCGGGCGGGAGCCCTGGCCGAGCCCACCGGTGCAGAGCTGGGGCTGCCCATCACCCTCGTGGCGATGGATGCCGATCCCTCCCGACTTCCGCTGGCCCGGGCCCGCAACCTGGGCGTGGCGGCCGCTGACAGCGCCAATCTGGTCCTGTTGGACGTCGACTGCCTGGCCGATCCGTTCCTGTTGCAGCGTTACGCCGACGCCATGTCCTCGCCCCGCCCACCGGGCCTGGGCAGCGGACCGGTGGTCTGGTGCGGGCCGGTGACCTACCTCGGCCCCAACGCTCGAGTCGACCTGCCGGGCAGCGACCCCGCCAGCACGCCACGCATTGACTGGCAGATGGTGCGCTCGCACCGGGCCCCACACACTGCCCGTCCCGACCCGGCGGCCGGCGCGCTGGTCCCCGGAACTGACCTGCGGTTGTTCTGGTCGTTGAGCTATGCGATCACCGCCGCCGACCACGCCGCGGCTGGTGGCTTCGACGAGGCCTACGAGGGTTACGGCGGCGAGGACACCGACTTCGCCCGCCGCCTGGGAACGGCCGGTGGCGGGATCTGCTGGGTTGGCGGTGCCGACGCCTACCACCAGCACCACCCCGTCTCGCGGCCTCCCGTCGAACATGTGGAGGACATCGTGCGCAATGCCGCGCTCTTTCGAGCACGGTGGGGCAGCGATTGCATGACCGGCTGGCTGGAGGAGTTCGAGGGCCTCGGACTGGTACGGCGCACCGGGGACGGCTGGCAGACCGTGCAGGGCGCCCGGTGAACGCCCCCAATCAGGCCGCCGACGGTGTGGTGCACGTGGTGCCCGGCCCGGACGACCACGGCATCGTGCGCCACGCACTCGGGCTGCTGACCCACGCGCCCGGTGTTCGCGTCGTGCGCCTTCCCGATGGTCCGCGAATGGGCGTCGACGAGGTCCTCACTGCCCTCCCTCCGGCCGCGGGGGTGCACCTCCACCTGAACGATGAGCTGCTCGGTGACACGCCCGGTGTCGTGGAGGCGCTGGCCGAGCGGTGTCCCACCAGTGTCACCCTGCACGACGTGCCGAGCCCGGCCGAGGGCGCAGTTCGGTACACGCGACGGCGGCATGCCTGTACCCGGTCCTCAGGTCTGCGCGTCTGGTGGTGGTCGCGAGCGAGCACGAGCGGCAGTTGCTGGGTGCCTGCCTCCCCCCGGGGACGAGTTCGGCCGAGCGCGAGGCCCAGCTGCGCAAGGTGTTTGTCGTGCCCCTGCCGCTGGTCGAGCCGATGGCGTCACCGGTCGACGACGGTCGTGGCCCCGAACCCGTCGTGGCCGTCCTCGGTTTCGTCTATCCGGGCAAGGGGCACGCCGAGGCCATCGAGGCCGCCTCCGGTGCCGGCCTGCGGGGCGTGCTGGCGCTCGGGACCGTCGCCCAGGGGCATGAGGACCTCGTGGAGGTTCTGGCCCGCCAGTGCCACGGCCGCGATCTGTCCTGGGAGCTCACCGGTTATCTGGACGACGAGGCGCTGGTGGAGCGCGCGCGGCAGGTGGCGGTTCCGCTGGCCCACCACGCACATCTGTCGGCCTCCGGCTCGATCGGCAGTTGGATCGCGGCCGGGCGACGCCCCTTGGTGTCAGACGGTCCCTGGGTTCGAGAACTGCTGGCGCGCTGCCCCGGTGTGGTGAGGATCATTGCCGACCCTACTGCGGATGTGCGGGCCTGCCTCCTCGATCCCGGTTCGACCTGGCTGGCCCCGGGCACCCCGGTGGGCCCCACCCCCGCCGAGGCATGGGCTGCCCTGGACCGGTTGCTGAGCGCGGGGGTGACCCGGTGAACGGCCTTGATGCGCCCGAGGTCAGCGTCGTGGTGCCCTGGTACCGCGACCAGAATGGACTCGACCGGTTGCTGGTCGCCCTCGACATGCAGGACTTCCCCGCCGGGTGCTTCGAGGTGGTCGTGGCGGATGACGGCTCCCCCGAGCCGCCACGCGTCGGCACCCACCCCTACGCGGTACGGATCGTCCGGCAGTCCGATGACGGTTTTCGTGCGGCGGCGGCCCGCAACCTGGGAGCCGGGACCGCCCGCGGCCAGGTGCCGGTCTTCCTGGACGGGGACATGATGCCGGAAGCCGGTTTCCTGGCCGCCATGCACCATGCGGTGGTCTCGGCCGCCCGACCGATGCTGTGCGTCGGACGACGCCGCCACGCGGACCTGACCGGCTGGGACCTCGACATGGTGCGGCGGTGGCTGGACGCGCACCCTCGGGGCAGTGCCGAGGGGGACATGCCACCGCGGCCTCCTGTGCTGGAGGAGCCACAGTGGCTGGCCGAGGGTTACGCCATCACCCGCAATCTGGCCGGGGCTGACGACACCTCCTACCGTTTCGTCATCTCCGCCGCCATGGCCCTGCCCGCCCAGCACTTCGCCGAGCTTGGTGGCTTTGCGGAATTCCGCGGTTACGGCGGTGAGGACTGGGAGCTGGCGCACCGCTGGCGCCTGTCCGGGGGATCCTTGTGCCACGTGCCGCAGGCAGTGGCCTGGCACGACGGCCCTGACTTCGCCGGCCGCGACAGCACGGAGCAGCGCCGCGTGGACAAGGACGCTGAGGCCCTGCGTCTGGCCCCGTTGATCACCGTTCCCGGAGCCCGTGACCCCCGCCTGGTCTGGACCGTCCCTGACGTCGCGGTGACCCTGCAGGCAGTGGCGCTCACCCCGGCGCAGACGCTGTCGATCCTGGCCCCGCTGGTGACGAACACCGACTGCCATGTCTGGGTGACGGGCCTTGATGAGGTCGTCGCAGATGCGCTGGCTGATCCCCGGATCCACACCGTCGGGGAGCCACCGGCCGGGGTTCGCTGGCTGGTCCGGGCACGCGAGGTGGGTGTGCTGTCCGGCATCACCTTGGCAGGACTGATCGGACAGGCCGTTGCCGCGGGTCAAGATCTTGCCGACGGCCTCGAAGATCCCGGGTCCCAAGCTCCACTGACCGCCTGCCACGTGCCCACCGGTCGCACCTGGCCATTGCATCCGGCCCCCTCACAGTGGACCCCAGTGCCCACGCCCGCCACGAGCGTCGAGGAGTTGTGGCGCGGCCTTGCCAACGGAGACTTCCCCGGCCCGTCCTGCCCACCTGTCCCCCAACCACCTCAACCCCAGGATCAAACCCCACCCACCAAGCCCCCCACCAGAAGGACCCCATTACCGACGTTGACACCCTGCCCCGGGGCGACGTGACCGCCGCCCTGGCACTTGCCCCGCATCTGTCCGCTGTGGGTGCGGGTCTGGCCGACCCACCAGGTTTCAGGCACTACCTCCACACCCTGAGGAAGGGCGCACTCCTGGCCGCGCGGGTGCGGTGCGTGGTCGCCGAGGTCGGGGAGCAGGCGCTCACCATCGCCGGCCACGCCCTGGGGCCGGGACCCATGACGGGCGACGAGCGGCATGCCCGGCTGGTGGGTGACCTGACCGTCTACCTGCGCCAGCACCATGCCGAACGCAGCCTGGTCGATCTCGGCCGCCAGTCAATGGGGCGTTGCGATGGGTGAGCGCTGGAGCGCGGCCGAAGACGGCCGACCGGAGGGCCAGTGGCTGACCGCAGTACCCTGGGCTGAGCTGCCCGTCGTCGACCTGACCGGCCTGGGCGAACGCTTCGACCGCATCGTCGTGCTCTCGGCACACCCCGACGACGAGACCCTGGGGTTGGGGGCGACGCTGGCAGCCTTGGCAGCAACCGGCGCGGCGATCGAGGTCGTCATCGCCACCCGCGGGGAGGCCTCGCACCCCCACTCCCCCTGCCTCTCGCGGACCGACCTGGCCGATGTCCGAAGCGACGAACTCACCGCAGCCCTGGACGAACTGGGTCTGGCGCCTGCCGAACACTGGGGCCTGCCCGACGGGCGACTGGGCGAGGCGGACACCCACCTGGCGCTGAAGGAGCTGATAGACGACCTGCTGCAGTGGCACCGGCACGAAGGCCTGTTGCTGGTCGCTCCTTGGTCCCACGACGGGCGTGCCGACCACGACGCCCTGGGCCGGGTGGCACGGGCCGCCGCCGTCGACACCGGTGTCTCCTGCATCGCCTACCCGGTGTGGCTATGGCACTGGGGCACCCACGAAGACCTCCCCGTCGCTGACCTGGTGCTGTCCTGCCCGGGTGCCGACGCGCTGCACCGTCGGGGCCGTGCGCTGGACTGCTTCGAGAGCCAGCACACCCCATTCGGCAGGGCCCCCGGGGCCGGCCCGGTACTGACCGGTCAGGCCCGACAGCGTGCCGAGCGGGTGGCCGACGTGCTCATCGATCCCGACGGCGCGCTGCCCCACCGCCGCGTGCCGGGTACCGTCGCGCCGGGTGAGTTCAACGCAATGTTCGAGCACGGTGACGACCCGTGGCACGTCGAGACCAGCTGGTACGAGGCACGCCGCCAGGCCCTGGTGGAGGCCATCCTGCCGCACCAGATGCTGGGACGGGTGCTCGACCTGGGTTGTTCCACCGGGCGCCTGACCGCGGCCCTGGCCGCCCAGGCGCGCGAGGTCGTGGCTGTGGACCACTCGGCCGAGGCCCTGCGAGTGGCCCGCGATCGCCACATCACCAATGTCGACTGGCGTCAGGGTTCCCTGCCGTCGGTCCTGCCGGAGCTGGAGGGCCCCGTTGACCTGGTGGTGCTCTCCGAGGTCGGATACTTCCTCGATGGAGCCGCGCTGATGGCGACTCTGTCGGCCGTGATGAGCCTGTTGGACGGCGATGGCACCGTTCTGGCGGCCCATTGGCGACGACCCACTCGTGAGATCCCCCTGGATGGACGGCTCGTCGAGGCCCAGTTGGACAGCCTGTGGCCCACGACGGCCCGCTACACCGACGACGACGTGACCATCACCCTCAGCGCGCCGCATCGACCAGCGGTGACACGAGGTGGGAGGTGAGCGCCCTGGCACGAATGTCCGCAGCACGGGGCCCGGATGAGAGAGGCCACCCCACGCGTGTCACCTCCCTCACCGTGGTGGTGCCGGCCTGCAACGAACAAGACGCCCTCCCAGGCACCCTCAAGCATCTGGACGGGGCCGTCGTCGCGCTGGCGGCCATCCGTCCCGACGTGGTGGTGCGTCGCCTCGTGGTGCTGGACGGGTGCACCGACCGGAGCGCCGAGGTGGCTCGGGCGCACGGCTGCGACACGCTGCCGGTCACGGTTCGCAATGTGGGGGCCGCACGGCGAGCGGGGGTCGACTGGGCCCTGGCGCAGCACGGGACGGAGGATCCCCGGTCGCTGTGGATCGCTTGTACCGACGCCGACACCCACGTGCCCCGCAACTGGCTCGACGAGCAGGTGCGCTGCGCCACCGCGGGCATCGACGTGCTCGTGGGCACGGTCGTCCCCGACGGGCGCCTCGATCCCGGGAGGATGCGGGCCTGGCTGCAGCGCCACGACCTGCGAGAGGGCCATCACCACGTGCACGGCGCGAACCTCGGCTTCCGGGCAAGCGCCTACCTGGCGGTGGGAGGCTTCGCCGCCATTGGCGCCCATGAGGACGTGGACCTGGTGGAGCGACTGCGGCGTCAACAGGGGGTGGTCGTGAGCTCCACTGACCGCCACCGCGTCGTCACGTCGAGTCGCCTGCGGGGCCGGGCACCGGCCGGCTTCTCCCGCTACCTGAAGGCACTGCCGACGCAGGACAGCCTGTGCGAGGACGACGCTGCCGGACAGGCGGGGCCGTGAGGATCGCCGTCCTGGCCACGAACCGCAACTGCCTGGCGCGCCCCTACGCGGGAGGCATGGAGTCCATCACCGCCGAGCTCGTGACGGGCTTCAGGGCCCGGGGCCACTACGTCGCCCTGCACGCCGCCGCCGGCACGCCGGACACCTTGGCCGATGAACTGTTCACCTATCCGCCCTTGCCGCCGCTGTCGGAGGTGGCGCTGCGGGACGCCCAGATACCCGAAGCCTGGTTCCTCGCGGACCACCACGCCTTCACCGCCTCGTGCGCCATGTTGGCCGCCCGCAGTGACCTGGACGTGATCGCGAACCACACCTTGCACCACCTCCCGATGTCACTGTCGGGGGCCCTTCCGGCGCCGGTGGTCACCACCTTGCACACACCGCCCTTCCCCTGGATGGAACTGGGGGCGGCGCTGGCGGCACCAACGGCCCGGTACGTGGCCGTGTCACGAGCCCTCGCCGCGCAGTGGACGACGCTGAGGGAGGTTGCGGTGGTGCCCAACGGAGTGGACCCCTCGGTGTGGCCGTTGGGACCCGGATCCCCCGACGGGGACTTGGTGTGGGTGGGGCGGTTGGCCCCGGAGAAGGCCCCCCACCGAGCCGTCCAGGTTGCCCGTCGGCTGGGGCGTCGCCTGGTCCTGGTGGGGCCGCCGAGCGACCAGGGCTACGTGCGTCGGGTACTGGAGCCGCTGCTGGACGAACGGGTGACGATGGCCGGTCACCTGGACAGGCGGGAGCTGGCGCGCGTCGTCGGGGCCAGTGCCGTGGCGCTGGTGACCCCGGACTGGGACGAACCCTTCGGCCTGGTGTGCGTGGAGCAGGCCCTGTGCGGTACCCCGGTGGTGGCCCTGGGGCGAGGCGGGGTCAGTGAGGCCGTGGCCGATGGCGCCGGGGTGGTCGTGCCCGACCACTCCGACGCCGTCGATGCGGACCGGCTGGAGGCGCTGGCGGCGGCCGTGACCGTGGCTGAGCGTCTTGATCGTGCCCTGGTGCGCCGCGCCGCCGCGGAGGCCGCCGGCCTGGACGCGTGCGTCGAGGCACATCTGGCGGTGCTCCGAGCAGCCTCGGGAGGGTCGGACCCTACGGGATGACGGCCTACCCCGGGCAGCCAGATTCGCCGGACCTGGCGAAGGATGGCAGCCCAGGGGGGTGCGGGACCTCAGGAGTTGGCTTGGCGCTCGACGAGGTCGTCGATGTCACCGGCATCGATGTCGGAGGCCTGCTGCGCCACTTCGTCCGCGGAGTTGCGGATGGCGTTTCCCGCAGTCTGGCCCTCGGAGAACTGCTCCGTGGGGTGGGCCAGCGCCTCCTGGACCTGGTCGGCGAGGTCGCGGGGGGATTCGGGGGTGCTCGTCATGGGTCTTCCTTTCGTTGGTTGTCCTGGTGTCACACGGGGCCCTCACTCGACCAACAGCTTGCCCACCTGGCTGCGGCGGAGCTCTTCCAGCGTCGCCTCCTGGTGGTCGGCACGACGGGCCAGTTCCTCGAGTCCCGCCAAGTCGAGCCGCTGGTCATTGAGCTGCACCAGACCCTTCCAGAGCAGACCCTTGCCGTGGACCGCAGTGACGAGCATCTCCAGCTCGACGAGGTCCGACAGCGGGGAGCGCTGGGCGAGGCGCTCGTTGGGCTTCAGGCGGCCTGCCTTCTCCCCCAGCCATGCCCCGGCATTCTTCACGGTGGAGGGCTTGGCACCGATGCGCTCCATGATGCCCTCGAGCGAGGCCTTGTCCGCACGGGGATCTCGTCGGCCAGGGCCGCGACGACGCTGCGAACAGCCTCGTCGGAATGGCCCTCGGCTACGCGGTCGAAGGATTCGATGCCAGCGGTGGATCCTGCGAGGTGGTCCTGGAGATAGGTGGTGATCAGCTGGGACATGGTGTGCTCCTGAGGTGGGAGATGCGGCACCGAAGTGGGTTGGGCGGCCAGTCCCAGTATCCACGCCCGGCCCAAGGATCCAACCGGAGCCTCGCGGGTGTGCCATCGTGGAGCTCCCGGACACTGAGGAGGCCACCGTGAACAGCACCGTGAGCAGCACGCCGCAGCGCCCTGCCAGCAGCCCGCCGACCCGTGAGGACCTGTCGGACGGCTTCGACCAGGCCGCTGGCCGCTATGACCTCATGGTGGCCTTGAATCCGGGCTACCGCCGCCACCTGCGCACCGCAGCCGAGTTGCTGGTGGCCAGCATCGAACACCCCACGCCCACGCTGCTGGACCTGGGCTGCGGATCAGGGCTCTCCACCCTGGAGCTGTTGCGCGCTGCCCGCAGGCGCGGGATGACGCCACAGATCATCGGCGTCGACGCCTCAACGGGAATGCTGGCCCAGGCAGAGCGTCATCGCTGGCCCCAAGGAGTGACCTTCGTGCACGGTTGCGGTGAGAGCCTCGACGAACTGGGCCTGCCGCCCGCCCATGGGGCCCTTGCCTGTTACCTCCTGCGCAATGTAACAGACCTGGACGCCACCCTGGCCGGGATCGCGGCGGCGCTCGGGCCCGGGGCGCCCTTCGTGGCTGAGGACTACTCGGTGCGCGGATCCGCCGACGCGCAGCGTCGCTGGCATGCCGTCAACCGGGGTGTGATCCTGCCCCTGGCCAAGGTGCTCACCGACGACGCCGGGGTGTACGAGTACCTCCACAGCTCGGTGGACGACTTCAGCACCATGCCGGAACTCGCAGATCAGCTCCACCGCGCAGGCTTCAGCGATGTGGCCTCGCGCACCGTGCGGGGCTGGCAGCGCGACATCCTCCACATCATCCATGCCAGCGCCCCGCACGAGCATCGCCGCTGATGACGGCCCGTTTCTGCCTGATCTCGATCGGTTCCCGGGGTGACGTGGCCCCGTTCATCGCCGTGGGTCAGGCGCTTCGTGGGGCGGGGCACGAGGGGGTGCTGGTCGTCCTGGAGCCGTGGCGCGACCTGGTGGAGGCCGCGGGCCTGGACTGCCAGTCGGTGCCACTGGGCGACGAGGCGCTGTGGCCTCACTCACCCGTGCTGCGCGACGCCATGATCGCCCAGCCGGGACTGATGTGGGCGGGCATGCGCCACCATGCCGCTCGCTCCGCCCCTGTTGTCGTCGACACGCTGTGCGCTGCCACCGTCGGGGCGGACGCGATCGTCAGCGGCGGGATCACCCGGCAGATGGGCCACACGCTGGCACGTCGCCGCAGCCTGACCCGGAACTGATGCTGGTGGGAACCAGCCGGGGGCGAAGACCATCCGGTCACTGATCCGCTTCACGGTGCGGTTGCGGTGACGACCGGCCGGTCCATCCATCAACCACAGCCCCGTCCCCAGTGGCGGGACCAGCGGGTCGGGCCGGGCCAGGGGTCCGTCGCCCAACGTCACCCAGGCGCAGCCCGCCACCTCCGCGGCATTCCCGGAACCAAACATCAGGTGTCGCTGAGGATGACGTCGACGTGGTGCTCCTCCACGAGCCCCAGCAGGTGGAGGACCTGGGCCTCGACCGGGGCTGCGAGGTCGTCCCGGTACATCCGTCGCACCTGCCGCAGGCCCCTGAGCGCACCGTGGGTCTCGTCAGCCACGCCCAGCCGTGGTGGTTCGGGGACCGGCGGCACCGGGTGCGCGCCGTGGCGGGCTGCCTGCGCGGCAAAACTCGGCGTCGTGCTCCACAGAACGCGTGCCCCGCCGGCCACCAGACCCCGCACCGACTGGGTGGCGTTCAGGCTGTGGGCGGGAATGGCCGTGGTCACCACCAGCACGGTGGGACGGTGCCCGTCGTCGGCTCGGTGCTGTCGGGCTGCATGGAACCGAGACTATCCAGCGGGCCAAGGGCTGGTCTCACCGGCAACCGTGCCGGGCGGGCAGTCGAATGGTTGGTACCGTCGCGAGGTGACGCCATCCCAAGGGAACATCAAGTCCTTCACGCCCCGCGCCAGCTTCGAGGTGACGCTGGACTCGCGGCTGACCCCCACCGAGCTCTGGGATCGGCTCTGGGACCTGGACCGGCACACCGCTGCAGTCCCGCTCACCCGGGTGGGGAGCAGCGACGGCTCCCCACTGCGGGAGGGTCATCGGTTCGTCGCCCGCACCCAGCTCGGCCCGGTGTGGTTCGACGACCGGATGGTGGTGGAGACCTGGCAACCGCCCCTGGTGGCCGTGGTGGAGAAGACCGGCCCGATCCTCACCGGCACCATTCGAGCGCGCGTCGAGGCCGCGGGCCTCGGGAGCAGGCTGCACTGGGAGCAGGAATTTGGCGCGCGTGGCATTCCGAACGCACTTGCCGCGCTCGCGCGGGGGCCGGTGGCCTCCGGTTACGCGCGGGTCTTGCAGCGCATCCTGGGATGACGGGCCCTGGACACGGAATGGATGGAGCGGGCCGCTCTGACCACCCCCCATGCAGGGGTTTCGTCCACAGGCGACCCATGTCGAGGTATCCATGCTGATGCCGGACCGCGGCGAGGGCTCCTTCGAGATCGGGTCCAGCCTAGGATGGAGGACGGTGACGGCCGCGGGCAGAACTGCCGCTGGCCGAACACCATTTTCGGCAACCAGCAGTTGCCGAGCAATGTCTCGTAACCGCGAGCAACGCTGGTGCAGTTGTCATACTATGCCGCGATCGGTGTCGACCTGGAGGGTCACAAGGACATCTTGGGGATCTGGCCCGGCAACGGCGACGGCGAGTCGGCGAAGTTCTGGTTCGCCTGCCTCACAGAACTCAAGAACCGGGTTGTGAAGGACGTGTTCTTCATGGTCTGCGACGGGTTGAAGGGCCTCTCGGACAGCATCGGCAACGTGTTCGGCGAGGCGAAGGTGCAGACCTGTCTGATCCACTTGTTGCGCGACAGTTTCGGCTATGCGTCGAAGCGGCACTGGCCCGAGATCGCCGTCAACCTCAGGCCCGTTTACGAGGCTCCAAGCGTGGAGGCGGCCGAGGTCGCGTTCGAGGAGTTCGCGCAGAAGTGGGGCAAGGCCTACCCGGCGATGATCAGTCTCTGGCGCAATGCCTGGACCGAGTTCGTGCCGTTCTTGGACTATTACGTCGAGATCCGCAAGGTCCTGTGCTCCACGAACGCGATCGAGTCGTTGAATGCTCGCTTCCGCAGGGCTGTCCGAGCCAGAGGGCACTTCCCGAACGAGCAGGCCGCGCTGAAGACCTTGTATCTGACCGTGAGATCGTTGGACGCCCAGGGCACCGGCCAGACCCGCTGGGGGCATGCGCTGGAAGCCAGGAGTGAACGCGTTCGCCACCACCTTCGCTGACCGCATGCCCGCGGCCAGCACCCACCAGTAGAAACCGCCACTTACACGGTTAATCGGATACTCCCGTTAGGTCGAGACTGTCCTTGCACTCGGTGGGAGATGCCTGGACCGCGGGCACCGCGGGTGACAGCAGGATGGCGTAGGCCACGGTGTTCTACCGTTCGAGGAGCGCGACACGGGGTCGGCGAGTTCCTCTCCCCGACGGCCCCGCGCACGCTTTCTCAACTGATGTGGCCGTCTCGCATGTGGACGACATCGTCTGCGTCGTCGGCGAATTCGGTGTCGTGGGTGACCATGAGTGTCGCCACGCCGGTCTCGCGGGTGACGCGGGTGAGTAGTTCGATGATGGAGCGTGAACGTTCGTGGTCGAGGGCGCTCGTGGGTTCGTCGGCGAGAAGGACCTCGGGGTGGCGCATGAGCGCGCGGGCGATGTTGACGCGTTGACGCTGGCCGCCCGACAGTTGGTGGGGGCGTCGGTCGCCTTGGTCGGTGAGCCCGACGAGGTCGAGGAGTTCGGCGGCGCGTATGCGGGCCTGTTTCATTTCCGATCGTGAGGCTCCGGCCAGATGGGCCATGACGGTGAGTTGTTCCGTGGTCATGAGGGACGGCAGCAGGTTGGGCTGCTGGAAGGCGATGCCAACGTGGTCGCGGCGCAAGGCCGTGCGGGCGTTCTCGTTCAGCTTGTCGAGTCGGGTACCGGCCACGGAGACCTCACCGGAGGTTGGCACGACGAGCCCGGCGATGACGGACAGCAGGGTGGACTTGCCGGATCCAGACGGGCCGAGGATCGCCGTCATCGTGCCGGGGAGGGCCTGCATTGACACGTGGTCGAGGGCCGTGAACCAGCGGGTGGCGCCCGTCTCATCGGTTCCATCGGCGTATCGGACGACGACGTCGTGCAGGGTGAGCGCGGCTGGTGCGGCGCCGATCTGGCCGGGTGCCGCGGTGTTGGTGGTGAGGATTGAGGTGGGCATCAGTTGCCTCCAAGGGCGAGCAGGGGGTCGACACGGGACACGCGGCGGGTGGCGATCCACGACCCAATCAGGCCAAGGGTCGCGATCCCTACGACTGGGCCGGCGACGGTGAGGGTCTGGAGCAGGACGGGCGCGACCCCGGCCAGGCCACCAACGAGCGCGGCGCCGAGCAGGCCACCGATGAGCGCGCCGACGACGAGCAGGAGCGCAGCCTGGCCGAGGGCATCGAAGAGGACATAGCGGCGCGAACCACCGAGGGCGCGCAACACGGCGAGGTCCCGGGTGCGCTGGATCGTCCACACACTGACGAAGGACAGGACGACGAGGGCGGAAATCCCATACAGGAAGCCTTGGATGAGCAGCAGGGAGGAGCGCTCGTTGTTGTATCCGGGCAGGGCCACGAGCGAGTCCTTCACCGGATATGAGACGGTGCCGGCCTTGGCGTTGACCCGGGCGAGGGCGTCATCGGTGACGGAGTCATCAACGCGCGCGATGAGGGCGGAGCCGACCTGGTCGTCAGCGGTGTGGTTCATCCGCGCGAACGTGGGCGCGGTGATCGTCGCTACCGGTGAGTGGGAGTACCAGCGGGTCTCCTCCACACGATCGACGGTGAGGACGCTGCCGTTGACCGCGACCGTCCGTCCCGCGTCAACACCGAGGGCGTCCGCGGTTTCCCGCGGCAGGACGATCCGGTCGTTCGCCAGGTCGCCCACAAGTTCGGAGCCAGCGGGGGCGGCGAACACCGCTGCCGTGGCGGCCGACTCGGACCCGGTCTTCTCGATGCGGACGTGACCGATGGCCAGGGGCGAGACCGTCACGCCCGCCGCGCCGGTCCACGCCGCCTGTTGATCGCGGGTGACCACGGAATCACCGTAGGACGCCTTGTCCCCGTCAGTGGGGGTCAACACCACTCGGTCCGCGGGCAGCGTAGTAATGGCGGAGGTCGACTGGTTGCCCAGTCCCTGGGTCAGGCCGGTCAACGTGACCAGCAGAAAGGTGATCATGGCGACGACCGCGACCATAAGGCCGAAGCGGCCCCACGCGGTGCGGATCTCTCGAATAGCGACAAACATGTATCCATATTCGAGGCCCCCCGGACCGCGTTCCGGCCCGCCAGCGGTCGGATTCGTGGAGCCGTGTGGTCGGGTGGGACCAGTCCTTTCGGACCGGCCCCCGCCAACAACGCTACGAGAGACGCCGGCCACCACCGGCGCGCGTTAACGTGGAAGCGTGCACCCAATCGCGATTCGTCCGGCGCAGGCCGACCACTTGACGTTCACGTTGCGGCACGCCATGCACTTCGTTGTCGTGACGCTGTTGGCCGCGGCCGTGCTCCACGCCGCGGCCGTCGGGGGCGGGTCGGTGCACGGGCTGGGTCGAACCACGGCGGCCACGGGCGTGGCCGTCGTGTTCCTTGCCGTCTACCTCCTCGGTCTTCGAGTGGCGCCCGACAGCGCTGGTCTGCGCGACGGCGCATCTCGCGACAGGCTCCTGTCCGGGGGTTCGGAGGCAAGTGCGGCCGTGTGGATATGGCTCGTCGCGATGGCCCTTGTGTGGAGCGCGGGGGTGCTCGTCACCGACGGTTTCGTGTGGGTGGCCTTGCCGCTGCACTTGCTGGCCCTAGCGCTGCTGCCGGGCGTGGCCGGCGCGATGGTGGTCGCCGGACTCGTCGTACTGTCGGTCGGATTGGGACTGCTGCACGGACACACCGCGGGCGTTACCACCGCCCTCGACGTGTGGCTGGGCATGCTCGTCCCGGCGTGCGTGGCGCTCATCGGATGGACGGTATTCATGCAGCTCAGGGAGGACGCACAACGGCAACGCGAGCTCGTGGCGCGGTTGCGTGAGGCACAGGACTGCCTTGCTGCGACCGAACGCACCCAAGGGGTGCTGGCGGAACGCGAACGTCTGGCCCGGGAGATCCACGACACCCTCGGACAGGCCCTCGCCTCCATAGTGGTGTTGGCCCGCACCGCCGGACCGCAAAATCCGGAAGCCCTGGCCCTCATCGAGTCGACCGCCCGTGACAACCTGATCGAGACCCGCCGCTTCATCCGCGACCTCGCTCACCCCGGCGAGGCGACCTTGGAAGACTCCGCCCGGTTGATCGCGCAGGACGCCCTTCGTCTCAGCGAGGCCGCCGGCGAGACGCTGACCGTCGATGTCGTCGTGGAGGGAACCCCGCCGCGCCACGTCGACGACCACATCGTGGCTGCCCTGCATCGGGGGATCCAGGCATCCATGTCGAACGTGCTGCGGCACGCCCAGGCCACCCGCTGCCAGATCGGGATCGGCTGGTTCGATGACCGGGTCGTCGTGGACGTAATCGACAACGGGGTCGGGTTCGACCCGCGCACCGTGGACGCCGACGCCCACTTCGGCTTGCAGGCCTTGCACTCCCGCATGGAGGAGGTCGCCATCGACGTCATCATCGACTCCTCTCCCGGCGAGGGCACCACGGTCGCCCTCACCGCGCACCTAACCCCCACTCCTGCCATTCGTGACGCCCCGGAGGTCCGCCCATGACCGCCCGCATCATTCTTGTCGATGATCACCCCGTGCTACGCGACGGCATGCGGATGCTGCTCGCCGCCGACCCGGGTATCGAGGTCATCGGCCAAGCCGGGTCCGGCGAGGAGGCCCTCACCCTCGTCCAGGCCCTTGAACGGCGCGGGGACGCACCCGACCTCGTCCTCATGGACCTGCAACTCGGCGCCGGGATCAGCGGTATAGAAGCCACTCGGGCGCTTCGGGCCGCACACCCGGACGTACGAGTACTCATCCTCACGACATTTGACGCAGACACCGACATTTTCGGCGCACTGGATGCCGGGGCCGTGGGCTACCTCCTGAAGGACACCCCAACCGACGCCCTGGTGCGCTCGGTACTGGACGCTGCATCTGGTCGCCCGACCCTGTCTCCCGAGGTCGCGATGCGCGTTATGGGGCGCGCTGCCCACCCCGACACCGGTCTAAGCACCCGGGAAACCGAGATCCTCGGCCTGCTTGCCACCGGCGCCGGCAACCGTGACATCGCCCGTCGCTTGTTCATCTCCGAATCCACGGTCAAGGGCCACCTTGTCAACCTCTACGCCAAGCTCGGCGTCGACAACCGCACTTCTGCCGCTAAGGTCGCTCGCGAACGCCGCCTGATTCGCTGACCTTTACCCCCACAGGGCCCAGCCCAAAGGCGCTGGAGCGTAGGCTGTCCAGTCGCGGTGGTGGAGAAGTTCTGGCAGGTAATGGGGCTCTTCACAGATGAGGGTGTGGGTCGGTAGGCGGGACGCGGGTGGTGACAGGGATCCAGGTCCCCTTGATGATGGAAGTTCCTACGCTCGCCGTCCAGAAGACCTCGACATGGACAACGCCGTCCGCTCAAAGCAGCGCCCCTTCTTCATCTCCGACTCCGGCGACAATCCGGGGGCAGGCGGCGCCGACGACTGCACCGCTGCCCTGGCGGCCCTGGCGGGCGAGCCGGCCATCAGCTCGGGAGAGCTGCGCGCCGTCCTCGCCTCGATCGTCGACCCGGCCACCGTCCAGCACGCCATCGAGTTGGGCGAGGGAAATCAGGGCGAGTTCACCATCGGCGGGGTGATCGACTCCCGCGATCCGGGCCCACAAGCCCTGACCGCGACGGTGGCCCAGGTCACGGACACCCCGGATGGTGGGACGTCGGCCCGCCTGGTCCACGGTGGACTGGAGGTGATCGTGACCAGCCGCCGCACCCAGTACGCCCAGAGCGTGCAGTACCAGCGGATGCGAGTCGACCCGTCGGCGATGGACATCGTGGTGGTCAAGATGGGCTACCTGGAGCCCGACCCCCTGATTGGCAAGCTGGTTGTGAGTCAGGGAGGTGCCGTGATGATTGAGCAGCGGACCGCGAGGGAGCGGGCGGAGTTGGTGGCTGAGTACTTGGTGTTGCCGCAGGGGTCGAAGGGGCGGTGGCTGGATGAGCATGGGGTTTCCCAGCGGCGGATGCAGTCGTGGCGTCGGCAGTACTTGTATGGGGACTTGGAGTTGGGGTTGGAGCCTCGCGATACTGCGCGTATGAGTGCCACGGATGGGGCGGAGTTCGCCCGGTTGAAGGCGCAGTTGGCCATCGAGCGTCAGGCTCGTGAGGAAGAGGCGCGGCAGGCTCGGGAGCAGATCGAGTCGTTGACCCGGGCCAATGATGCGTTGGGAAAAGCTATCGGGCTCTTGCAGCAGCTGTCCGTCAGGCAGGGGCCCACCAACGGCGAGTGACGGGGCAGGTCAGCGCCGAGCAGGAGCGGTTCTTGGCGGCCGAACAGGCGCTGGTGGACGACCTGCGCCAGGCGGGTTGGAGCCTGCGGCGATCGTTGTCGGTGATCGGGTTGTCGCGTTCGTCGTGGCACTACCGCAGTCATCCCCGTCCCGGGATCGCCAGCCCGACACCACACCGGGGGCGGGCCTACCCGAACCGGGTCGGGGAGCAGGACCAGCAGCGCATCATCGGCCTGTTGCGCTCGGCGGCGCAGCAGGGAATCAGCGCGTATCAGGCGTGGTTCGACGCGTTGGACGCCGGGGATCCGGTGGCGTCGTTGTCGACCTGGTACCGCATCGCCCGCGCCGAACGGATCCGTTGCACCACTGCTCGACGTTCCCGCAAGCGCTCGTCGGCGATGCCGCAGTGGCATGCCACCGGCCCCAACCAGGTGTGGTGCTGGGACATCACCAAGCTGCCCGGCCGGTACAAGGGCCAATGGTTCAACCTGTATGCCGTCATTGACGTGTTCTCCCGCCGGATCATGGCTTGGCGTGTCGAGGACTGCGAGGATGACCAGCTGGCTGCCGACATGTTCACCACCGCATTCACCACGCACGGCGTCCATCCCCGCATCGTCCACTCCGATGGAGGTCCGTCGATGATGTCCGACGAACTCGCCCGCGTGTTCCGCGCGATGGGCATCACCCGCTCCCGCAACCGGCCGCGGGTCTCCAACGACAACCCCCACATGGAGTCATGGTTCAAGACCGCGAAGTACCACCGTGACTGGCCCGGATACTTCACCGACCTCGACGCCGCCCGGTCTTGGGCCGCACGTCGGGTCACCGACTACAACCAGCACCACGCCCACTCATCCCTGGCCGGCCACACGCCCCAGTCGGTTCACGACGGCACCTGGCACCAGGTCCACCACCGACGCCAAGCCACTCTTGAGGCCCTCGCCCACCGATATCCCCAACGATTCACTCAGCCACCCCACCTGGCCACACCACCCGCACATGCCTGGCTCAACCCCGACGGCATCCTCGACGAGCAAACCCGCCGCGAGTGTCTCCACACAGGTTGACAGCTTCCGACCTGTTCGACCTCCAGCGGGGCTGGCTCCTGGCATTGACCCCTGGCGGCGTCGATCAGGACCTCAAGCGGCTGGGGCATCAGCGCATCCTGCGTCCGATGATCCCCTTCGACGACGAGATTCCCGAGCCGACCGAGGTCACGGCCTTCGCCTGATCCCTGGCCAACTGGGCGCAACTGGGTGGGGCTTCCGGGTCATCCAGGCAGCACATCCGGCCGGATGGCATTGTAGGTGGGGACACCCAACCGTCGAGGAAAGGTCAGGGCAATGCGTTGGTTCGAGCACGCCATCTGGTGGCAGGTCTACCCGCTGGGCTTCACCGGGGCGCCGGTGCGGCCGTCGAGCGAGGAGGAACGCGCACTCACCCACCGGCTCGGGCACCTGCACAACTGGCTGGACTATGCCCAACGCCTGGGCACCAACGGCCTGCTGCTCGGGCCCGTCTTCAGCTCGTCGACCCACGGCTATGACACCACTGACCACTTCAGCATCGACCCACGGCTGGGCGACGAAGCAGACTTCGACAAGCTGATCGCTGCCTGCCGGGAGCGCGGGATCGTCGTGCTGCTCGACGGGGTCTTCAACCACGTCGGGGACCAGCACCCCCTCTACCGCGCCGCCCTGGCCAACGGGCCGGACAGCGACGAGGCGAAGCTCTTCCGGATCGACTGGGACCAGAACCCGCCGCGCGCCGCCGTCTTCGAGGGACACGGCTCCCTGGTTTCCCTCAACCACGACGAGCCCGCCGGCGCGGACCTCGTGGCAGACGTCATGCGGCACTGGCTGCGACGGGGCATCCACGGATGGCGACTGGACGCCGCCTATGCCATCAAGCCGGAGTTCTGGCAGGACGTGCTGGCCAAGGTCCGCCCCGAGTTCGGCGAGGCCTGGTTCGTCGGCGAGATGATCCATGGTGACTATGCCGACTACGTGCGTCGCTCCGGGCTGGACTCGATCACCCAGTACGAATTGTGGAAGGCCACCTGGAGCTCGCTCAAGGACACCAACCTGTTCGAGCTGGACTGGACCCTGCAGCGCCACAACGGCTGGCTCGATGGCGGTCTGGTGCCGCAGACCTTCGTCGGCAACCACGACGTCACCCGCATTGCCAGCCTGGTGGGCCACGAACGCGTCACGGCGGCGCTGACCGTGCTGTTCACCGTCGGGGGCATCCCCAGCCTCTACTACGGCGACGAGCAGGGCTTCACCGGCACCAAGTTCGAGCGCCTTGGCGGCGACGACGAGGTCCGTCCCACCTTCCCGGAGAACCCGGACCTGCTCTCCCCCTTGGGAGAACCGATCTTCCGCCTGCACCAGGACCTGATTGGCCTGCGCCGGCGCAATCCGTGGCTGGTGCACGCCCGCACCGAGAAGCTGGAGCTGCGCAACGAGTTCTACCGCTATGCCGTCCACGGACCCGCCGGGGAACGGCTGGAGGTCACCCTGGACCTGGCTGGCAACGGCATCCGGATCCAGGACGGCAACGGCGAGCCACTGCTGGTCAGTCCAGGTAGCTGAGGCCAGACCAGTCCTCGCTGCGTCGCCACAGGGCCGCCGCCAGCTCGGGGTCCAGCGCCACGCGTGAGGGCTTGACCTTGGTGGCAGGGCCTCGCAGTTCGCCCGGTCCGTCGGGGCCGTAGTAGTCACCGGACTGCACCGTCGGATCCGTCGCTGCAGGCAGGGCCGGTTCGGCGCCACGAGCGACGCCCTGGCCCACCAACCGGTCCATCAGGGCACGCAGCCCCCGCTTGCCCGCGGGATTGGTGGCCGTCTGACCCGGATGGGCCGCGACGGACAGTGTCGAGTACCCGTGGGCGGCGAGCCGTCGGGCCAACTCCTGGCTGAACAGCAGGTTCGCCAGTTTGCTGCGGCCATAGGCGCGCATGGCCTTGTAGTCCACGTCGGAACGAACGTCGTCGAAGGACAGTCCGGGCATCTTGTGACCATTGCTCGCCATCGTCACCACGCGGCTGTACGGGGTGTCGACGAGCAGGGGCAGCAGGTGGCCGATCAATGCGAAGTGCCCCAGGTGGTTGATGCCGAAGTGGCGTTCGAAGCCCTGCTCCGTGGTGCCGTAGGGCAGCATCATCACCCCGGCATTGTTGACCAGCAGGTCGATGCCCCTCCCCTGCTCCACGAGGAACGCCGTCGCGTTCTGGCGCATGCCGTCGTCGAAGTCGCCGACCAACGCGGGTTGGACAATGCCAGCCTGCGCACGGTGGCGCAGCACGTCGGGATGTCGATGGGCACCGTGCAGCACTACTTCGCCGACCGCGAGGCCATGCTGGACTTCGTCCTCGACTACGTCCAGCAACAGCGCACCGCTCGCATCGAGCGCGCGGTCCAGGCCCTTGCCACCCCCACTCCGGCCGCCATCCTCGACGCCCTGGCCGACGAGATCCTCACCGCCGATGAGACCAACCAGGTCTTCGAGCGCGTCAACGCCATGTTCCTCGACCGGGCGCGACGACACCCCGCCACGGCGGAACGACTCGGACAGGGGCGAGCCGAGGTCATCCGCCTCTTCACCGGCCTGCTGGACGGGAGCGGCCTGAATGGCCGGACCGAGCCCGTTCAGGCGGCGGGGGTGCTGTGGGCCCTCCTCGAGAGCCTCCCCACCGCGATCACCCTCGGCCAACACACCAGCCTGAGCGCACGAACCGTCGTGCACCGCCACCTCGCCAGCATCACGAAAGAGACAGTCCGATGATCTCAGAACCACCCGGCCAGCCCCCACCAAAATTCGGATCCACGGTCTCGACGCCGTGCGCGGCGGCGCCCTGCTTCTGGCCGGCTACTTCGGGTACATGATGCGCGAACACCGTCCTGTCGGTGGTCCAGCAGTGAATCGCCCGGTTGTTCCCTGTTGACGGATGACCCGCCGCTCACCGGCCGACGTGTCCTGGCCGTCACCATGGCCGAGGTCTTTCTGACACGGCCACGGCCCAAGCAGCCAGGGCCAGGGTGGCGGGGCGAAGGTCCTGACGACGGTGGACGATCGCGACGGTGACGGGCGGGGCATCGGTGATGTGGTGGTACTGGATGCCGGGGTGCGGCGCCAGCTCCGCCGCCGAGGCCAGCGCCACCCGATTCCCCGGTCCGCCGCAACACAGGCCTGCCACTCGTCGAAGTTCGAGCAAATGGCAGCCACCCGGGCTACAGGCGTCCACAAGGAGGCCTGGGTGGTGCCCGTCGCCCGGTTGACCACCAGCGGTTGGGAGCCGAGCGCAGCCCAGGCTGCCCCGATGGCCGCCTGATGGGCCGAATCATGGGCGATGGCCAGCATGCGCTCCTCGGTGGCGATCGGCGTGACCGCCAGGCCCTCCCGCGACGAGGGTTCGCGCACCAGGCAGCCGTGCAGGACTCCCGCCAGCACGTCGGCCACCGGCTGCTCCGTGCGCTGCAGCCGCAGGCGAAAGGCCGGATCACCGGCCCGCAGGGCTCCGTCGAGTTCCCCCGACAACCAGCTGGGCAACAACCAGCTGAAACCCAGCAGGGCCACCCCCTCGGGCCCATCCAGGCGAGTGAGGGCCGCATCGAAGGCCGCCACCGCTGGCGGTGCCTCGGGCAGCAGGCGCCGTCCGGCCGCGGTCAGGACAAACCCGGACCCGCCCCGGCTGGCCAGCTCCGCCCCCACCATGCGTTCCAGCTGGGCCAGGGTGCGGGAGAGGGCCGGTTGCCCCACCCCCCAGCTGCCGGGCCGCGGCACTGATCGACCCGCACTGCGCCATGGCCACCAGGGCTCGAAGGTGCCGGATGTCCGCGTCCATGCCGTCGAGGATGGAGCCAGCGATGCCAGTTCGGCATGGCGCCATGCCCCAGTGGGGACTTCCCCATCCCGGACTGCCTGCCTAGCGTCGGATGCAGCCACGTCCACCACTGAGGGGAGCACCATGTTCCAGCTGTCAGACCTTGCCCGCCGCATCATCGTCGCCCCGATGGCCGGCGGTGCCTCGACTCCGGAACTGGTGGCCGCCGCCTCGGCCGCCGGAGGGATGGGCTTCCTGGCCGCGGGCCACAAGGATGTCGTCACCGTGGAGGACCAGGTGAAGGCCGTGCGGGCACTGGACCATGGTCCCTTCGGCGTCAACCTGTTCGTACCCGACGCTGAACCGGCCGATCTGGAGGCCGCCCGTCGCTACCGCGACCAGCTCGCTCCATTGGCAGAGCGCTACGGCATCGAGCTGCCCGAACCCCGCCAGGACGACGACGGTTGGTCGCAGAAGGTGGAGGCCCTGCTGGACCTGGAGGTCCCCGCGGTCTCCTTCACCTTCGGACCGGCTGGCGCGACATGCCGTCGGGCTCCACGGCTGACATCATGGCCGGGCTCGCCAGCTGAGGCGCGTAGGCCTCACCGCCTGGGCAGGGCCATCCCAGCCACGAGCCCGATCAGGGCGGGCAGGATCCAGCCGAAGCCCAGCTCGAAACCGGGCAGCACTCCCCCGGCCGCGGACGCCGCAGATGCCACACCCGCGGGCACACCGGCCTGCGTTGCCAGCAGGAAGAGCAGCGAGACCACACCTGCCCCCAGCATGGTCAGGCGATAGGCCCACGGCCGGTGGCGCACCCACGGGTCGAGCAGTCCCAGCACGATGATGCCGATGGCCAGGGGGTAGAGCAGCACCAGCACCGGGACGGCCGCCTTGATGATGGTGTCCAGCCCCACATTGGCCACGGCGAAGGAGACGACCGCGAAGACCGTCGCCCACCCGCGCTGGGACAGGCTGCCGGGGAACATGGTCCGGAACATCTCCGCGCAGGCCGTGAGCAGGCCGATGCAGGTCTTCAGGCAGGCCACGCCCATGATCAGGGCGGCCAGCAGGTGGCCGATGCCGCCGAAGGACTCGCTGGCCACCCGGGACAGGGCCACCGCACCATTGGCGTCACGGGCCACGACGTGCGTCGAGCGAGAACCCAGGATGGCAAGGGCGGCATAGATCACGCACATCGCGACCGCGGCCAGCACACCGGCCCGGCCGACCTCGATGGCGATCCGTCGGGGCTGGGTCACGCCCAACCGACGCACCGCCTCGATCACCACGATGGCGAAGGCCAAGGAGGCCAGCGCATCCATCGTGTTGTAGCCATCGAGCACACCTTGGCTGAGCGCGTGGGTGGCGTAGGGCCCCTGCGCGGCCGGGGCGGCACTGCCCGAACCCAGCCGGGCCACCACCAGCAGCAGCCCCAGGAGCACCAGGAAGACCGGGGTCAGCCACTTGCCCACGTAGTCCAGCAGCTTGCCCGGACGAATGGCCGCGGCCAGGGCCACGGCGATGAAGACCGCCGTGAAGCCCGCCAGCGCCCAGCGGCCGGCTCCGTCGGACAGGGTGCCGCCGAAGGCCATCTCGTAGGAGACCGTCGCCGTGCGCGGGATCGCGAAGAAGGGGCCGATGGTCAGGTACAACGCGCAGGTGAACAGCACCCCGAACCAGGGCGCGACCCGCGAGGCCAGTTCGTGCAGGCTGACGGTCCCGGCAAGGGCGGAGGCCACCACACCGAGGATGGGCAACCCCACGGCGGCCACGAGGAAGCCGAGGGTCGCCGGAAGCACCGACGATCCCGCAGTCAGTCCCATCGAGATGGGGAAGATCAGGTTCCCCGCCCCGAAGAAGAGCCCGAACAGTAGCGATCCCAACAGCAATGACTGGTGGGTGGACAGGCGGGCGGTGAGGGAGTCAGCAGGCACTGCGCCATTCTTCCGCATGCACCGGCCAGCCAATGCACCCGATAGGGTCGCACAGTGCTTGAACTGACCACCGACCAGATCCGCGCCGACCTCGTGAACTGCACTAAGGGAGAGGCGAAGCGGATGAACCTGCCCACCAACCTCGGCCAGACCGACTGGGAGAACCTGGACTTCCTGGGCTGGCGGGACCCAGCCTCCACCACCATCGGGGGCCTGGCCCTGTGGCGCGGCGACGAGGTCATTGCCATCGCCCTCAAGGCCACCGAGCGGCTCGCCTCCAACAAGCAGGGCATGTGCTCGCTGTGCCACACCTTCCACCCCAGCGCCGACGTCGCCATGATGGGCGCCAAGCGAGCCGGAACCCGCGGCCGTGAGGGCAACACCGTGGGCGCTGCGATGTGTTCGGACCTGGCCTGCTCGCTCTATGCCCGCAAGCTGAAGCAGCCCCGCCGCGTCCAGCCGCAGGAGACCCTGGACATCGACGGACGGGTCCTGCGGCTGCAGACCAACCTCCACAAGTTCGTGGCCCGCGTCGTCGACGGGCGCTGAGCCGGCTTCGCTCCCGGCGGAGCGCCCGCCACAAGTGGCGCGCCTGTGGCACGCTGGGGGGCATGCCACAAGCACTGACGCTGCAGTACACGATCGAGGAGCGCACCCTGCCCAATGGGCTCCGGGTGGTCGTCAATCCCGATCCCAGCTCCCCCGCCGTCGCCGTGAACCTCTGGTACCACGTGGGATCCGCCGACGAGGTGGCGGGCCGCAGCGGCTTCGCGCACCTGTTCGAACACCTGATGTTCCAGGGCTCGGCGCGGGTTGCCAGCGGTGAGCACCTGTCCGCGCTGCAGGCCGTCGGAGGCCACGTTAATGCGACGACGAGCTTCGACCGCACGAACTACTTCGAGACCGTGCCGCCCGGTGCCGTCGACCTGGCCTTGTGGCTGGAGGCCGACCGCCTGGCCAGCCTCGACGTGAGCCAGCAGAACCTCGACAACCAGCGGGAAGTGGTCAAGGAGGAGAAGCGCCAGCGCTACGACAACGTCCCCTACGGAGACCAGCTGCACCTGCTGCTGGCGCTCAACTTCCCCACTGACCACCCCTACGGGCACACGACCATCGGGGCGATGGAAGACCTCGATGCCGCCAGCCTTGACGAGGTGCGTGACTTCTTCGCCACCTGGTACCGAGCCTCCAATGCCGTCCTGACGCTGGCGGGGGCCATCGAGCGCGAGACGGCCTTCACGCTTGCCGAGAAGTACTTCGGGGAGTTGCCCGCCCTCCCCGCCCCGGAACGCCATGCCGCCGACCGGCTGCCACCGCACGAGGGGCTGCCACGCCTGGAGGTGGTGCGCGACGTTCCCCGCCCGGCCCTGCACCTGGGCTGGCGCACCCCCTCGATCGACCATCACGACCACCTGGCCGTCGAACAGGCCCTGGCGATCCTGGCCGGTGGCCCCTCCAGCCGCCTGCACAAGGTGATGGTCCGTGAGACGGGCACCACCGAGGGCGTCGGGGGCTCCCAGTTCGACCTGGCCCAGGGCACGAGTCTCGCGCTGGTCTCCGCCCGCACCCGGCAGGGGCACAGCCTGGACGAACTGGAGACGCAGATCGTCGACCAGATCCAGCAGATGGCCGACGAGGGTGTCAGCGCCGAGGAACTGGACCGGGCCAACGCTTCCTATGAAAGGGAATGGCTCGGGGAGCTGGCCCAGATCGACCGCCGCGCCGACCAGCTGGGCGCCTTCGCCACGCTCCACGGGGACGCGACCCAGCTGAACGAGCACCTGCGCCTGATGTTGGACGTGACACCAGAGGATGTCCAGGCCGCGGTGCGCACCTGGCTCGCGCCGGAAGCCCGCAGCATCCTCTACTACAACACCCAGACACCTGAACCAGACACCGAGACGCCCACCATCGAGACGCCCACCATCGAGTCGCCCACCATCGAGTCGAAGGAGCAGGCATGAGCAGCGCGGCCAACCCACGCCCCGAGACCACGGCAGCCACCCCCTGGAACTTCCCCCAGCCCACCGAACGAAGCTTGCCCAATGGCCTGCGGGTGTGGCGCTTCGACCTGCCCGGACAGCACGTCGTGACGGCCACCCTGGTGCTGGACATCCCGCTGTCGCTGGAGATCCCCGAGCTGGAAGGCATCGCCACCATTGCCCTGCGCACCAGCGACGAGGGCACCGAACAGCACCCCGGCCAGAGCCTCGTCGACGCCCTGGAATCGTCCGGGGCGGCCTTCGATGGTGGCGCCTCGGCCAGCGCCACCATCTGTTCCGTCGACGTGCCCAGCACCCGTCTGGAGAGCGCCCTGCCACTGTTCGCGGAGATCGTCCGCTCCCCTCGCTATGACCAGACCGACGTCGAACGTCACGTCGCGCTGCGCCTCGCCGAGCTGGAGCAAACGATGGTCAACCCGCCGTCGCTGGCGGCGTTGGCCGTACGACGGGTGCTCTTCGATGCCTCCAGCCGCGAGTCCCGCCCCCAAGGTGGCATGGCCGCTACCGTCTCGGCCGTCACCCCGGACCTGGTGCAGGGCTTCCACCACCGCCACTGGCGTCCCGACGGCGCGACCCTGGTGCTGGCAGGCGACCTTCCAGAGGGCGCCGACGAACTCGTCGACTCCGCCTTCGGTGACTGGGGGAGCGTCAGCGGCGCGGCCCTGCACGTGATCCCGACCCCGGCAGGTGTGCCGACACACAGCCCTGATGGCCGTCGGATCGTGCACCTGCTGGATGTCCCCGGTGCCGTGCAGACCGAGATCCGGGTCAGCGGCATCGGCGTCGACCGCACCAGCCTGGACTTCGCGCCGCTGCAGGTGGCGGCGACGGCCATGGGCGGCAGCTTCGGCAGCCGGCTCAACACGGTGCTGCGCGAGGAGAAGGGCTTCACCTACGGCGTCCACTTCGCCGTCTCCCCTGCCCGCCTGTCTGGAACCTGGGCCGTCAGCGCCAGCGTGCGCACCGAGGTCACCACCGAGGCCCTGGACGAGACGCTGCGGATCATGGCGCTCGACGAGGACTTCACCGCGGACGAGATCGCCGACGCCGTCAACCAGCAAATGGGCATTGCGCCGCTGCGCTATGACACGGCGGGCGCCATCGCCAGCCAAGCAGCGACACTGGCCGCGTCGGGCTGGGAACCGGACTTCGTCAACCTGCACCTGACCCGCGTCGGGCAGGTGGGCGCCGCCAGCGCCAGCGAGGCCTACCGCGGCATCGTGCGCCAGGACAACCAGCACGTGGTGCTGGTGGGCGACGCGGACTCGCTGTGCCCCCAGCTGGAGGCCGCCGGCTACGAGGTCAGCAGCATGGTGCTGTGAGCCCGGCGCCGGAACCGCTCACTTCAGGGCGGTCTCGGCGGCCGACATCTTGCGTCGGGCCAGGTCCAGCTGCTTCTGGTAGGTGGCCAGATCGCCCTTCTTCAGAGCCGCATCCGCCGCAGCGAAGGCCTTCGAGGCCTCGTCGAGCAGCTTCAGGGCCGCCTGCTCCCCCTTCGCGGGGGCGCTCGGCGCGGGGGTCTTCGACGTCTGGGGCTGGTCGCCCTCACCCGTCGAGGCACCTGCGTCGCCCTTGAAGACCGTGTCCAGTGCCTCCTGCAGGGTGGTGCCGATGCTGATCTGTTCACCGAAGCGCACGACGACGAAACGCAGCACCAGGTAGGCACCGCTGGTGGTGCTCTGCTGCGTGTAGACCGGGGTCACGTAGAGCAGTCCGCCTCCCACCGGGATGGTCAGCAGGTTGCCGAAGTGGGCCTGCGCGGACCCCTGCATCATGAAGGGCCTCAGCTTGGTGGCCACCGCATCGTCAGAACCGATCGCATTGAAGGTCTGCCCGGGCCCCGCCACCTGCTTGCGGTCGGACAACTTCAGGATGCGCAGCCGGCCGTAGTCCGAGCTCGAGGCGTCGGCGTTCACGGCCATGTAGGCGCCCAATGTCTCGCGGCCCTTGGGCACCAGCACCGAGGTCTGGCTGAAGACGGGCTGCTGGTCCCCCGGCCACCGGATCGAGAGATAGTTGGGGGCCTCCTTGCGTGCCCCGGGCGCCACCGGATCATTGGGCACCTCCCACAGGTCCGACTTCTGGAACCAGGTGTCCGGATTGGTCGAGTGGTAGCGGGTCAGCACCTCCCTCTGGACCTTGAACAGGTCCGACGGGTAGCGCATGTGCTCCAGCATGCTCGCCGGGATCTCCTTCTTCGACTTCACCTGGCCCGGGTAGACCTTCTGCCAGGTGCGCAGGATGGGGTCCTGCTCGTCCCACGCGTAGAGCTGGACGTTGCCATCCCCGGCGTCGATCACGGCCTTGACGGAATTTCGCAGATAGTTGACCGGCCGCGGCTGCTGCAGGGTGGAGGTCTGGGAGTCCGAGGTGGCCTGACGCAGGTCCACCTGGTTGGAGTTGGGATAGCGGTTGGAGGTGGTGTAGGCGTCGACGATCCACACCACACGCCCGTCCACCACGGCCGGATAGGCGTCCGAGTCCGGGGTGAGCCATGGGGCCACCTTCTGCAGACGTTCCCGGGGTGTGCGGTCGTAGAGCAGCCTCGAGGCGGAGTTCACGCGTCCGGTGGACAGCACCAGGTTGGGGTCACCGAAGCGAATGGCGTACAGCGCCCGGATCAGCGGATTGCCGATCCCCACACCGCCCTTGCCGTCGTAGGTGTTGCGGGTCTCGTTGGCGCCGGACCGGCCGCCACCGGGAGTGTCCAGCTCCACCGGGTCCGATCCCTCCGGCGCCCCCACCACGGCATAGGTGTTGGTGCGTTCCCCGAAGTAGATCCTGGACTGTGTCTCCTCCAGGGCCCCGACGGTGGGGATGTCCCGGCTGATCCACTCCGGCTCGCCATTGGCCTGGCGACGGTTGCCGTAGGCGGCCACCACCCCGTTGCCGTGGGTGTAGACGGTGTGCAGGTTGGTCCAGTTGCGGTCCGGGATCTCGTCGGCATTGATCTCGCGCGCCGCGACCACCGCATCGGTGGCCTTGCCGTCGATGGTGTAGCGGTCCACGTCCAGCACGTCGGCGAAGGAGTAGTAGCCGCGGACCTGCTGGAGCTGTTCGAAGGTGGGACCGATCAGGCCCGGATCGATCAGGCGAATGCCGGGAAGCGCCTCAGCATCGGCCCGCAACTGCCCGGCCGACGCGGTGGTCGTGACGTCGTAGTTCTCGGTCATCTCCACCCCGTGCAGACCATAGGCGGTCCGGGTGGCGGCGATGTTCTGTTCGATGTAGGAGCGCTCCCGCGCAGGCCCCTTGGGCTGCACGTCGAAGCGCTGCACCACGGTGGGATAGATCCCCTGCACGAGCACGGCGCTGACCAGCATCAGCACCACGGCCACCACCGGCACGGACCATCGTCGCAGCCGGGCATTGACGAAGAAGAGCACCGCGCACAGCACGGAGATCATCGCGACGATGTTCTTCGCCACCACCCGCGAGTGCAGGTCCGCATAGCCCACGCCGGTGAACAGCCAGTTGTTGGTGATCGAGTAGCCGAAGCGGTCCAGCCAGCAGTCGACGGCGTAGAGCAACAGGAGCACACCAGCCAGGACGGACAGGTGGGACTGCGCCTGCGCCGACAGGTGCCCGGGGCGACGGGTGACCAGGGTCTGGCCACCGGGAGTGGTGACCACCTGGAAGGACTGCAGCGCGCCGGTCGCCAGATGCGCCAGCGCCACCAGGAAGGCGCTGACCCCCACGATCCAGAAGGCCTGCCCCAGCACGAAGCGCCACCACGGGTAGTCGAAGACGTAGAAGGCGGCGTCCTTCTCGAACCACGGATCCACGGTACCGAAGGGTGTCGCATGGCGCCAGGCCAGGAAGACGTCGCGCTGCGCGAAGCCGCTCAGGCCGCTGAGCACGCCGAAGAAGAGTGCCGCGGACAGGATCGCCGCCCGATGGCGGGCGTCGAACAGGGCTCGCGCCTGACCCAGTGCGGGCAGGCCGCCGGTGCGGGTGCGCGGACGGAGCCGATGGGCGATCACCAGGTTGCCCACCACGCTTGCGGCCATCAGGAAGGAGCAGATGCCGAAGAGCAGGATGCCGGTGGCCAGCCGGGTCTGGAAGACCTGGGCGACGTCCAGCTGCTTGAACCACAGCCAGTCCGTCCAGAGCCGCGAGAATCCCAGTACGGCCAGCAGCAGCACCCCGAGACCGGCCATGATGCGCACCAGCGGCCCGGACGGCTGCGACGGGCGCGCCGCGGGAGCGGGCCGTGGTTCGCGGGCCCGGCCCGAGGGGTGACGAGGATTCGGACTGCTCATGACCTCACCTCAGGGTCTCTGACAGCGCGCGGGACAGGGCAGGCACCAGGTCGTGGCCACCCAGCAACTCCTCCGGCTGGCTGACCAACCGGGCCACACCGTGGGAGCTCCCGTCACGCAGTGCACCGACCACGACCCGGATGTCCTGACGCTGCGGATGGTTGGCCACGAAGCTGGCGGCCTCCTGCGGGTCCTCGGGGATCTGGTCCTCCAGACCGGTCGGCAGGAAGGTGCGCTCCAGGCTCATCGCGCAGCCATGCACATTCTCGGACCACTGGATCTTCGCCAGGGCCGTCATCGGGTCCTCGCCGTCGTGGAAGTCGTCCTGCTCGATGGAGCTCAGGGCATCGTCGCTGGTGACCCGAAGCTGGTCGGCCAGCTGGGGTTCGGCGGCCAGCAGGTCCACGGTACGCACCAGGGCGAACAGCCGTGCGGGCTGCTCCCAGCCCAGGGAGCCGACGTGGTGCTCGATCTCCACGAGGGCGGCGACGAGCGCCTCGGGGACCTCGGGAGTGGTCTGGTCGTCGGCCATGGTCGTGTCTCCTGCCGTTGTCGTGAAATCTCGATGCCGGACTGCGGTCAGCAGTGCGGCAGGTCCTTGGTGCTGCCGGTGCGGCGCAGAGTGGTGAGCGCCTCCACGGCATCTGCCAAGGTGCCCACCTTCACCAGGCTCATCGAGCTGTCCAGGCCACTGATGTCCGCACAGTTGCCGCTCGGGACCAGGAAGACCTCGGCTCCGGCCTTCTCGGCCCCGGCCACCTTCTCCTGGATGCCACCGATGGAGCCGACCCGCCCGTCGGCGCTGATCTGTCCGGTGACCGCCACATTGCGTCCGCCCAGCAGGTCACCGGGGGTCACCTGGTCATAGATCGCCAGGCTGAAGACCAGCCCGGCGCTGGGACCCACCACCTGCGGATCGATCCCGTAGCTGACCGACGGCGTGTAACGGTAGCCCTGGGCGGTGACGATGCCGATCACCGCCAGTTTCTTGTCCTCATTGGAGGAGACGGTGGTGATGGTGATGTCCTCCTTCTTGCCGTCCCGCACGACGGAGACCAGCACGGGATCGCCCACCGCATGCCGCGAGATCAGGCGCGAGACCTCCGACGGGGTCTTCACCGCGGTCTGGTCCACCCTCTCGATCAGGTCACCCGGCTGGAGCTTGTTGTAGGAGGGTCCGGCCATCCCGACGCTCTGCACCTGGGGCATGGCCTGCACCGGCTGTCCTGCCGCCCGCAGCGCCGCGACGACAGCCTCGGACTTGGAGTCGTCCATCATGGCGACCTCCTCGTTCTTGACCTCCTCCACGCTCTTGCTGTGGGGGTAGACGACCTCACGGGCCAACACGTCACGCTTGGGCATCCAATGCGCGTAGACGGCCTCGGGCAGGCTCAGCCGTGAGTCGACCCGCGTCACGGAGACCGTGGTCATCCGCAGCTCACCGGTGGTCGGGTAGGTCTTGAGCCCGTTGACCTTGATGGCGGGCCGGTCCGCGTCGCCAGGGCCCAACAGGTTCAGGGTGCGTCCTGGACCCCAGGCCACGAAGGGAACAGGGAGCAGTGACAGCAGCAACGCCAGCACCACGAAGCAGATGGCGGAGGCAATCGCCGTCCAGGTCTGGCGCGTCATGGCTGCCACCCTATCGTGAGGCCCCAAGGCTCCCGGGCGAGGCGCGACAGGGACGCCACCACGCCTCTTGCGTCGTGCGGTTGAATGGTGGCCATGAGTGATCCGACCGGAACCCCCGGAGACGACCAGCCCAAGGACCCGATGGCGGAGATGCTGCGCCAGCTGGGCATCAATCTGGGCACCGATGGGCAGATCGACCTCAACCAGTTGATGGGGCGGCTGCAGCAGCAGATGGGCGCCTTCACCCAGGCGTCGACCAGCACGTCCGGCGTGAACTGGGAGCAGACACGGCACGCCACTCGGCAGATCGCCGCCAGCCTGGGCCCGGATCCGAGCATCACCAGCCAGCAGCAGCGCGAGATCGCCGACGCCGAACGCCTCGCCAACCTGTGGTTGGACGAGGCCTGTGACTTCGGCCAGTCGCCCCACCCGGCCGTCGGCTGGAGCCGCGCCGAGTGGATCGAGCAGACAATGCCCGCATGGGAGCAGGTGACTGAGCCGATCGTGTCCTCCATCGCCACGGCGATGGGAGACATGATGGGTGCGCAGGCGCCACAGCTGCCGCCCGAGCTCGGTGCCTTCAGCCAGATGATGCAGCCCATGCTGCGCCAGGCCGCCGGCGCGATGTACTCCATGCAGCTCGCCCAGGCGATCGCGAAGGTCTCCACCGAGGTGGTGACCGGATCCGAGATCGGCTTCCAGCTGCTCCTGAAGCCACGCGCCGCGGTACTGCCCACCAATGTCGCGGCCTTCTCCGAAGGACTGGAGGTCACGGACCAGGACGTGCTGCTCTATCTGATGCTGCGTGAGTCCGCCCGCCAGAGGTTGTTCGCCCAGGTGGGTTGGCTGGCCCCGCAGATCATGGCGCTGGTGGAGCACTATGCGCGGGAGATCACCATCGACGCCAATGCGCTGGAAAGCGCCATCGACATCGACGACATGGGGCAGTTGAGCCCGGAGAAGATGGCCGAGATCTCGGAGAACCTGCAGGGCAAGCTCTTCGAGCCCACCCAGTCCGCCGAACAGGTGGAGATCCTGAGCCGTCTGGAGACGCTGCTGGCCCTGATCGAGGGGTGGGTCGACGAGGTGGTGGCCCAGGCCACCGCCCGCTGGATGCCGAATTCCTCGCAACTCGCCGAGGCCGTACGTCGCCGCCGTGCCGCCGGCGGTCCCGCCGAGGACGTCCTGAAGTCCCTTGTGGGCCTCGAACTGCGTCCCCGGCGCGTGCGCGACGCCGCGAACCTGTGGGCCGCGCTGAGCGCCGACCGCGGTGTGGGTGGACGAGACGCGGTGTGGAACCACCCGGATCTGGTCCCGACGGCGGCCGACCTGGACGACCCGCTCGGCTATGTCAGTGGCGAGACCACGGCTCCTGCCGCCGATGACCTGGATGCCGAGCTGGCCAAGCTCCTGGCGGAGGAACGACCCGACGAGGACGGTCAGTCCGGCTCCTGAGCGCCTTTGCCTCCCCCGGCCGCCGTCCATCCCTCAAGGAATCCCTTGGCCCGCTCGGCCTGCGGATAGTGGGCGACGAGCCGGTGGAAGCGTGCCGTGTGATTGGCCTCCACCAGGTGCGCCAGCTCGTGCACCAGCACGTAGTCGACGACCCAGTCCGGCATGGCCTGCAGCCGGTGTGACAGCCGGATGACCCCGGAGTCCGGGCTGCAGGAGCCCCACCGGTGCGCCTGGTTGGTCACCCACCGCACCTGGGAAGGGCGCACCGGACGGCCCGCCGCGGCGTCCAGGTGACGCTGGGCAAGCCCCACCGCCCTCTCCTCCAGCACGGAGGGATCCTCCAGCGCCGGGCGCCTGGCCTCATGCCCCACGACACGCCGGACCATCCGTTCGGCCCATTCCCGCTCCGCAGCGGCGGACATGCCCTGGGGCAGGTGCATCACGACGCGAGCGCCCTCGCGTCGGGCCTGGACGGTCTTGCGTCGACGCGCACTGCGGCGCAGCTCCACCGTGATCCCGTCCACCACCAACTCCCCCGGCCCGCCCGAGCGTCGTCCGGCCTTGTCACCCATGCCTTCCACAGTGTCAGATGGCACCGACAATTTCCTCTCGTGGGGTTGACTAGCCACCGGCTCGGCACTAGTTTTCTCGTGAGGCCCTTGGCCGGTCGATCGCATGCAGGGGAAGGCAGACGATCCTGATCGCCGAGGGCCTCTCCTGTGAGCGAAATGAGCTCGTTGTTGGCCCCGATTGCGGCGCGCCGCCCGGATTTCTGCCGAATTGCTGTGTGGGCATGGCTACAGTGAACGTCGAGCCCGGTGGCCGCCTATCCAATTGGCTGCCGGCCGGACAACATCAACCAGGAGGAAATCGTGGCCGAAGAGACCTACAGCGGTGAGTTCTACTGCGTGAAGTGCAAGGCGAAGCGTGAGGCCTCGGGCAACGTCGTCGTCAACGACAAGGGAACCCGCATGGCCAAGGCCAAGTGCCCCGAGTGTGGCACCAACCTGAACCGCATCCTCGGCAAGGCCAAGTGATCGCGTAGTTCACGCACATCATCCAGGGGGCGGGTCTGTTGACCCGCCCCCTGTTTGTATGCCCGCACCGGTGTTGTCAGGTTGTTGTCCGGGTGTTGTCCGCCCTTGTGCCGGCTGGTCGGCCCGCGCGAGGCTCGACGACATGAACACCAGAGTGCGCGCGGAGCGCATCCCGATCGGCGAGGCCGTGCGCTACTGGGTGGACGACACCTGCTGGGCAGAGATTGCCGGCCTCGACGGGGAACTGGACCGCCGGCTGGCCTCCGCCGACGGCTGGACCGCTCCCGAACGCATGACCCGGGGCCTCGCCCGTGGAAGCCGACGCTCGCTCGATGCCCTCGTGGAGCTCTTCTCACGCAGCGGGCTGGCCGTGGAGGGTCCGGCCGCAGCGCCCATCGCCTCGCTGCGTCTGGCCGTCGCGGGCTCGGGGATGCTGGCCCGAGCCGTGGCCCAGGCCCTGCTGCGTGCCGGCGCCACCCAATTGCAGGTGCTGGATCCCCAACCGCCCGATCCCTTCATCTGGCCCTCCAGCCCGCACGCAACCGGCGCCGACGCCCTGGTACGGGCCCTGCGGCCCCGACACCGGGTACAGGTCCGCGCCGCCACCTCCGCCATGGACCTCGCCTCGGCGGGAACCGATCTCGTACTGGTGGCACCGGGCCGGGCGGAGGCCGACCGTTGGCTGCTGGAACAGCTCGTCCGGCACGACCTCACGCACATGGTGCTGGGCTGCCACCGCGACGTGGGCAGGATCGGCCCACTGGTCATGCCGGGGCGCACGCCCTGTGTGGGCTGTCAGGACCTGGCACGCACCCGGCACGATCCGCAGTGGCCCGCGGTCCTGTCCCAGCTCGACCGGGCCCAGGCCCGGCCCCAGCCGACACTGCTGCAGTGGGTGGCCGCTCGGACCGTGCTGGAGGTGGGCTGGCTTGCCCGCAGCCTCGCCCGTGCGGAGCACTGGCAGGGACGCGTCGAGCTGGTGGACCTGCACTACCCACAGCAGCGCGAGGTGAACTTCCGGGCCCACCCCGACTGCGGCTGTGTCTGGAGCCCGTGATCAGGCGGCCCGCTCCACGTCCTGCGGACGGGGATGCTTGCGCGGACGCCCCCGAGGCCGCTTGCGGGCGATGACGCGGCCCGCGTCGAAGAGCTCACCGCCCCACACGCCGTGGGGCTCGGCCCGCTCCAACGCTCCGGCGAGGCACTGCTCCCGTACGGGGCAGGTGGCGCAGATGGCCTTCGCCCGTTCCACCACCACCATGTCATCGGAGAAGAACTGGGTGGGTTCGGCGTCGGCGCACGCCGCGGGACTGGTGGGCGCAAGCATCTCATCGGCGGCGTCGCCGAAGCACTCGTCGAGACGAGCGAGAAGGGTGCTGCTCATGTGTGGAACTCCTGGAAGGCCTGGTGGATGCGGGCCCCGGGACACTAAGAAGGCCGTGACTCCGGGTTTCCCCGTGGTCACGGCCTGGCAGGAAGTTCTGGCTCAGGCGCTGTGGTGCGGGGAGGGGGTGACGAGGTGATTGCCGGCGACGCTCGATGCGGCGCGCTCGCGCTTGGACGCGGAGGGGACGTAGCCGTCGCCCAGGGCGGTCGGCGTGGTCTGCCATCCGGCAACCATCTCGAAGTAGTTGTTGATCATCCCGACTGCCCTCCTCTCGTCCTTCACCTCACGCGGGCCCTCCGCGTGAGTTCGTGCCTTCACACTACGGTCTGGGCCAAGATTCCCGCAACCATTTTTTGGCCAGGGATTTCACTGCTCGAACAGGGCCTCTTCTAGGCCCTCTGGGGTACGCCCGTCGACGATGGCCAAGAGGGCCTCGCCGTACCGGTCCACCTTGGTACGCCCGACGCCGGAGACCTTGAGCAGGGCGCGTTCGTCCCGTGGCTCCTGCTCGGCGATGGCCAGCAGCGTTGCATCCGTGAAGATCACGAAGGCCGGCATGCTGGCGGCCTGCGCAATGGCCTTGCGCCAGGCCTTCAGCCGGGCCAGCAGCGCCTCGTCGTAGTCCGAGGGGCAATCGGTGTGGCGGCCGAGCTTTCGTTCGGCGCCCGAGACCAGGCCCTTGCCACACACTCGGCAGGTCTGGGACTGGGCACTGCGCATGCTGCGCCGCTTCGGCACTGCCGCGGCCTGGGCCTGCTGGGCGAGCGCGGCCGGGGTCAGCCCGTCCAGGAAGCGCGACGGACCTCGATTGCCCCGCCCTCCGCTGCGGGACCGGCTCCAGGAGATCCGCAGGTGCCGGCGGGCTCGCGTGATCCCGACGTAGAGCAGCCGCTTCTCCTCGGCCAGCTGCTCGTCGGTGGTGGCCAGTACGAAGGGCAGCGTGCCCTCCTGCATCCCGAACAGGCACACGGCATCCCATTCGAGGCCCTTCGACGCGTGCAGCGTGCTCAGCGTCACCCCCTGGCTGACAGGCGCCTGCTGCAGGGCCGCGCGCTCGGCGAGGGCACCCACCAGCTCCACCAGGCCGAACTCGGGGTTCTCCACGGCGATGTCGCGGGCCAGCTCCACCAGCGCGTTCAGCGACTCCCACTTCTCGCGCACCGATCCCGAACCCTCGGGCGGCTCGGCGGACCAGCCCACCCCGGCCAGGACATCCTTGAGCAGGGGCAGCCCGGGGCCTTCGGGTTCTGCGCGCACGGCCGCGCGCAGCTGCGCCAAGGCCTGCTTGATCTCCGTGCGCTCGTAGAACTTCTCACTGCCCCGCACCAGGTAGGGGATGTTCTTCTCGCTCAGTGCCGCCTCCAGGGCCGGGGACTGGGCATTGATCCGGAAGAGGACCGCCATCTCCCGCCACTTGACGCCGTCGGCATTCCGGGCTGCCAGCCACTGCGCGATGGTGCGGGCCTCGTCGGCCTCCTCCGGGTGCGAGCCGAACTCCACCGCGGGACCGCTCGGCTGCTGGGCCACCAGCTGGACCCCGCCGAGTGGGGCGCCGATCTCCGGCCGTCGGCCGCGGGGGGCCATCACCCGGTTGGCCAGCTCCACCACCTGGGGGGTGGAGCGGTAGTCACGCACCAGCCGCACCACCTTCGTGCCGGGGTGCGCAGCGGCGAAGCCGGTGAGGAAGTCCGCCCGGGCTCCGGCGAAGGCATGGATGGACTGGTGGGGGTCGCCCACCACGCACAGATCCCTGCGCTCGCCCAACCACAGGTTCAACACGCTCTGCTGGAGGGGTGAGACGTCCTGGTACTCGTCGACCACGAAGTGCCGGTACTGGCCCCGCACCTGGGCCGCGACCTGCTCGTGCTCCCCGAGCAGCGCCGCGGTGCACAGCAGGATGTCGTCGAAGTCGATCTGACCCCGGTTGCGCTTCACCCTCTCGTAGGCGGTGAAGACCTTGGCCACCATCTCGGGGTCAGCGCCGGCCAGGGTGCGGTTGGCAGCTCGGGCGATGGCCGGGTAGTCACCGGCGGTGACATTGGAGACCTTGGCCCAGCTGACCTCGCCCATCAGGTCCCGCAACAGCCCGGTGTCCACCTTCAGGCCGCACCGGGAGGCCGCCTCCGCCACCAGGCCCATGCGTCGGTCGGTCACCTCGGGCAGTTCGACGCCATAGGCCTTGGGCCAGAAGAACTGGATCTGGCGCAGCGCGGCGGAGTGGAAGGTACGGGCCTGGACATTGCCCGCGCCCAGCTGGCGGAGCCGGGCGCGCATCTCCCCCGCGGCGCGGGTGGTGAAGGTGACCGCCAGCACACTGCGGGTGTCGAGTGTCCCCGTCAGTGCCCCGTAGGCGATCCGGTGGGTGATGGCCCTGGTCTTGCCGGTACCCGCACCGGCGATCACCGCAACCGGGGTGTCGAAGGTGGTGGCCACCTCCCGCTGTTCAGGGTCGAGGGCCTCCAGGACGGCGTCGGGATGCAGGGGGTTGGGCACGGGGCACACCTTAGCCGTGGCCCCCGACATCCTCTGGGAAGGACAAGACTGTCGGAGGCGACCTCTAGGCTGTGGACCACGATGAACAGCAGCGCAGACGAGTCAACCATGGTGCCCTCCCCCGGCCTGGAGCTGGTGTTGTGTGCGGACTGGGAATCCCTGGTCCGGGACCTGGCCGGCGAGCTGGCCGAGCCCCCGGCCGATCCCTTCGCCTCACGGCTCGTGGTGCTGGATGCCCCGGCGGCCCGTCGGGACCTGTCCCAGCAACTAGCCGTACGCGGCGGCGGGATCTGCGCGGGTGTGGACTTCGCGGGTCTGCGCCAGGTGAGGCGCCGGCTCGAGGAAGGGCTGCTCGGCATCGATGCCGGGACCGACCAGTGGCGGCCGCGTGGCCTGGCGCTGGCGGTGTTGGACGTCATGGATGCCAGCGTCGACGAGCCGTGGTTCGTCCCGATCGCGGAACACCTCGGCGTGAGCGTCGGCTCGCCCGGACAGGTCGTCGCTCCTCGGCCAGGCCGTCGGTTGGCCACGGCCGACCGTATCTCCCGCCTCTTGCTGCGCTACTCCTGGCAACTGCCCTCACTGCTGCGTCGCTGGAGCACGGGCGAACTCGTCGGGCCGGACGGGGGACCTCTGGCGGAGTCGGCGCACTGGCAACCGATGATCTGGCGACGGGTGCGGGACCTTCTGGACCAGCCAGACCCGGTGTCGCGCCACGACGAGCTCTGTCGTCTGCTCGCCACGGATGGTCCCACCGGGCTGGATGACCCTGTGCTGCGGGTGGTCAACCCGGCGTCCTGTGATCCGCTGGACCGCGAGCTGGTGGTGGCCCTGGCGCGACGGATGCCCGTGGTGGTCCGGCAGCACGTCGCCGCCCCTGACAGCACCCTGGTGAAACAGTGGGGCCGGGCCACCACGACCGCGGTCGAACGCTGGACCGCTGTGGCCTCCCGGGTGCGTCGAGTGGGCAGCACCCTGCAGGGCGAACCCCTGCCCGCCCGCGTCCAGGTGCACGCATCGCACGGCCCAGACCGTCAGGTGGAGGTGCTGCGGGAAGTGCTGTGCGGCCTCCTCGAGGAGGATCCCGGCCTCGAGCCGCGCCATGTCGTGGTGGCCTGCACGGACCTCGACACCTACGCCCCCCTGGTGCGCGCTGCCTTCTGCCTCGCCCCAGATCTTCTGGGCCGCAGCCTGCATCCAGGACACCGGCTCCGGGTCCAGATCGCCGACGGCTCCCTGACCCAACCCAACCAGGTACTGGAGACCCTGCGTCTGTTGCTGCACCTGGCCGGAGACCGGGCCAGTGCCCAGGACCTGGTCGAACTGTGCGGCTCCGCCCCAGTCCGTGCCCGCTTCGACCTGGCCGATGACGACCTGGACCGTATCCAGCGGCTGGTCTCCCAGGCCGGCGTGCGGTGGGGTCTGGACGGGCGTCACCGGGCCGAGTTCGGTCTGGGCCAGGTGCGCCAGTCCACCTGGCTGGCCGGGGTCGAGCGCATCCTGACAGGTATCGCCATGGGTCCGCAGCCCCTGCACTGGTTGGGGACCGCCCTGCCGGTGGAGCAGGTGGACTCCACTGACGTGATGGCGGCCGGCATGCTGGCCGAGGTGGTCTCCCGTACCCGCAAGCTGGTGGCCGACTGGCGTGTACCCGCGCCGATCCCCGAGTGGGTGGGCCGTCTGCACGAGGCCCTGGACCTGCTGACCGCCACCCAGACCGACGATGCCTGGCAGCTGACCCGGGCGCGTAGCGAGCTGGCGGACCTGGCCGACCTCACCGTCGAACGCACCGCGCCGCTGGGGCTGGGCGATGTCCAGGCCCTGTTCGACAAGTTGTTGCGCACCGGCACGGGCCGTCCCAACTTCGGCAACGGGTCGCTGCTCGTCTGCGGCCTCGACGACCTGGGGGGCGTCCCCCATCCCGTCGTGGCGGTCCTGGGGCTGGACGACCAGCGCTTCCCCGCCCGGCCCGGTCTCGACGGGGACGACCTCACCCTGTGGGGCGAGCCCGATCCGGAACTGGACCCCCGCAGCAGGTCCCGTGACCGGCTGCTTGATGCCGTCGCCGCGGCCAGCGAACAGCTCGTGGTGGTGCACCAGGGCTTCACCCCGCGCACCAACGAGCCGGTGCCCAGACCGGTGTCCGTGGTGGATCTGGCCGCCGCCTGCTCCCCCGGACAGCTGACCGTCAACCAGCACACACTGCAGCCCCAGTCTGCCGTCAACTTCCACGGCGCCGGGACCGAACCGCCCTTCAGCTTCGACACCGCCGCCCTGGCGGGCGCCCAGGCGCGGGAGCTGCTGCTCGACCAGCCACCGGCCCCCCAGCCTGCGCTGTGGCAGGTTCGGCTGGGCTCCGGGGGCACGGACAGCGCGGCAGAGCCGCTGGACATCAGTGCGCTGCTGGTCTTCTACCGCAATCCGGCCGCCGAGCTGTTGCGACGGCGGATCGGCGTGACCATGACGCAGTGGTCGGACAGCCTCGAGGATGAACTGCCGATCGACCCACGCGGCTTGCAGGACTGGAACCTGGGAGACCGGATGGTCCGCCTGGCACTCGACGGCCTGGACCCCGCACAGGTGGCCGCCGCCGAACGGCTGCGCGGAGACCTGCCCCCGGGCCAACTCGGTACTCGCACCCTGGACCGGCTGATGCCGGCGGTCACCAAGGTGGTGAACTCCGCGATGCGGGAACGCCAAGCCCCGGCACAGGACGTCGACTGCCTGCTGGACCTGCCCAGCGGGCAGCTGCTGACCGGCCGCGTCCGGGTGCAGGAGGTCAGCATCGTCAGCCATGCCTTCTCCCGCACCAGTGCCGTGCACCTGCTGCAGGCCTGGTTCGACCTGCTGCTGCTGTCTGCCACCCGGCCGGCACCGGCCGTGGGCTGGCGCGCGGTCCACATCGGGAGGGATGCGATCGCCATCCTCACCGCACCGCCGCAGCCGTGGTGCGTCGAGACGCTCGACCAACTCGTCGCGGTACGCAGCGCGGGTCTCGAGCGGCTGGTGCCGCTCCCGGTCAAGGCGGCCTCGATCTTCCACCGCGTCACGCCGCTACGCCCCTTCCCGAACCACGACCCCGAGGCCCAGGCCGCCCGGGAGTTCCGTTTCGAGCACGACGCCGACTGGGCCCGCTTCATCACCGACGATCTGGATGCCCTTCGGCGGATCCCCGGCGAGCCGTCCGACCCCGGACTGCCCGGCCCGTCGCGCTTCGAGAACCTGTCCGACTGGTTGTTCGCCCCGCTTCGCGAGCACCTGAGCGTGGGGAACCTGCGATGAAGCCCTTCGACCTGTGCGGCCCCCTGCCCACCGGCACCTGCGTGCTGGAGGCCTCCGCGGGCACCGGCAAGACCTATGCCATCACCGCGCTCGCGGTCCGCTACCTCGCCGAGGGCCACCACCGGCTGGACCAGATCATGATGGTGACCTTCTCCCGGGCCGCCACCAGCGAACTGCGCCACCGGGTGCACGCGCGGCTGCGGTCCACGGCGGCCGCACTGGCCGCTTGGCTGGAGCATGGCACAGTTCCCCTCGACGAGGTGGATGCCCTGCTCGTGCAGGCCCCCACACAGGAGGTGGTGCAGCGGATGCAGCGGGTGCGGTCAGCCCTGGCGGAGATCGACGCGGCCACCATCGCCACCACCCACGAATTCTGCTCCCGGATGCTCAGTGGGCTGGGACTGCTCGTGGACCACGACCACACCACCCGCTTCGTGCAGAATGTCGACGACCTTGCCCGCCAGGTGATCAGCGACGTCTACCTGGCGCGCGAAGTCAACGGCCAGGCCTCCCAACCCGGCAAACTCGCCACCTGGGACCAGTATCGCCAGGTGGGCCGGGCGGCGCTGCGCGAACCCGATGCCCGCCTCGTGCCGGTGGAGGCCACCGGCCTGTCGCGCGACCGGGTGGACTTCGCCACGGAGGTCCGCCGCCAGTTCGACCTGCGAAAGCGACGCAGCGGCATCTACACCTTCGACGACATGGTCAGCAGGTTGCGTGACGCGCTGGTACACCCCCGCACCGGCGCCCTGGCAAGCCAGATGCTCAGCAGCCGTTACCCCTTGGTGCTCATCGACGAGTTCCAGGACACCGACCCGGTGCAGTGGGAGATCGTCCGCGAGGCCTTCGTGCGGCAAGGTTCCGCCGTCGTGCTGATCGGCGACCCGAAGCAGGCCATCTACGCCTTCCGGGGTGCCGACGTCTTCGCCTACCTCCAGGCAGTGCGCGAGGCCGACGAGGTCTTCACCCTGCCGAGCAACCACCGCAGCGATGCCGCCGTCGTCGACGGCGTCCTGGAGGTCTTCGCGCAGGCCGCCATGGGATCCGACCAGATCATCGCCCGCCCCGTCACGGCCCGGCACACGAACCCGAGGATCGCGGGCCCCTCCTCGTCCCCGGCGGTGAAGGTCCGGTGCCTGACCGGCGCTCCGCGCGGCGGCCACGGCGCGACCGCGGGTGCCCGTGCCGTCGATGCCGACCTGTGCCGGGAGGTCGTCGGCCTGCTCGAGGACGGGTGGCAGGTGCAGGAGGGTGAGGGCTGGCGTCCCGTCCAGGCCCGCGACATCGCTGTGCTCGTGCGCACCAACCGGCGGGGGGAACAGGTCAAGCGATCCCTGGAGTCGATGGGCGTCAATGCCGTCTTCGGAGGTGCCAGCAGTGTGATGACCAGCGAGGCGGCCACCTCCTGGCTGCTCTTGCTCCGCGCCCTGGTGGATCCCTCCACGCAGGCCATGAAGCGCGCCGCCCTGACCTGCCTGGTGGGGTGGGAGGAAGCGGAGCTGGCTGCCGCCGTCGCCGCCGACGAGGGGCAGGGGGCGAGCACGCGATCGGTCTCCGAGCTGGCGGTGCAGGTCAAGACCTTGGGCCGGATCCTGGATGCACAGGGGGTCCCGGCCGTCTTCGAGGCCCTGTGTGACCAGACCGACCTCTACCGCCGGCTGCTGACTCATCACGACGGGGAGCGGCTGATGACCGACGTGCGCCACATCGCCCAGCTCCTCAATGAGGCCGCCGTGCGCCACGAGCTGGGCCCGCTGGCCCTCACCGAATGGCTCGCCGACCGGATCGAGGAGGCACAGCACGGCCAGGACGACGACCGCACCCGTCGGCTGGAGACCGATGCCTCCTGCGTGCAGATCATGACCATCCACGGCGCCAAGGGGCTGGAATTCCCCGTCGTCCTGCTCCCCGAGGCCGCCAACATGCCGCACCAGGAGGCGCGTGCGGGCCAACCGACGGTGCTGCACCTGGACGGTGAGCGGGTCCTGGACGTCGGTGTCGATGCCCAGTGGCAGCACCGCCAGCGCTTCCGCCAGCACCAGGAGGCCGACGAGTCACTGCGCACCCTGTACGTGGCCATGACCCGCGCCAAGTCCCGGCTCGTGATGTGGTGGGCGCCCACGAAGACCAATACCCAGGGTTCCCCCTTGCACCGTTTGCTGCAGGGGCCTCGTCGGCCGGGCACCACGCCCGAGCTGTCCTATGAGCTGCCCGCCGATCCCACCGACGTCCCCGGCCTGGACCGTCGGCTGGTGCAGCTGGTTGCCGTGGAGCCGGCTCCGCCACGGGTCCGGGAGCTGGCCCCCAGCCGCCACTCCACGATGGCTGCGCGCAGCTTCACCCGCGAGGTGGACCAGACCTGGCGCCGCACCTCCTATTCCGGACTCACCCATGAGGTGCACGGCCAACGCATCGCCCCGGTGGAACAGGCCGGGCTCGACGAGGTGGAGATCGGACAGGACCCGGTGGTTCACTTGGTGCTGGACGATGCCCTGGCCGAGGCCGCGCTGGATGAGGGGCCGGCTGCCGGCACCACGCCCGACGCGACCGCCTCTCCCCTGGCCCCGTTGCCCGGAGGGACCCAGTTCGGAAGCCTGGTGCACGGTGTCCTGGAGATGACCGACGCCACATCTCCCACCCTGCGTGCCGACATCGCCGGCCACATCGCCCACCTGGCTCAGCGGCTACCCGTCGACGGTCTGGATGCCGAGGTCCTGGCCGACGGTCTGGTGCAGGTGATCGAGACTCCGCTGGGCCGGGTGGCCGACGGGCTGCGGCTGCGCGACATCCCTCCCACCGACTGGCTGGCGGAGCTGGACTTCGAGCTGCCGATGGGCCCGAGCACCCGGGGCGGCAGGCTCACCAACCTTGCCGACATCGCCACGGCCCTGCAGGATCCCGCCCTCACCGGAGACGACGCCTTCGCCGCCCGCTACGGGGCCCATCTGGCCGCCAGCGACGTGGCCGACAAGACGCTCCATGGCTTCCTGACCGGCTCCATCGATGCCGTACTGCGGACCACCGGCGATGACCGCCAGCACTTCTGGGTGGTGGACTACAAGACCAACCGCATCCCCGTCGCCGAGGGCGAGCAGCTCACCTGCCGGCACTATGTTCCCGAGGCGATGCGAGTGGCCATGATCGAGGCGCACTACCCGCTGCAGGCCTTGCTCTACTGCGTCGCGCTGCACCGATTCCTGCGCCAACGACTGCCCGGCTACCGGCCGGAGATCCACCTGGGTGGTGTCGGCTACCTCTTCGTGCGCGGCATGGCCGGCGAGGGAACCCCCGTCGTGGACGGCATGCCGTGCGGCGTGTTCACCTGGCTTCCCAGCACCGCGCTGGTGGAGCGTTGCTCGGACCTGGTGGGAGGACTGTGATGGCTCGCCTCGAGAAGGTCGTGTCCGCCGACGGCCTGTTGGAGGAGTTCAATCTCGCCGGGGTCCTGCTGGCGCCCGACGTGCACGTCGCCCAGACGCTGGGCCGGCTCTGCGGTGAGACCGACCAGCAGGTTTTGCTGGCCGCCGCGCTGACCGTGCGCGCCCTGAGGCTCGGCTCGGTCTGCCTGGACCTCGACGGTCTGCGGGAGCGCGTGGTCGAGCAGATGCTGGACCCGGCCCTGGACCTCGCGCGGGATCCGGAGACCGACGTCGACGCCCTGCCCTGGCCGGACCCCCCGCAATGGCTTGAGAGACTGTGCCAGAGCACCTTGGTGGCCCACGGCTTCGACATCGGCATCAACGAACGCCCGCTGCGGCTGGCCGATGACCTGCTCTACCTGGAGCGCTACTGGGCCGAGGAGTGCACGGTGCGCAAGCGGCTGGACGAGCGCGCCGCCCAACCCGTGCCCGCGGTGGATCCCGAGCAGCTCGAGCATGTCCTGGGCGCACTGTTCGACGGGCATGGCCTGGACGCCGGAGAGGCAGACTTCCAGCGCGAAGCCGCCCGCCACGCCGCCCTGGAGTGGACCAGCGTCGTGGCCGGTGGCCCGGGGACGGGCAAGACCACCACCGTGGCGAAGCTGTTGGCGGTGCTGCAGGCGACGTCCGGCACGGACCTGCGGATCGCCTTGGCGGCTCCCTCAGGCAAGGCCTCGGCCCGTCTGCAGCAGGCCGTCGACCAGGCCCTGGCGGAGCTTCCGGCCGGCATGCGACGGCCCCGGATTGCCTCGGCGTCCACCCTTCACAAGCTGCTGGACGCGCGGGGCCCCGGCAGGGGCTTCGGGCGTGGACCGGCCAATCCGTTGCCCCACCAGGTGGTGGTGGTCGACGAGATGTCCATGGTCTCGCTGCCGATGATGGCTCGTCTGTTGGAGAGTCTGCGGCCCGACACCCGGCTGGTTCTGGTGGGCGACCCCAACCAGCTGACCTCGGTGGACGCCGGCGCGGTGCTGGCCGATCTGGTGCGGGCCGCGGCACTGCCCGATGCCTGCCGTCGTCACCGCGGCAGCGTCACCGTGCTGACCCACACCTGGCGCTTCGGGCGCGGCATCGCGGACCTGGCGGAGGCGATCCGCACCGGGCAGACCGAGACCGCCCTGGGGCTGTTGGCCGCGGGCGGCGACGTCTCCCTGGTGAACACCCACGCCGGTGGCCTGCGGCTCGAGGACCTGCCCGAGGTGCATCAGCAGGTCCTGCACGCCGGGCAGGGTGTGCACCGGGCGGCCGTCCATGGTGATGTTGCCGCCGCTCTGGAGTCGCTGGACGAGCACCGCCTCCTGTGCGCGCACCGCGAGGGGCGCTGGGGGGTCACCCGGTGGGGTCGGATGGTGGAGGACGCGCTGCGTCGCGAGGTGGAGGGCTATGGCAGTGGCGGCGAGTGGTACCTCGGCCGGCCGCTGCTGGTCACCCAGAACCTGCGGGACCTGGAGCTGTCCAATGGAGACTCCGGCGTCGTGGTGAACACGACGGGCGGCGTGCGCGCCGCCATCGGCAGTGCGCACCAGTCCCGGATCTTCTCGCCCTTTCTGCTGGATGCGGTCACCAGCCTTCACGCGATGACGGTGCACAAGGCACAGGGCAGCCAGTTCCGGCACGTGACGGTGGTGCTGCCGCCGGCCGAGTCCTCGCTGTTGACCCGGGAACTGCTCTACACGGCGGTGACACGCGCCAGTCACGGGGTCCGGCTGGTCGGCGAGGCAGAGGCGGTCCGCAAGGCCATCGACTCCCCGGCGGTGCGCGCCTCCGGGCTCGGCCGCGGCTGGTGACCCCGGCGCCCTCGGCTGGTCAGATCCGCAGGGCATCCTCGGGAGCGGGCAACCAGCCCTCACGCCAGGCGCGGATGATCCGCCCGGCGATGGAGCCCTGGCCCGGAAGGGTCAGGCCATCCGCGATGGCCTTGCTGAGCTCGTCGCGGGTGTACCAGGTGGCCCAGGCAATCTCAGCCCCGTCCACCTGCACCCTGCCCCCGGCGCGGGCGACGAAGCCCAGCATCAGCGAGCGAGGGTAGGGCCACGGCTGGCTGGACAGGAAACGTGCCTCGGTGACCTGGAGCCCGGACTCCTCCGCCACCTCGCGGACCACGGCGTGTTCGCCGCTTTCCCCCGCCTCCAGGAAGCCGGCCAGGATGGAGACGCGTCCCTCGGGCCAGCTGGCCTGGTGGGCGAGCAGCAAGCGGTCCTGCTCATCGAGGACGGCGACGATCATCGCCGGGTCCGTACGCGGGAAGATCTCCCGGTCACAGCCGGTGCAGTGCCGCTGGAAGCCTCCGTGGGCCATCACGCTGGGTGCACCGCATCGCTCGCAGTGCCGGGCCGCGTCATGCCAGGCCAGCACCGCCGTCGCCGCGGTGACGACCTCCAGGTCGGCCCCGTCGAAGGCCGACTCACGCAGGGTCCGGCCCCCGTCGACGCTCCCGCGGCGGGCAAACCAGATGACGGCCTCCTGCGCATCCCCCACGCGGCCCAGCAGCACATCACGCACGGGGTCGTAGGCCTGTCCGAGTTCGCCGACGGGCTCGCCCAGTGGATCGCCCGACACCGCACCTCGCTCGTCGACCACCAGCAGGCGTGCCGTCGGCGAGGCCCAGAGGGCTTCGAGTTCGTCGGGATGCCCACGCACGGCCCCGAGGCGGTCCAGCAGTGGGGTCAGGTTCCAGGCTCCGGTCACGTCCTCGACGTTACTCGCCCCGCTCGACGGCGCCGGGCAGGGATCCCCCGCGCGCCATCTGCAGCAGCTCCTCCTTCGTGGCCAGGGGCTGCGGCCGTTCCACCTCGCCGCTCAGCACATGATGGAAGACGGCATCGACGCGCTCGGGCTCGATGCCCTTGGCCTGTGCCCAGGCGATCCGGTAGATGGCCAGCTGGGTGGGGTCACTCGGCTGGCGAGCCGTCTTCCAGTCCACCAGCTGATAGTCGAAGTCGCCTCCGGGAGGACCCTCGTAGACAGCATCGATCCGGCCGCGGAGCAGGCTGTCGCCCAGCACCAGCACGAAGGGCACCTCGACGGCCAGCGGCTGCCTGTCCGCATAGGGTCCCTGTTCGAAGGCCCGCACGAGGCGATGCAGGGCCAGGTCCGACTCGGTGAGTTCGGTGCTCGGCCAGTCGTCGGGGTCCACCAGGCTGACCACTCCGAAGCGCTTCTCCACCCACTCGTGGAATCGGGTGCCGAGGCTTGCGGCCGGCGAGGCAGGCCGTGGGACAGGACGCACCAATGACGCGGCGAAGGCCTGCGGGTCACGGCGAGCCGCCATCAGCGCGGAGGCTGACATCGCGGAGGGCATCGGTACCCGCACCTCCTCGGCCCCCATCGTGTGTGCCTCCGTGAGCAGTTGCTCGATCTCCGCGTCCCAGCGGGCCACGAGCGCCTCGTGGTCGAGCGTCAACTGGTGGTCCCCGGCCTCATAGGAGCCCGTGGTGAGATTGCGTTGCCGCGCCTGCTCCACCAGTTCCGCGGCGAGCAGGCGTCGTTCCCGCGCCTCGGGGTCCGGCGGGGCGGGCCACTCGACCCGGGCATTGGGCGAGGTGGCGGGGTTCTCGTCGGCGACGGGCGGGGCCACGGCCAGCACCTGGCCCTGTCGCTCGGCCTCAGCCATCACCGCAGCCAGGTAGCTCGCGGGCTTGCGGGGCCGGGCGGCGCCGGGGCGCCAGCTGTGGGCACTGGCGGTCAGCTGGTCCCGGGCCCGGGTGACGGCCACATAGGCGAGCCGGTCCTCCGAGCGGACCTGTGCCTCCTTGAGGTCCTTGCCGTACTGGGTGAAGGCGGCATTGGTGACGTCGCCGAGCTGGGGAATGGCGTCGGCGTCGCCGCGCAGCTCGGCGGGCAGCACGGCCGCATTCTTCGTCCAGTTGTCCGTCACCCGGTCCGAGGGGAAGACACCGTCCACCAGGGATGGCAGGTATACCACATCCCACTCGAGCCCCTTGGAGCGGTGCACGGTGAGCAACTTGACCGAATTGCGCTCGCTCGGAGTGGCCTGTTCGAGGCCCGCCCCGTGTTCCAGCTCGGCATCCAACCAGGCCAGCAGGCCGGACAGGGAGGCATCACCGTCCACATCGGTGTACTCCGCGACGGCATCCGCGAAGGTGGCCAGCTGGCTGCGCCGGTTGCTGCGGGCCAGCTCCTCGGTGGCGGACAGTTCCACGTCCAGTCCCAGGGTGTTGACAACCCGTCGCACCAGCTCGGTGACGGGCTCGTCCGCGTGCCGACGCAAGCCGGCGAGCTCCTGGCTGAAGCCCGCCAGCCGTTCGCGGGCCTGCTCGCTCAGCGGCGTCTGCCCGGGATTGTCGACGGCGTCCAGGAGACAGACCGCCTCGGCGGGGTCGACCTCGGCGATCGCCTCGGCCAGGTCACTGTGCAGGTCCGGGTCATCGGGCCGGGCGGGGCGCGATTCACGCGCCAGCTCGCCGGCCCGCGCACCGAGCAGGGCCAGGTCTCGTTCCCCGATCCGCCAGCGCGGGCCCGTCAGCAGGCGCACCACCTCGGGGTTGGCGGTGACGTCATTGACCAGGGTGAGGGTGGCCACCACGTCGGCCACCTCCGGCAGCTTCAGCAAGCCTCCCAGTCCGACGATCTCGACCGGAACGTCGCGCTGCACCAGGGCGGAGAAGAGCGGCGCGATGTCGGCATTGCGCCGCACAAGCACCGCGATCCGGGCCCAGTCGGGCTCGGCACCGCGCCGTGCGCCGGTGTGCCCGTCGGCCACCACCTGGTCCGCGATCCAGGCCACTTCCTGCGGCCAGGTCTCGAAGGTGGCGGCCCGCACCGTGCCGCCCGACTTCTCGGGTGGCGCCACCAGCTGGATGGCCTCGTGACCGTCGCGCACCAGCAGCGGGTCCTCCCGCAGCGGCGCGGCCACCACATTGGCGACGTCGAGGATCCGTTGGCCACTGCGCCGGTTCACGCTCAGGTTGTAGGAGTCGGCCGGACTGCCGTCGGCCTGCCGGAACTCCTCAGCGAACTGCAGGATGTTGCTGGCCGCAGCACCGCGCCACCCGTAGATGGCCTGGAAGGGATCACCGACCGCCGTGACGGCATGTCCCCTGCCCACGGCCACCTCCTCCCCGGCGAACAGTCCATGCAGCAGCTGCGCCTGGGCTGAGGAGGTGTCCTGGTACTCGTCGAGGAGGACGACGCGGAAGCGTGCCCGGAGGGCAAAGGACACTCCGGGCACGCGGCGAACCAGCCGCGCGGCGACGGCCATCTGGTCCGCGAACTCCACCAGCCCGAGCTCCCTCTTCAACTGCTGGTAGCCGTCCACCAGGTCCAGCAGTTCCACTCGCTCATGCGCATTGGCCGCAGCCTTCTTGACCGCCTCGTAGACATTGCCGCGATTGTTCAGCGGGGCCTGCTCCAGGTGCGACAGGAATTCCCGGGCATGCTCCGTGACGCGTTCCCGCTCCACCAGATGGGAGGACATGTCCGCGTCCAGCCGCAGCACCCGCTCGGTGACGCTGGCCGGGCGCAGGCGGGAAATGTGTTCGAAGGGGCCGGGCGCATTGCCCACCACCCGCGAGGCCAACCGGTAGCGGGAGGCCCCCGTGAGCATCATCGGGTCCGTCTCGACGCCGATCCGCAGGCCGTGCTCGTTGACCAGGCGCGCGGCGAACGAGTCGTAGGTCATGATGACCTCCTCCCCGTCGGCATCCTCCCCGTCGGGATCGAGGACGCCGGCCTTGACCAGGGCGGCTCGCACGCGCAGCCCCAGCTCCGCCGCTGCCTTGCGGGTGAAGGTCAGCCCCAGTACCTGCTGGGGCGCCACCTGTCCGGTGCCCACCAGCCAGACCACGCGGGCCGCCATCACCGTCGTCTTGCCGGAGCCGGCGCCGGCGATGATGACGGCCGGCGTCAGCGGCGCGGTGATGGCCGCCAGCTGCTCCTCGGAGAAGGTGATCCCGAGGGCCTCGCACAGCTCGTCTGTGCTGGTCAGCCTCCGGCGACGCCCGGCGGCGGTGATGCTGGTCAGGCTCATCGGCCGACCTCCTGTTCGGTGCGCATGGCGGGGCAGCTGAGGGCGAAGGGGCAAAAGGTGCACCGCTCGCACCGGCTGGCGGGGAAACGTTCGTCGCGGATCGTGTGTACAGCACGGGACAAGTGCTCGTGGACCCACGTGTCATGCGGCTGCTCGGCGGCACTGTCCGCGTCGACGGCACGGCCGTGGGGCGCGTCGTCCAGGGATGCCTGGGTGAGGACCTTCGGCCACGGCAGCTGGCCGTCCTGCTTGCGCAGGTAGACCAGCTCTGCCCCGCCCACCCGGTGTTCCCCCGGTGCCAGGTGGCCGAAGGCACCCTGTCTGGCGGCGAGCTGGTAGATGCCCAGCTGGTCCATCTCGTCGACCCGCGCCTGGGTCGGCACGTGCCTGCCCGTCTTGAAGTCGACGATCCGAAGGCGTCCCTGCGAGTCCCGTTCCAGCCGATCGACGCTGCCCCGCAGTTTCACGCGCTCACCGTCCACCTCGACGGTCGTCTCGAAATCCACCTCGACGCCGAGAACTTCACGGGAGTCCATCTGCTCAGCCCAGGCAGTGAACCGTTCCAGGGCCGACTCTGCCTCCACCCGTTCGGAGGCGGACAGCCACTGGGCGTCGAAGCGGATCTGTTCCCAGACGTCGTCGAGGTGGGCGGCCATCTCGTCCGGATCGAGCCCGTCGCTCAACGCGTGCTGGGCCAGCACGTGCACCACGGAGCCCAGGGATGCGGCGCTGCCCCGCTGAGCCTCGGCCCGCGCCTGACGGGCCAGGAACCACTGGCGGGGGCAGTCCAGCAGGGCCTCCACCTGGGAGCCGGACAGCGTGATGGGCGCCTGCGGGTCCATCACGGCGGCCTCGGCCTGCGAATAGTCGTTGATCCCCCACCAGCTGCCCGGGCTGGCACTGGGTACCAGCGGCCGGCCGTCGCGGTCGGTCTGGTCCGCCAGCAGGGCGAGCCGGACGGCGGCCGCCTCCCGGAGGCCCGGTGCGACCGCGGGATCGGTGCTCACCCGGCGCAGCTCGGCAACCACGGCGGGCAGGGTCATGGGTCGTCGGCTGCGCCCGGGGACCTGCTCCACGCTGACCCCCAGTTCCGACAGGAAACGCGAGGGCTGGTCGCCCTCCCCCTCGACACCTTCGACGGCGCAGACCACCAGAGTCTGGCTGGCGCGGCTGCAGGCCAGGTGGAACAGGCGCCGCTCCTCGGCGAGCACCCCACTGGTGGGGCTGGGCGGCAGGACTCCGTCGGGGGTGAGGCGGTCGGGCTCCAGGAGGGTGCCACGGCGCGTCAAGTTGGGCCAGGTGCCTTCCTGGACGCCCACCACGACCACCAGCGGCCACTGCTGCCCCTTGGCACGGTGTGCTGTCACCAGCCGGACGCCGCGATCGGTCAGGTCCGACTCGCGGGAGGTGTCGGCAGGGATCGCCTGTCCGGCGACCTCGGCCACCAGGGCACGGACGCCCTTGTCCCCGACGAGTTGCGAGTCGCGGGCCGCCAGGTCGAAGAGCGCGCAGACGGCGTCCATGTCCCGGTGTGCCCGCGCGGAGGCGTCGTCGCCCGCCAGGGCCTGGTCCCTGAGCGCCTCGGGCCAGCGGGTGCCACTCCACAGCTGCCAGAGTGCGACGTGGGCGCTACCGCCGCGCGCGACCACGCCCGCCACCTGGGCCATCAGCCGGCCCAGCTGCGCAGCCCGACGCACCTCAGGTGGCAGGTTGCCCTCGTCATCGGCGAAGACCTCGGCCCGCTCCGGGTCGCAGACCAGCTCCGAGACCAACTGGCTCGACGGGAGCGCCGCCAACAGCCGCGCCGCCTGGTCATCGCCGGTGTCCAGGTCAAGCTCGTGGGACCGCAGGATCCTGGCCAACCGGCGCAGCGCCAGGCTGTCCATTCCCCCGAGCGGGGACCGCAGCAGGCGAGCAATGGCGTCCGGTTCCGGATCCTGCCCGCGAGCCAGGTCGACCGCGGCCTCCAGGCCCAGGAGCAGGGGGCGCACGGCGAGCTCCTCCGCCAGGGCGATCTCGTCACCGGCCACCTCGATGGGCACGCCGGCGGCCTGCAGACCGCGCGCGAGGGCGGGCAGGTCGCCCCGTCCCGAGCGGGTCATCACCGCCATGTCGTGCCAGTCCAGCCCGTCCTCCAGGTGGGCCTGGCGCAGCAGCTCGGCGACATGCTCCACCATCGAGCCGAAGGTCTCGTGCACCCGGGCACGCACCCTTCCCTTGGGAGCGGACCCATGGGCGGACGCGGTGGGTGCGGCGCCGTTGGTGGGCAAACGTGCCGCCACCAGGGCACAGGCCCTGGCCACCTCGACGGCATGGCGGTGGTCCGTCTCCAGGTTGATCCGGGCAGTCTCCACACCCTCGCGGGCAAAGGCCCGTCCGAAGTCCACGACGCCACGCAGGTCCGCGCCACGGAAGGCGAAGACCGTGGTGCTGGGGTCTGCGAAGGCCAGCACGTCCAGGCCGAGCCCGGCCAGGTCCGCCAACAGCCCGATCTGGGCCGGGTCGCACTCGGCGTACTCGTCGACGTGGACGCTGACCAGCTCGGAGGCCAGTGCTCGTCGCACCTCTGGTTCCAGCAGCAGCAGGCGGCTGCGATGGACGAGTTCCGGGTAGTCCAGCACCCCCTCGGCGTCCAGGACGTCCAAGTAGTCGTCGAAGAATCCGCCGACGGCCACCCATTCGGGGCGCCGGGCCGCCCGCCCGGCCGCGACCACATCGGCCGGGTCCATCCCCAGTTGACGAGTGCGCGCCAGCACGGCCCGCACCTCGGTGGCGAAGGTCCTGGTGCCGCTGGCGGCCAGCAGGTCCTGCGGCCAGCCCGTCGTGTCGTGACCGGCTAGCAGCTCGCGCACCCGGAACTCCTGCTCGGGAGCCGTCAGCAGCCGCACCTCTCCCTGGAAGAGCTCGGTGTCCGCAAAACGTCGCACCAGGGCATGGCAGAAGCCGTGCACCGTCATCACCTTGGGTGCCACCTGGCTACGGCCCACCCGGCGCACCAACCGGGCACGCAGCTCCTGGGCCGCGGGTCGGGACCAGGTCAGCACCAGGTGGGGTGTCAGGTCCTGGTCGCTGGCGCGAGCCGCGACCGACTCAACCAGGGTCGTCGTCTTGCCGGTGCCGGGTCCGCCGGCCACCAGCAACGCGTTCCCCTGGCCGGGCGTGCCGCGGTGCGTGACCACGCGAAGCTGGGCCTCGTCGAGCTCGACGGGGCGCTCCTTCGGGCGCAGTGCCGGGGTGAGGGTGAAGCGTCGCTCTGCCACGTCGACCATGCAACCAGATGGCACTGACAAAACCTGCGGAGCACCACGAAGCCAATCCATCCAACACACTTTGGGAGGGTTTTGCATGAGCCGCGTCTGTGACAGGGTGGTCTTCACGAGGCCGTGAGGTGCGGTGCTCGCAGCAATGCATAGGAGTTGGTCATGGCAACCGGAACCGTCAAGTGGTTCAATGCCGAAAAGGGTTTTGGCTTCATCGCCGTCGATGGCGGCAACGAGGACGTCTTCGTCCACTACAGCGCCATCGAGAGCTCGGGCTTCCGTTCGCTCGATGAGGGCCAGGCAGTCGAGTTCGACGTCGTCCAGGGCCCGAAGGGCCAGCAAGCGGATCACGTCCGCGCGATCTGACACACATGCCAGGCGATCTGACACACATGCCAGAGGGTCAAGGATGACCCTGCCACAGTGCCCCGGGAGGTGACTCCCGGGGCACTTTGGCGTCCACCGACTCTTCTGCTGGCATCATGGGCGCCATGTCCATGCCCGAGGCCAACAGCGTCACCACCCAAGTGGAGGGGCGTCCACTGGGCCTGACGAACCTGGACAAGCCGCTGTTCGCCACGGGCTTCACCAAGGCCGAGGTGATCGACTACTACGTGCGGATTGCTCCTGTCATGCTTGCCCATCTCGAGGGCCGCTGCATCACCCGCAGGCGCTTTCCCGAGGGGGCCGACGGCGACTCCTTCTACGAGAAGAACCTGCCCGGGGCCACGCCGGAGTGGGTGGTGCGCCAGCGGGTCGATGCCTCGTCGGTCCCCATCGACTACCCGCTGGCCGACTCCCCGGCCACCCTGGTCTGGCTGGCCAACCTGGCGGCCCTGGAACTGCACACCCCCCAGTGGCGGATCGACACCCTGACCGGTGCCTGTGCCAGTGCCGACGCTCCGATCAGCCTGGAAGCTCCTGACCTGGTCCGTAGCGACCGCCTGGTGGTGGACCTGGATCCGGGCCCGGGGATCACGATGGCCGGCTCGTGCCGGGCCGCCATGCTGGTGGCCACCGAACTCGCCGGGCTCGGCCTGATCCCATTCGTGAAGACCTCCGGCAACAAGGGGCTGCAGGTCTTCGCCCCCATCGAGCCCACGGCCTGGCAGCTGGTCGTCGAGCAGGCGCGCGCCTTCGCCCAGCGCCTGGCCTCCCAGTACCCGGAGATCTTCGTGGCCGTGATGGCCAAGGAACGACGCGCCGAGCGCATCTTCGTCGACTACCTTCAGAACCAGGCAGCACGCAACACCATCGCGCCCTACTCGTTGCGGGCGAGGCCCTTCGAATCGGTCTCCACGCCACTGTCCTGGGACGAGGTCGCCGCGGTCGGCGAGCGCGACACGCTCAGCTTCACCGCGGGTCAGGTCCTGCAGCGCGTCGAAGAGCACGGTGACCTCTGGCACGAGTTGCTGGATCCGGCATGCGCCGCTCCCCTTCCCACGCTCGGTTGACAGGCCCGGGCCCCCGACTGGCACAATCACCCCCGCTCATGGTGGACTTCCTTCCATGACTGACCAGGATCGGGGGTCCGAGACGGCGTCCGGGCTGTCCCATGTGGCCGTCGGCGAGACGGCGCGTGACCACTACACCTTGGCGCCGCTGCCCTGGCTGGCCGGCTGCAGCGACGTCGGCCGCCGGCACGAGACCAATCAGGATGCCCTGGCGCTGGGCGGCCGAGAGACCACCCAGGGCCGGTTGGCCGTTCTGGTGATCAGCGATGGCGTGTCCACCTCGCTGGGCTCCGAGGAGTCGGCGGCCATCGCCGCGGAAGTGGCCAGCTCCACCCTGATCGCCATGCTGCGCACGATGCCCGATGCCTCCGCCGAGCAGGTGCAGGCCACACTGACAGATGCCTTCATCGCCGCCAATGACGCAGTGCTCGCCAGCACCGGCCCCGGCCCGACACCCGGCTCCTGCACCCTGATTTGCGCAGTCCTGAACGAGGGCCGGGTGAGCGTCGGCAATGTCGGCGACTGCCGCGCCTACTGGATCGGCGACGACGCCTCCTGCCACATCCTCAGTGTCGACGACTCCCTGGCGCAGGCCAGGATCGATCTGGGGATGAGCCGGGAGGACGCCGAGCGCAGCTTCCAGGCCCACGCCATCACCCGCTGGCTGGGCCCCGACAGCCAGGACGTGACCCCCAGGGTCGCGGCGCTGGACGTGCCCGGCCCGGGGTGGCTGCTGGTCTGCAGCGACGGGCTGTGGAACTACCGCTCCGCCCCGGAGGACATGACCAGCCTCGTGCACCGCATCGTCGACGAGTGCGAGCACGACGCGGCCGAGAGCGCCGCCATGCTGGTGGCCTGGGCCAATGAGCAGGGCGGCCGGGACAACATCACCGTCGCCCTCTTGCGCGTCGGGTAGGTTGGGGCCGTGGAAATCAAGATTGGTGTCAACAACGTCCCGCGCGAGATCAACATCGACACTGAGGCCTCGGCCGACGAGGTCGAACAGTCCCTGCGCTCCGCTCTGGCCGAGGGTGGTGTCCTGCGACTGACCGATGCCAAGGGTCGCCGTGTCCTCGTGCCCTCACAGCAGATTGGCTACGTGGACCTGGGTCAGGAGCACAGCCGGCCCGTGGGCTTCGGCGCGGCCTGAATCAGGCGAGCCCCAGCGACTCCATCCGAGTGGCGTGGGCGGCGGCCAACCGTGACATCAGGTGACTGATTGCGGCCAGGTCGTCGCCCCCGTCCTGTCCCAGTCCGGTGAGCAAGCCCGTGAGGTCCGCGCGGGCTGCCGCGACGCGCTGCGCCTGGCTGAGCGCCTCCCCCAGCATCCGGCGGCCGAAGAGCGCCAGCCGACCCTGCTGCTCTGGATCCTCCTGGAGTGCCCTGGCCAGCATCTGGCCCGGCTCGGAGGCCAGTTCCCCGTCGTCGATGGAGCCGGTGAGGATCTCACGCAGGCCCGCGTCCAGGTGCCCAGAGATCTCGTCGGCGAAGTCCTGCACGAGCCCTCCGATGATGCACAGCTTCACCAGGACCTCACCCCAGGTGCGTGGCTCGGTGTGCTGGTTGAAGGAGTCGATCGGTGCGACGAAGGCTTCCATCGCTGCCTTGAGAGTGCTGCCCCGACGGGCCAGCTCGGTCTCCAACCGCCCCAGGTGGGTGAAGCGCTGCGCCGCGATGCGCGCCAGCACCAGCTTGTCGTCGATGCTGGTGGCGGCCGCAGAGGCCTGCGCGGTGCGCTCGAAGGCCGCGAGCGAGCCATACGCCACCAGCCCCAGCAGCTCGATCTGGGAGGTGGGTTCCACGGGGCGTCCAGCGCCGGAGGTGTTCTTGCTCACGGCAGCAAGCGTAGTGCGCCGCGGCACCTCTTCCCGGCGTGGAAGCGGGTGTGTTGCCCCCGATGACGGGCCGTGGCAAGGCCGGATCCGGACGCCGGGACCGCCAAGAGGGTAGCCTTGAGGGGTCGCACGTTCCCGTGCGACCGCAGGTCGAGCCCCGCGCCTGGTGCCCGGACCCCTCTGGGCACCGCCGGATGTGGCCACCTGCAGAAGTTCTGGCCGGTCTGACGATCGGCGACGAGAGAGTCTTGGACCGTGACAGAGAACATGAACGTGGACGCCGAGCGCGTCGATGGCCTGGTGGGCGACAACGTAACCACCCCCGAACCGGATGTGCAGACCAGCTGGGATGATCTGGGCGTCGTCCCGGAGATCCAGCAGGCGCTGGAGACCCAGGGAATCACCCATCCTTTCCCCATCCAGACGCTGGCCATCCCGATCGCGGTGATGGGCACCGACCTGATGGGCCAGGCCCGCACCGGAACCGGCAAGACGCTGGCCTTCGGCATCTCCATCCTGCAGCGCACCATCCTGGAGGGCGACGAGGGCTACGAGGACCTGGAGATGCCCCCGGGCAAGCCGCAGGCCCTGGTGATGTGCCCCACCCGTGAGCTGGCGCTGCAGGTCTCCAAGGACCTGCAGGTGGCCTCCACCATCCGAAAGGCCCGCGTCCTGACCGTCTACGGCGGCGTCGGCTACGACGCCCAGGTGGATGCCCTCACCGAGGGTGTCGACGTGGTCGTCGGCACTCCGGGCCGTCTGAAGGACCTCGCCGAGCGCGGCACCCTGGACCTGTCCTGGCTGCGCATGCTGGTGCTGGACGAGGCCGACGAGATGCTGGACCTGGGCTTCCTGCCCGACGTCGAGCGCCTGATCGCCATGGCCCCGACCGACCGTCAGATGCTGATGTTCTCCGCCACCATGCCGAGCGCCATCATCGGGCTGGCCCGTGCCCACATGCACCAGCCGATCAATGTCCGCGCAGAGGGCCACGATGCCCAGGCGACCGTGCCGGACACCACCCAGTTCGTCTACCAGGCCCACAACCTGGACAAGCCGGAGATCATCGCCCGCGTCCTGCAGGCCAGTGACGTGGACAAGGTGATGGTCTTCTGCAAGACCAAGCGTGCCGCGCAGCGGCTGTCCGACGAGCTCGAGGATCGCGGCTTCAACGCGGCCAGCATCCACGGCGACCTGAACCAGGCCATGCGGGAGAAGGCCCTCAAGCGCTTCCGCGCCGGTGAGGTCAAGGTGCTGGTGGCCACCGACGTCGCCGCCCGCGGCATCGACGTGACGGGTGTCAGCCACGTGATCAACCACGAGTGCCCGGAGGATGCCAAGACCTATGTGCACCGGATCGGCCGCACCGGCCGCGCCGGGCACAAGGGCATTGCCATCACCCTGGTCGACTGGGCGGACATCGTGCGCTGGAAGACGATCAACAAGGCCCTGGAGCTGAGCTTCGACGACCCGGTGGAGACCTACTCCACCTCCGCACACCTGTACACGGATCTGGACATCCCGGAGGGCACCAAGGGCAAGCTCGCAGGTGCCCAGCCCAAGGACCGCCCCAAGCGCGACGACGACCGTCGTGGCGGTGGCCGCGGTGGACGGGACGCAGGCCGTGGCCGAGGCAGGGAGAAGTCCAGCGAGGACGAAGGCGTCGAGCATTCCCGCGAGCCCCGCAAGGACCGTCCGCAGCGCAGCCGTCGCCGCCTGAAGAATGGTGAGCCGGTGGCCGAGGGCAGCGAGCAGACCGCTTCTGCCCCCGCCGAGGCCCCGAAGTCAGAGGAACAGGGCGAGCACAAGCCGCGCCGCCGCCGCCGCAACCGCGGCAAGGGATCGACCGCGCCGGAGAGCACGCCCGAGGCCTGAGCCACGAAGGAGGCGCGATGGTGGACGGACAGGCGCTGCACCTGACCGCCTTCCGCGCTGCCGTCGACGCCTCCTTCGTGCCGCTTGAGGTCACCAGCCCCAGCCCGGACGACTTCCGCGGCAAGCTCGCCTCACGCACCGTGGCCGGGGTTCCTTCTCCACGGTGCGCGCCACGGCGCAGACCGTGCGCCGCACTCCCGTTTCGGCATCCCCTACGGACTGCTGGAGCAGATGACCGTCGTGCGGTTGGGAGGCGATGCCGGGCTGGGGCGGATCGTCTCGCCCTTCCTCAGCCAGCTCGTCGCGGGCCTCGACGACCTGTCCGGCCCCGCGGGCACCCGGCTGGTGCACAATACCGTCGACCTGCTGCAGACCCTGCTGACCAATGAGCTCGACGTGACCAGGACGGCCGCCTCACCCCACTGGGCCCTGCTTCAGCAGATTCGCGACCACATCGACGAGCATCTGGGCAGTCCCGGCCTGTCCCCCAGCTCGATCGCCACCGCGAACTTCATCTCCACCCGGCGCCTGCACAATGTCTTCCTCGAACAGGGCATGACCGTCTCCGCCTATGTGCGCTCCCGCCGCCTGGAGCGCTGCCACCAGGACCTCGTCGACCCCGCGCAGCGGTACACACCGGTGGCCGTGATCGGCGCCCGCTCGGGATTCACCGACGCCGCCCACTTCTCCCTCACCTTCAAGGCCGCCCACACGGAATCACCCGCAGCAGCCCTGCGACGACGTGGCCGGGGCGACGGGTGAGTCCCTCGACAGGCCCGGGGAGCGTGTGAGGGTCGGGGAGCGTGTGAAGGTCAGTGGCTGACCACCTTGGGCAGACCCATCTCCTTGAGGCCCTCGACGCCGAACTCCAGCCCGAAGCCGGACTGCTTCACGCCGCCGAAGGGAACCCGCGGATCGATGGCACCGTGCTTGTTGATCCACGTGGTGCCGGCCACCAGGCGGTCGGCGACCTGCAGGGCACGCTCCGGGTCGCTGCTCCACACCGACGATCCCAGGCCCACCTCGGAGTCATTGGCCCACTCGATGGCCTGCTCCAGATCGGTGTAGGGCACGATCGGCAGCGCGGGCCCGAACTGCTCCTTCTGGACCAGGGCGTTGTCGTTGTCGATGTTGGCCACCAGCGGGCGCACCCTTGGCTCGGCCCACGCTGGCGGGCCCATGCCACCGGAGATCAGGACCTGGAGCCCTCCGAGTCCAGGAACTGCCGCAGGGTGCCCAGCTTGTGGCGTCGTGCCAGCTCCTCGATCATGGCTTGCGGCGCCTGACCACCGATCAGTTCGAGCAGCTGGTCGTGCTCCTCCACCGATGTCCGGGAGCGATCCGGGACATGGCTGAAGGTGGAGCTGCGGATCTGCGCCATCCGCTCCCATTCACGTCCCAACAGGTCCAGCAGGTGGTGGTTGGGGCAGACGCTGCACAGCACGACGTGGAATTCGTGGTTCAGTGAGGTGAACTGCACGGGATCGAAGCCGCTGGAACGAAGCTCGCGCATCCGTTCGTTGATCTCCCGGGCGCGCTCCAGGGTCTGCTCGTCCATCACCTGTGCGGCCAGCGCGGTGGCCAGGCCCTCCAGCTGGGCCAGCACCTGCATGGTCTCGGTGTAGTCGGCCGCATTGACGCCGACGACCTCGGCGCCGATGTTCAGGGTGTAGCGGACCAGGCCTTCGGCCTCCAGACGTCGCAGCGCCTCACGCACGGGCACGGGGCTGACCTGGTAGTGCTCGGCCAGCCGGGCCAGCACGAGGCGATGCCCCGCGGAGAAGTCGGCGTGCATGATCCGTTCGCGCAGGTCACGGTAGACCAGCTCGGACTTCGACTCCCCCACGGGGCACCTCCAGGTTTGACCATCTGCTGTGGACGAGGATAACGGCGCCGCACGCTCAGAGCTGCGGCATGTCCGGCGCGTCCTTGTCCAGGCGCAGGCCGGTTCGGTCCTTGGTGGTGAAGATGGCCAGCAGGGCGAGCAGTGTCACGCCGATCAGGTAGTAGGCCACGGGACGGGTGCTGTGGTACTTGGTGACTTGTCGGACAGCACGCCACCCATCCAGGTGAAGAAACCCCAGCTGACGGCCGACAGGGTCACGACGTTGAGGACCTCCTGCTTGGGCATGCCCAGCACCTGTGTGGTGTAGGCGATGATGAAGCCACCCACCAGCATGTAGCCCGCGGCATTGTTGCCGATGAAGTCACCGGCGCTCTGCAGCACCTCCTTGGAGCTGTGCTTGAAGACCTGGCCGAGCGGCATATTCACCTCTTCGGGGGTGCTCGGTGAGCTCCTGGAAGACGGGAGACTCGGTGGCGCCCATTCGGATCCACATGCCGATGCCGATCAGCACGACCGAGAAGAGGAAGGGCACGCGCCAGCCCCAGGCCTGGAACTGCTGCTCGGTGAGCAGCACCGAGAGCATCGCCAGGAAGCCGGTGGACATCAGCATGCCGACGGGACCACCGATCTGGGGGAAGGCGCCGAACCGGCCGCGCTTTTCGGACGGTGTGTGCTCGACGGCCATCAGGGCAGCACCGCCCCACTCGCCGGCGGCGCTGAAGCCCTGCACGATGCGCAGCACGATCAGCAGGATCGGGGCCCAGATGCCGATCGCATTGGCGGTGGGCAGCAGGCCGATCAGTGTTGTGGCGCCGCCCATCAGCATCAGGGTGAGCACGAGCATCGCCTTGCGGCCGAGACGGTCCCCGTAGTGCCCCGCAACCGCCGCACCGAACGGGCGGAAGAGGAAGGAGATGCCCACGGTGGCAAAACTCAGGATGAGCTGCATGCTCTCTGGCACGGCCTTGAAGAAATGCGGGCCGAAGATCAGCGCCGCGGCATTGGCGTAGATGAAGTAGTCGAGCAGCTCGAAGCCCTCGGGGCGCTCCACCTCGGCGCTGGCGGCAAGGGAGCTGGTGGGCTTCATGAAGTAGCACGCCTCGCTGGGTGTCCGGCCTCGCTCGTCGCAGCGCAAACGGTAGTTGAGGTGGACGGCGATGATCTTGCCGACCGGATGCCCGGTCTGACTCTCGACGCCGTTCAACAGGGTGTCTCCCTATGACGTGTCCGCGACCCTGCGGACGTGCGAGCAATGGGGCCTTGCCTCGTGCCATGGATCGCATACGATTTCGTATACTAATGCAACGGTCTATCGTGAAAGCGAACGCGTAGATCCAAATCCCCCGGAGGTGTCCCAACGATGTCGACCACCACCCACCCGAGCCTTCCCGAAGACCTTGAGACCGGACTGTTCATCAACGGCTCGTGGCGCCCCGGGAGTCGGGGCACCCTGGCCGTCGAGAACCCTGCAACGGGTGAGGTGCTCTGCGAGATTGCCGATGCCAACGTCGAGGATGGCAAGGCCGCGATGGACGCCGCCTGCGACGCTTCCCGGACCTGGGCCGCCACGCCCGCGCGCGAGCGTTCCGAGATCCTGCGCCGCGCCTTCGACCTGGTGATCGAGCGCACCGATGACTTCGCCCGGTTGATGACCCTGGAGATGGGCAAGCCGCTGGCAGAGGCCCGCGGCGAGGTGACCTATGGCGCCGAATTCCTGCGCTGGTTCAGCGAGGAGGCGGTGCGGATCCACGGCCGCTACGGCATCTCCCCCGAGGGCACGGCCCGCCACCTGGTGGCCAAGCGCCCCGTCGGCCCCTGCCTGCTGATCACCCCGTGGAACTTCCCGCTGGCCATGGCCACCCGCAAGGTGGGCCCGGCACTGGCCGCCGGCTGCACCGTGGTGCTGCGCCCCGCCTCCCTGACCCCACTCACCTCACTGTTGTTCGCCAAGGTGCTCGCCGACGCCGGACTGCCCGCGGGCGTGGTCAACGTCATCACCAGTGAGAAGCACGACGTCACCGACGCGATCCTGGCCGACGAGCGGCTGCGCAAGCTGTCCTTCACTGGGTCCACCGGCGTGGGCAAGCAGCTCCTGGAGCAAGCGGCCGACGGCGTGCTGCGTACCTCGATGGAACTGGGCGGCAATGCCCCCTTCCTGGTCTTCGAGGATGCAGACCTGGACGCCGCCGTCGAGGGCGCGACGGCCGCCAAGCTGCGCAACATGGGGGAGGCCTGCACCGCGGCCAACCGCTTCATCGTGCACGAGTCGGTGGCCGAGGACTTCTCCCGTCGTCTGGCGGATCGCTTCGCGACACTGAGCGTGGGCGACGGCATGTCCGAGAGCACCGACATTGGCCCTGTCATCACTGGCAAGGCCCGCGACGAGATCCTCGACCTGGTGGGCAAGGCGGTGGAGCAGGGCGCCACTGTGCTGACCGGCGGCAAGGCCGTCGAGGGCCCGGGCAATTTCCTCTCCCCCACCGTGCTCACCGGCGTCAGTCACGACGCCGACATCCTGGGGCAGGAGATCTTCGGCCCCGTTGCCCCCATCACCACCTTCACCACAGAGGAGGAGGCCCTGGAGCTGGCCAACCGGGCGGCGGTCGGTCTGGCGGGCTACGTCTTCACCCGCGACACCTCCCGCATCCTGCGGATGGCCGAGCTTCTGGAGGTGGGCATGATCGGCGCCAATGTGGGCGTGATGAGCAATGCCGCGGCGCCTTTCGGTGGGGTCAAGCAGGCAGGCCTGGGCCGCGAGGGTTCGCACGAGGGACTGGAGGAATTCCTGGAGACCATCTACGTGGCACTTCCCAACCCCCTCTGAGAGCTGGTCCGGCAGCTCCACCTCGTTGGCGTCGCTCAACCGCATCACGGGTGAGGACTTGAGCCGCTTGCCAATCGTCCACCCCGCGGCGAGATCCTGGTGCTCGTCGGTGCCGATGATCCGCGACGGCTTGTAAACCACTCCCGGTCGAAGTCGATCAGGTCCTGGGCGATCTCCTGCCGCTCGGAGGTGTAGGTGGTCAGCAGGCTCTCGTCGGACAGGCCGCGTAGCACCTGGGCCAGCTTCGAGGCCAGGTTGAAGCCGTCCTGCATGGAGACGTTCATCCCCTGGCCGGCTTTGGCGGAGTGGTGTGGCAGGCGTCGCCGGCGATGAAGACGTGCGGCATCCGCTGCCCGGCCTCCTCGACGGGGATGTCGTCGAAGCGATCTGTGACGCGATGCCCATCTCGTAGACGCTCCACCGGCAGACCTCCAACACATCGAAGGAGTACGGCGCGAAGATCGCATTGCCGCGACGGATGATCTCCTCGACAGGCGTCTTGCGGATGTTCCCGTTGTCGTCCTCGGGCACCTGACCCAGGTCGACGTAGACCCGCACCAGGAAGCCGCCCTCGCGCGGATGTGCAGGATGGAGCCCTGGTTGGACTGGATGATCCACGTGGTGTTCCAGTCCGGGAAGTCGGTATTGGCCAGTATGGCCATCACCCCCAGGCATGCTTGCTGGCGCCACCGGTGTGCTGCGCGCCGATGGCTTTGCGCACCTTGGAGTGCGCACCGTCGCCACCGACCACGTACCGGGCGCGGATGGTGCGCTCGACGCCCATGCTGCGCGCGAAGCCGAAGACCTGGAAGGTCTCGACGCTGCGGGCCTGGATCGGCAGGCCAGCGGCCGGGACATCCCGACGGTCATCCACGTCCCGATGCCGCTGCAGCCTGACGTCACGCCGTGGCGCTACCTTGCTCCGCAGTCGCGGCAGGAGAACCGCTCGCAGGAGTGAGCGCAGCTCAGTACTTCATCTCCATCGCGGAGCGGACCTCGTCGAGGGTCTGCTCCGCGATCGCGTTCGCCTTGTCATTGCCCGCGCGCAGCACCTCGCGCAGGTGGTCCGGATTGGCCGCCAGTTCGGCGCGACGGGCACGGATGGACGCAAAGTGCTCGTTGATGGCCTCGGTGACCAGCTTCTTCAGGCCGCCACCGCCGGAATCGCCCAGCTCGTCGGCGATCTGCACCGGGTCCCCGCCGGTGGCCAGTGCCGCGAGCAGCACCAGGTTGCTGACCTCGGGACGGTTGACCGGGTCATAGCTGATGTGACGCTCCGAGTCCGTCTTGGCGCGCTTGATCAGCTTGGCCGTCTCGTCGGCGGTCATCCCGATCTCAATGGTGTTGCCCTTGGACTTGCTCATCTTGGTGCCGTCGAGGCCCAGGATGGCGGGGGCTGGGCTCATCAGGGCGTCGGCCTGCGGAAAGACGGGGGTCTTGGCGTCAACTCGCCCGTAGCGCTCGTCGAAGCGACGGGCGATGACGCGGGTGATCTCGATGTGGGGCAGTTGGTCCTTGCCGACGGGGACAAGGTTCGCCTTGCAGAACAGGATGTCCGCGGCCTGGTGCACCGGGAAGGTCAGCATCAGGCCACTCATCGGACGGTTCGGGTTGTTGGCCATCTCGTCCTTGACCGTCGGGTTGCGGTGCAGTTCGGGCACCGTGACCAGGCTCAGGAAGGGCAGCAGCAGCTGGTTCAGGGCCGTGACCGACGAGTGGGTGAAGATGGTGGAGCGCTCGGGGTCGATGCCGCAGGCCAGGTAGTCGGTGGGCCGCCGGATCCAGCTCGATGGCGAACTGCCGGGCCCCCGGGTGCTCTGCGGCGATGGCCCGGCTGATGGCGCCGGACCCGGCACACAGCTCCGCGACAACCGGAGCCTCCACGGCTGCGATCCGCTGCAGACCCCAGCCCACCATCACCTCGGTCTCGGGACGCGGAACGAAGACTCCGGGGCCGACCTCCAGCCGCACCGTGCGAAACCAGGCCTCCCCCGTCAGGTGCTGCACCGGAATGCCGGCGACACGGGAGTCCAACAGCGCGGAGAAGGCGGCGGCCTGGTCGTCGTCGACGGTGGCCAGGACCAGGTCACGAGGCTCACGATGCAGGACATGGCTGAGCAGGGTGCGCGCCTCGGCCATCGGCGAGGCCGTGCCTGCCTCCGCGAGACGCGCGCTGCCCTCCCGCATGACCTGGCCGGCCGGGCGGCTCACTCCCCCACCTGCTCGAGGCGCTCCGCGAGGTCTGCCGCCTGCAGGGCCTCCACCAGCGGGCCCAGGTCCCCGTCGAGGACTGCGTCGAGATTGTGCGCCTTGAAGCCGATCCGGTGGTCGGCTATCCGGTTCTCCGGATAGTTGTAGGTGCGGATCCGCTCGCTGCGGTCCACTGTGCGCACCTGCGAGGCGCGCGCCGCGGAGGCATCCTGTGCGGCCTGCTCATCGGCCAAGGCCACCAGGCGGGAGCGCAGGATCCGCATGGCCTGTTCCTTGTTCTGCAGCTGCGAACGCTCGTTCTGGCAGGTCACCACGACGCCGGTGGGAAGGTGGGTGATCCGCACCGCGGAGTCCGTGGTGTTCACGCCCTGCCCGCCCTTGCCCGAGGAGCGGTAGACGTCGATGCGCAGGTCTTCGTCATCGATCCTGACCTCGTCGTCGTCCTCCACATCGGGCATCACCAGCACCCCCGCGGCAGAGGTGTGGATCCGGCCCTGGCTCTCGGTGACCGGCACCCGCTGGACCCGGTGCACACCACCCTCGAACTTCAAGGCACCGAAGGGGGTCTGGGCGGCGCCGGCCCCTGCCTTCACCGCGACAGTGACACTCTTGTAGCCACCCAGGTCAGTGGTCTGCTCGTCGAGGAGCTCCACCTTCCAGCCTTGACTCTCGGCGTAGCGCGAGTACATCCGCAACAGGTCACCGGCGAAGAGGGCCGACTCCTCGCCGCCCTCGCCGGACTTGATCTCCAGCAGGGCATCCAGGCTGTCGTGTGGATCCCTCGGGGCCAGCAGGCGGTTGAGCCGCTCCGTGACCCCCTCGCGCCGCACGGTGAGCTCTTGGGCCTCTGCAGCGAAGGAAGGATCCTCGTCGGCCAGTTCGAGGGCTGCCTGGAGATCCTCGGCCACCTGCTCGTACTCGGCGAGCGCCTTGATGATGGGGGTCAGCTCCGCATACCGTCGCCCGACCCGCCGCGAGCGCGCCATGTCAACGTGCAGCGCCGGATCTGCCATCTGGTGCTCCAGATCGGCGAACTCGGCGCGCAGTGGATCGGCATTCTCGAACATGGCGTCTCCTGGCCCTCGACAGGCTCGGGCATCGTGGGGCGGGGCGGGCATCGTGGGGTGTGGGCTGGCACCCCGTGGCTGGACAAAAAGAACGAGCGCCGGGGGCAGGTTTCCCTGCCGCCCAGCGCTCGTCGGAGTAGTTACTTCTTGGCGTAACGACGCTCGAAGCGGGCCACGCGGCCACCGGTGTCGAGGATCTTCTGCTTGCCCGTGTAGAACGGGTGGCAGGCCGCACACACGTCGGCGCTCAGCGAGCCGGACTTGTTGGTGCTCTTGGTGGTGAACGTGTTGCCACAGGTGCAAGTCACCGTGGTCTCCACGTAATCGGGGTGAATACCCTGCTTCATGGTCATGTCTCCTTGATGATGGATGCACCGGGTCGTCCTGACATGGATTGTGGACGTGAACCGGCACCGACGGTCAATTATGCCGTGCGGAGTGTCCAACACCAAACCCACCCGGATTGTTCCCGGGTGGGTCTGGCCATCCGGATCACTCCGCCGGCGTGGTCTTCGAGATCTGGACCAGGAATTCTGGATTGCTCTGGGACTTGCGCATCTGCTTGAGCAGCATCTCCAGGGCCTGCTGGTCGTCCATGCCGGACAGCACCCGACGCAGCTTCCAGATGATCGCCAGTTCCTCGCGGCCCAGGAGCAGCTCCTCGCGACGCGTGCCGGAGGCATCCACGTCGATGGCCGGGAAGATGCGCTTGTCCGCCAGGTTGCGCTTGAGCCGCAGCTCCATGTTGCCGGTGCCCTTGAACTCCTCGAAGATGACCTCGTCCATCTTGGAGCCGGTCTCGATCAGGGCAGTCGCGAGGATGGTCAGCGAGCCGCCGTCCTCGATGTTGCGCGCGGCACCGAAGAACTTCTTCGGCGGGTACAGGGCGGCCGAGTCGACACCGCCGGACAGGATGCGCCCCGACGCCGGAGCGGCCAGGTTGTAGGCACGCCCCAGACGGGTGATGCCGTCCAGCAGCACGACCACGTCATGCCCGAGCTCCACCAGGCGCTTGGCGCGCTCGATGGCCAACTCACTGATCGTGGTGTGGTCGTCGGCCGGGCGGTCGAAGGTCGAGGCGATCACCTCGCCGGCGACGGTGCGCTGGAAGTCGGTGACCTCCTCGGGACGCTCGTCCACCAGGACCACCATCAGGTGGACCTCGGGATTGTTCTCGGCAATCGCGTTCGCAATGTTCTGCATGATCATCGTCTTGCCAGCCTTGGGCGGCGAGACGATCAGGCCACGCTGGCCCTTGCCGATGGGGCTGACCAGGTCGATGATGCGGCCGGTCATGTTGGTGGGGGTCGTCTCCAGGCGCAGGCGTTCCTGCGGGTAGAGCGGGGTGAGCTTCTGGAACTCGGGGCGGACCTTCATCTGCTCCGGGTCGGCACCATTGATGGTGTCCAGACGAACCAGCGGGTTGAACTTCTCCTTGCGCTCCCCCTCACGCTGCTGACGGATCGCACCGGTGACAACGTCGCCGCGACGCAGGCCGTACTTGCGCACCATCGAGAGGGAGACATAGGCGTCATTGCTGCCGGGCAGGTAGCCGGAGGTACGGACGAAGGCGTAGCTGTCGAGCACGTCGAGGATGCCGCCGATGTTCAGCAGGACGTCGTCCTCACTGATGACCGGCTCGGCCTCGTAGCGGTCGATGGCCTGGTTCCCGCCCCGCTGACGACGGTTGCCCCGGTCCCGCTGGCGACGCCGACGCCCGCGCCGGCCGCCGTTGTCGTCGTCGAAGTCCCGGTTGTTGTCGCGGTTGTTGTCGCGGTTGTTGTCGCGGTTGTTCTCGCGGTTGCTCTGCTTGTTGCCCCCGCCGTTGCCCTGGTTGCTGTTCTGCTGGTTGTTCTGGTTACTGCTCTGGTTGTTGCCCTGACCGCCACCATTGCCGCCGGCATTGTTGTTGCCACCGCTTGTGCTGGCGTCATTGTCCTGGCTCTGCTGTCCGGCGTTCTGGGCCTCGCCGTCGGCATTGCCGCCACGGCGACGACGCTGGCGTCCGCTCTGGTTGCTCAGCTCGGCCAGACGCGCACCGACCTCGGCGCTGACATCGGGTTCCCCCTGGGGAGCCTCCTGCTCCCGCTGGGTGTTCGAGACCTGCGGCTGAACGCCCTCCGGCTGCTCGGCGCGCCGGCGACCGCGACGACGCTGCTCCGGCTGCTCCCCCGCACGCTCGTCCTGTCCGGCCGGCGACTGCTCCGCATTCGGCTGGGATTCATTTCTCGGCTGGGACGCCACCACGGGCCGCTCGGTCTTCGACTCACTGCCCTCGGGTGCCCCCGCCGGACGGCTGGCGCGACGAGTGCGATCGGGCGCCTCAGAGCGCGGCTGGCCGCCTCCGGCGATCGCGCTGATCAGGTCGGCCTTCTTGAGGCCGGTCGTCTTGATGCCCATGGAGGAGGCCATGGCCTTGAGTTCGGGCAGCTTCTTCGCGGACAGCCCGGTGCCGGCAGAAGGCTCGGTCACATTGTCAGTCACTGGATTCCTTTCGCGAACCGGGCGCGGGATGGTGGTGGCAGCACAGTGCTTGCCGGGCATCGCCCGATGTCGATTCAGGTCGGGACCGCGTCGCCGCGCTGGCGGACATGGTTCACGTCTCGAATGGCAAGAGGGGAAGGACCACGCTGATGAGCAAGGGAAGGGACCCGACGAGACTGACGGGGTTGTTCTCCAGTGGTTCTCCGGCCCAGAACCTGGGTCGAGATGGCACCTGACCTGTGAGGTGCGGACGATTCCGCGATGCGGTCCTCATCCTGCAGAAGAGCGTAGCATCCCGCCCTCGCCAGCCCGCAATTACCCCGCGGCACGGTTCCGGAGGCCTTCAGCCCCGCAAGATCTCGACGCCGCGCCCCAGGGACAGGTCATGCCGCGTGAACCCGTCCGCCCGGACGTCCTCGGCGGCCGCCAACTGGTCCGGGGTGCCCATCGCCAACACCGTGGGCCCGGCCCCGGAGATGAAGGCCGCAATCCCCTGCGAGCGCAGCTCAGCCATCAGGTCCGCCGAGGGCTGCATCAGCGGAGCACGATAGGGCTGGTGGAGCCTGTCCCGCGTACCGTCCAGGAGTTTCGACGGATCCTTGGTGAGGGCGTGCACCAGGAGGGCTGAACTGATGGCCTGGGCCAGCGCATCCACCCGCGGCACGTCGACGGGCAGGACCTGTCGCGCTCCCGCGGTGCGGACCTCGAATCCGGGCACCCAGGCGATGGCCCGGAGCCCCGGTGCCGCCTCGAGGCGGACCACCTCGACGTCGTCCCCGACGCCGGGCCAGGCCAACACGATGCCGCCCAGCACGGCCGCACAGGCATTGTCCGGGTGACCCTCGTACCGGGTGCTCACCCGACAGGCCCAGTCCAGGTCCAGCGGCTCACCCGGCCGGGCCAACCCCCAGGCCAGGGCGAGCCCGGCCACGATGGCGGCTGCCGAGGAACCCAGGCCGCGGCTGTGTGGGATGACGTTGTGCGCATCCAGGCGCACACCCGGCAGCCAAGAGCCCAGCTCCGCAAGGGATTCGGTGAGCACACGCACCACGAGGTGCGAGCCGTCCCGCGGTACCTGATCGGCGCCCTCGCCGGTGACCTGCACCTCGACGCCCTCCTCCAACACCTCGGCAGACAGCTCGTCGACCAGGTCCACCGCGAGACCCATGCAGTCGAAGCCGGGCCCCAGGTTCGCGCTCGTGGCGGGCACTCGCACTCGCGCCCGGCGCCCCGCCGGCAGGCTCACCATCGCAGGCTCCATCTCACTTTCCCTCGACCCTCAGGACCTCCACCGTGCCCCGCGTGAAGCTGCGTTCCTCCAGCTCACGCACGACGGCCTGGAGGTCCGATTCCCTGGCCTGGTGGGTCATCATGGCCAGCACTGCAATCTCCTCGTCCTCCCCGTCACGCGCGACGGCGGGCGACTGGTCCACCGTCTGCACCGAGACGTTGTGGTTGGCGAAGATGGCGGCGGCTGCAGCCAGCACGCCGGGCTCGTCGACGACATTGATCCGCACCAGGTAGCGCGTCTCGACCTCACCCATCGGGGTCATCGCGCGCTGGGCGTAGACGGACTCCCCGGGACCAGCGACACCGCGAACGCGGTTGCGAGCCACGGTGACCAGGTCACCCATCACGGCTGACGCGGTCGGGGAGCCGCCTGCGCCGGGGCCCATGAACATCAGCCGCCCGGCATCCCTGCTCTCCACGAAGATGGCGTTGTAGGCACCGCCGACGCTGGCGAGCGGGTGGCTGGAGGGAACCAGTGCGGGGTGGACCCGCACGCTCACCGCTCCCTGCACGTCGGTCTTGAGGACGGCCAGCATCTTGACCACGCAGCCCAGCTTGCGGGCCAGGACGATGTCGTTGCTGGTCACCGAGGTGATTCCCTCGCGGTAGACGTCCGCACCCCGCACCCGGGTGTGGAAGGCGAGCGTCGCCATGATGGCCGCCTTGGCCGCGGCGTCATAGCCCTCCACGTCTGCGGTGGGGTCCGCCTCCGCATATCCCAGGCGCTGCGCCTCGGCGAGGGCATCGTCGAAGTCCGCCCCCGTGGTGGTCATCTGGTCCAGGATGTAGTTCGTCGTGCCGTTCACGATCCCCATCACGGTGGTGATCTCGTCACCCACCAGGGACTCTCGCAGCGGCCTCACGATCGGGATGGCGCCAGCGACGGCCGCCTCAAAGTAGAGGTCGACGCCCCGGCTCTCGGCAGCTGTGAACAGTGCCTCCCCGTCCTGGGCCAACAGGGCCTTGTTGGCGGTGACGATGCTGGCACCGTGGTCGATGGCGGTCAGCACCAGCTCGCGGGTGGGCTCGATGCCGCCGACGACCTCGATCACGATGTCCAGGTCATCGCGCGAGACCAGCGCCTTCGCGTCATCGGTGAACAATTCCGGGTCAAGGCCGCCGAAGTCCCGGTCCAGGTTGCGCACCGCGATGCCGACCAGCTCGAGCCGACAGCCGATCCGGTTGGTGAGGTCCTCTGCCTGTTCGGTGATCACGCGGGCCACCTGGCTGCCCACCACGCCACAGCCCAACAGGGCAACCTTCAGGGGCGCGAGCTTCGCGGGGTCTACGGGTTCGAGCCTGTTCATCGTCGTCCTTCGTCCTTCGTGGATTGTTTCGGGCGGGGAGTGCTGCTCAGTTGCCGACGTCGAGGCTCATCAGGTCCTCGAGGCTCTCACGGCGCAGCAATGTGGTCAGTTCGCCGTCGCGCACCGCGACGACCGGAGGCTTGGTCAGCATGTTGTAGTTGCTGGCCATCGCCCGGGAGTAGGCACCCGACGCGGGAACCGCCAGCAGGTCTCCGGGGGCGATGTCCGCGGGCAGGAAGACGTCGCGGACCAGGATGTCGCCACCCTCACAGTGCTTGCCGACCACGCGGCACAGGACGGGCTCGGCCCGGGAGGCGCGCGAGACGACGGCCGCCGAGTACTCAGCGGCATAGAGGGCGGGACGGATGTTGTCACTCATCCCACCGTCGATGCTCACGTAGACCCGGTTCTGTCCCCCGTCGATGTCGACCACCTTCACCGTACCCACGGTGTAGAGCGCCATGGTGGTGGGGCCGCTGATGGCGCGGCCCGGTTCGATGCTGATCTGTGGGATGGCGATGTTGTATCCGCGCGCCTCATGCTCGACGATCTCCCGCAGACTGGTGGCCAGGGCGTCGGGCGTTGCGGGGGTGTCGGCATGGGTGTACGCGATGCCGAAGCCGCCACCGAGGTCCAACTCGGGCAGCTCCGTCCCGGTCGCCGCGGCGAACTGGGCCAGGAGCTTCATGGTGCGGCGGGCAGCCACCTCGAAGCCGTGGGTGTCGAAGATCTGCGAGCCGATGTGTGAGTGGATCCCCAGCAGGTCCATGTGCTCGCTGTAGTGGCAGCGCACCATTGCGACCATCGCCTGCCCATTGGTGATGCTGAAGCCGAACTTCTGGTCCTCGTGCGCGGTGGCAATGTACTCGTGGGTGTGTGCCTCCACGCCGGTGGTCACCCGCACCATCACCCGGGCGCGCCAGCCATTGGCCGCACAGAGCTGTTCGATCCGGCCGATCTCGTCCAGCGAGTCGACGATGATCCTGCCCACACCCTTCGACAAGGCCAGGGCCAGCTCGTCGACGGACTTGTTGTTGCCATGCAGGCCGATGCGTGCCGGGTCCATGCCGCCGGCCAGGGCCACCGTGAGCTCTCCCCCGCTGCACACGTCGAGGTACAGGTCCTCCTCCCGGATCCAGCGCGCCACGCTCCGGGTCAGGAAGCTCTTGCCTGCGTAGTAGACCTGCCAACCGGCAAAGGCCTCACGGAAGGCGGCAGCCCTTGCGCGGAAGTCCGCCTCGTCGACCACATAGGCGGGAGTGCCCACCTCTTCGGCGATCTCCTTGACGCCCAGACCAGCCACGCTCACCTCTCCTCCATCGACACGCTCGACCGAAGCGCTCCACAGCGCGGGATCGAGTTCGTTGACGTCGGTGGGGCGGTTGAGCCACTGCGGTCCCGCCGCGGTGGCGTCGGCATGGATGGAGCCGGCGACATGGGTGTGCGTCATACCCCTGATCCTTCCAGAAGCCACCACCGACCCTCGACCACGTTCCAGACGCTGACACGCGACGCGCCACCCCGACCCTTGTGACGAAGCACTGCCGGAGCCTGCTACTGTGGTCCACGCCCCAACAGGGGCTGGCCCCCGTAGCTCAGGGGATAGAGCACCGCCCTCCGGAGGCGGGGAGCGCAGGTTCGAATCCTGCCGGGGGCGCCAGAAGGACGGATTCTCGTCCATCAAGAGCAGTGTTCGTCCATGTAGTGACTGGGCCCGGGCGCGGCCCGCCGACCGGGGGCCCCAGTGAGCCAGACTTCCACCAGTGAACAAGCCAGCTTCCTCACCCCCACCTCACCGTGGCGGGCCTGGTGGGACTCGGAACGGCTCAACGATGCCCGCCTGATGAAGAAGGTGTGGCTGTTCAGCCGCATCGTCCTCTTCCTTGAATGGGCAGCCATGCTCTTCACCCTGGGAGACACTCGCTACTACCACGAGAACATCACCCGGATGGGCCTCAACGGCCCCCAGTCGACGATGATCGAATACCCCACCCCCGTCCTGTGGCTGCTCAAGCTCCCGGACCTGGTGAGCTTCGGCCACCGGTGGGCCTATGTGGCCGCCTTCTTCTGCCTGATGTTCCTGCTGGACGCCGCCTTCACCTGGACGCTGTGGCACGACGCTGGGCGGCTGCGCGGCAAGGCCGTCGCCTTCTGGTCCGCCTTCGTACCTCTCGTGGGCACCACCGCCTACCTGCGTTTCGACATCATCACGGCTGTCCTGGCCGGCTGGGCCTTGCTCCTGCTGCGCAAGAAGCAACCCGTCGCGTCGGGCGCGATGATCGGGATCGGCGCGGCAATCAAGCTCTGGCCGGCGCTGCTGTGGCCAGCGCTCCTGGGGGACCGGGAGCACGGCTCACCACGGCGAAACCGGTTGCTCACCAGCCTCGGCTTCTGGGGATCGGGATGCCTGCTCGCGATCGCCAGTCTGGTCTGGGCCGGCTGGGACCGGCTCGTCTCCCCCCTGGGCTGGCAGGGTCAGCGCGGACTGCAGATCGAGAGCGTGTGGGCCACGATCCCGATGCTGTGGCGGATGATGACCCCCGAGACCTTCTGGGTGGCCGTCAGCGACTTCAACGCGTGGGAGATCTCCGGGCCCGCCACCGAGCTCTTCCAGACCCTCGCCTCCGCGGCAATGGCGCTGGGCCTGCTGGCCACTGTGGCCTGCTACCTGCTGTGGCTGCGCCGCGGGGACCAGCGCCTGATCGAGGGAGCTGCCCTGATGCTGCTGGTCATCTTCGTGATGATCGTGGCCAACAAGACATTCAGTCCGCAGTACATCATCTGGGTGGGTGGCCCGCTGGCCGCGGGCTGGGCCATGGCCAGCGAGAACCCCAAGGGCAGCCACCGGGCCCGCAGCGACGAGCACCATCTGGCGGAGATCAGCGAGTGGACGCTGGTGATCACCCTGCTGACCCAGATCATCTACCCCATCGGATATGCGTCGCTGGTGGGTCACCGGCCCGGCATGCACGGCGCCACGCTGGTGCTGGCCGCCCGCAATGTGGTCCTGTGCTGGGTACTGTTCAAGATCGCGGCGTGGATCTGGAGCTTCCTGCATCCGCGCCAGATCGAGGCCACCCGGTTGGCCACAGACGCCGAACGCTGAACGGAGAACGTGAGCTCCCCCGCCCCCGAATCCAGTCCCCCGTCCCTGCTCGGCACCGACATCCGTCGGCTGCTGCTGGGCAGTGCCGTCCCGTGGGTGGCGCTCTGGGTGCTCTCCCGCTGCTGGATGCTCCACCAGTGGGCGAAGGACTACACCTTCATCATCAACGACGTGCGCTACTACTTCGGTCAGTTGCAGGGCGCACAGGACTACTCCACGGTGCTGCGCGAGTACCCGATGCCGGTGGTCTGGCTGCTGGACGTGCTGCGCCAGCCCATCGATGACGACGTCTCGCTCTACTGCCTGCTCTTCGCGCTGCTGATGGCCGTGCTCGACGGAGGCTTCTCGGTCTGGTTGTGGCAGGGCCGCTCCAAGGTGGCGGCCATCTACTGGATGGTCTTCACCTTTGCGATGGGGCCACTGATCTGGTTCCGCTATGACCTGCTGGCCGGCGTGGTGGTGGGCGTCGCGGTCTTCCTGGTGGCCCGTCGGCCAGGGCTGTCCGGGGCCCTGATGGCCTTGGGAGCCGGCATCAAGCTGTGGCCGGCGCTGCTGATTGCCCCCCTGCTGGGGCGTGACCGTTCTTCCCGGGAACGCCTCGTCTGGTTCAGCGCGACGGGCATGGGCCTGGCCCTGGCCTCCCTGCTCGTCGCCGGCCCGATGCGGCTCGTCTCACCCCTGTCCTGGCAGTCCGGACGGGGACTTCAGATCGAGAGCGCCTGGGCGAGCGTCCCGATCCTCCTGCGCGCCTTCGGCGGGCCGGAACAGGCGGGCAATGCAGCGGTCCGGTGGGACGTGAGGATGTCTCCCTTCAATGCCTTCGAGGTCTTCGGTCCGCACGTCGAAACACTTCTTCGACTTTCCTCCGTCGCCATGGCTCTGGGTGTCCTCTACACCGGAGTCATCGCCGTGCTGGTCTTCCGGGAGGGGGCCAGCCCCGACCTGCGGGCTCTGGCCTGCCTGTCCATCGTGCTCGTCATGCTGAGCGCGAACAAGACCCTCAGCCCGCAATATGTCGCGTGGCTGGGGGCCGTCAGCGCTGCCTGGCTTGGACTCGCGCCCCGCGGCAAGCACCGGGCCAGGGCCACTCTGGTGGCCGTCACATGCCTGGCGATCGCCTGGGCCACCCAGTACGTCTACCCCAACCACTACCTCGGCCTGATCGTGCCCGAGACAGCCGACCGGGGCGCGACGGCGGCGCTCGTCGGCCGAAATCTGGGGCTCGTGGGCTTGACGGCCATCACCGTCTGGTGGACTGTTGAAGGATTGATGACAAACAGGTTTGCCCAAGCCACCCGGGTAACGGATAACATCGCATCCAGGTAGGCGCAGGGGCCTGCCGCAGGCCAACACACACCGGAAGAAGGCGATGGTGGCCCGAGCCACCGCACAACACATGTCAAACAACGACTCCTCCAGTGACTTCGGCGCCAACGACTGGCTGATCGAGGAAATGTACGAGCAGTACAAGTCCGATCCGAGCAGCGTGGATGCCGCGTGGGCGGCCTATTTCGCCAAGAACTCGCCGGCGCAGGCGCAGCAGGCGACGCCCGCCGCCGCACCCGCTCCTGCTGCCGCCCCGCAGCAGGCCACCCCGGCGCAGCCCGAACAGTCCGCCCCGGTGCAGCCCGAACAGTCCGCCCAGCGCAGCCCAAACAGTCCGCCCCAGCGCAGCCCAAACAGTCCGACCCAGCGCAGCCCAAACAGTCCGCCCCGGCCGAGGCCCCCAAGCCCACCAAGGTCGAGCAGCGCGAGGTGCGCACCGAGACGCCGTCCACGCCCGGACACGCCTCGGGCCTGAGCGCCAATGCGCCGAATCCCGCCAACCGCCCCAAGGTGGCCAGCCAGGAGCCCAAGAAGACGGTCATGAAGGGCGTGCCGATGCGCACGGCCAAGGCCATGGACGCCTCGCTGACCATGCCGGTGGCCACCACCGTGCGGTCGGTCCCGATGAAGCTGGTCATCGACCAGCGCACCGTGATCAACAACTTCCTCAAGCGCTCGAAGGGTGGCAAGGTCAGTTTCACCCACATCATCGGCTTCGCGATGGTGCAGGCGCTCAAGGCCATCCCGGCCATGAACAATGCCTACGGCGAGGAGAACGGCAAGCCCGTCCTGATCGAGAACCCGTCGATCAACATCGGTCTGGCCATGGACCTCGTCAAGCCCGACGGCACCCGCAACCTGGTCGTGCCCGCCATCAAGGGCTGCGAGCAGCTCGACTTCATGCAGTGGTGGGCCGCCTACGAGGAGGTCGTCAAGAAGGGCCGTACCGGCAAGCTCGGTGTCGAGGACTTCCAGGGCGTCACCGCCTCGCTGACCAATCCCGGTGGCCTGGGCACCAACCACTCGGTGCCCCGCCTGATGAATGGCCAGGGAGTCATCGTCGGCGTCGGATCCATCGACTACCCGCCGGAGTTCCAGGGCACCAGCGAGAGCCGGATCAACGAGCTGGGCGTCAGCAAGATCACCACGCTGACCTCCACCTATGACCACCGCGTCATCCAGGGCGCACAGTCCGGTGAGTTCCTGCGCAAGATGCACCGGCTGCTGCTGGGCGAGGACGGTTTCTACGACCAGATCTTCGAGAGCCTGCGCGTCCCCTACCCGCCCGCTGCGTTGGGACACCGACGTCAGCGCCCACCGCTACAGTCAGGTGCCCAAGGAGGCCCGTGTCGTCGAGCTGATCCAGGCCTACCGCAGCCTGGGCCACCTCATGGCCGACGTCGACCCGCTGGAGTACCGCCAGCGCACCCACCCCGAACTCGAGCTGGAGACCCACGGCCTGACTGTGTGGGACCTGGACCGCGAGTTCGCGGTCGGCACCTTCGCTGGCGAGGCCCGCAGCTACATGACGCTGCGCGAGATCCTGGACATCCTGCGTGACTCCTACTGCCACACCATGGGCATCGAGTACATGCACATCTCGGACACCGAACAGCGTCGCTGGTTCCAGGAGAAGTTCGAGAAGCCGCACACTCCCCTGCCCCGCGAGGAGCACCTGCGCATCCTCGACAAGCTCAACGAGGCGGAGATCTTCGAGACCTTCCTGCAGACCAAGTTCGTCGGCCAGAAGCGCTTCAGCCTCGAGGGTGGCGAGTCCACCATCGTGCTGCTCGACGAGATCTGCGAGCTGGCCGCCGACAACTCGCTGGACGAGGTCTGCATCGGTATGCCGCACCGTGGCCGTCTGAACGTGCTGGCCAACATCGCCGGCAAGAGCTACGGCCAGATCTTCCGGGAGTTCGAGGGCAACATCGGCATGGCCGGTACCCAGGGCTCGGGCGACGTGAAGTACCACCTCGGCGCGGAGGGCAAGTTCTCCGCCGCCAGCGGCGCCACCATCCGCACCTCGGTGGCGGCCAACCCGTCGCACCTGGAGACCGTGGACCCGGTGCTGGAAGGCATCACCCGCGCCAAGCTGGACCGCCTGCCCAGCGCACTGAACGACGGCGAGGGCTACCCGGTCCTGCCGATCCTGCTGCACGGTGACGCGGCCTTCGCCGGCCAGGGCGTCGTCTACGAGGTGCTGCAGATGAGCCAGCTGCGCGGCTACCGCGTGGGCGGCACGGTGCACGTCGTGGTCAACAACCAGGTGGGCTTCACCACCTCGCCGGTGGAGTCCCGCTCCAGTGTCTACTGCACCGACGTGGCCAAGGTGATCCAGGCGCCCGTCATCCATGTCAACGGCGATGACCCGGACGCCTGCGTGCTCGCCGGCCGGATCGCCTTCGAGTACCGGCAGCGGTTTCAACAAGGACGTAGTGATCGACCTGGTCTGCTACCGCCGTCGCGGCCACACGAGGGCGATGACCCGAGCTTCACCCAGCCGAACATGTACGACCTGATCGAGCAGAAGCGCTCCACGCACAAGCTGTACACGAGAGCCTGATCGGCCGAGGTGACATCACCACCCAGGATGCGGAAGACGTGATGAACAAGTTCCGCGCCCGTCTGGAGGATGTCTTCAAGGAGGCCAAGCAACTCACCGGTCCCGACGACGAGTACACCCGCGTGCCCTTCTACCCCACCAAGCCGAGCCGATGGGACGAGGGCGACAACAAC